>JAKJJQ010000020.1:0-50999 GCA_021713415.1 Thiotrichales bacterium 19X7-9
TGGGACAGTTGGTGAAGGAGGTAACTGGAAAGTGGTGGAGCGGTATGTTAAGAATCAAGGGTTAAAACTGGATGAAGCGCAATTGCGACTCTTTTAATACCCCGCTGCTTGCCGCGGGGATATTTATTATAATATTGTGGATAACCATAATCTAAATCATTTGGACCATAACGAGATACATCACCATAGCTTGGACCGACATATCCATAGCTAACAGCGGGTTCTGCTAATGTAATACCTGTAGGACATAATGAGGCAGCATTACCATTAAGGCATGATTTTTCTGCTCGAAGGTCATTAATATCTTGTGGTTCTAAATAACTTTGTTCAATTGAAAATTCAGTAAAGCCTTTACCTGAAGGAAAGACAGCATTGATTTTATTCATAAGTATGATGCTATTACTCATAACACATTGCCAACTGATGCAATTTTGTGTATTGGGATTTCCATTATCAGGGTTCCACCAGATATGATATTTAGCACTACTTTTAGAATTATCAGGGTGAAAGCCAATACTGATTGTGTGATTTCCATAAACAGAGTATAACGCTTTGATAAGGTTTTGATACTTTTTAACGAGCTGGTTATAGGCTTCTATCGTTGTTATTCCAGCAAGTGTAACACGTAGATTAATACGTTCAACATTAGGTGCAAGTTGATAGATATCATTAGCATATTGTTGAATATTATCCGGTGGTTGTGTTTCAGCAATCAATGCTTTGATCCAATTATTATTACAAGTTGTTGTATTTTCATGAGCAGATATAAAATTAGGTAAGCCTATAACTAATAAAAACATGGTAATGAAGTAATTAAATTGAAAATTCATATTTGTTACTTTACCTTAAAGCAGTTGTTAATTTGGTTTTATAATCATAGTTGATCTATGATAATGTAGCGAATTTTTACTAATGTAGATCGTAATAATTAACTTATGCATTGATTAATTGAAGTGGTTTTGCATGGGTAGTTTTACTAGGATTAAATAAATTTTTAGGCATCATAGGGTAATGATGATTATTTAGCGTATTTTGTTTAACAAAACGACTAAACTCATTAACACTTACTTCAAATGATTGACGATCTGCTCGTCTAATATAGAAATCCATCATTTTAGGCTGTAGTTTGATAATTTGTTGATGTATTTGCTCATAACGTTTTAATTTTTGTTCAATAGAGAGAGATTGGTTTTCTGTTAGTTGATTTGCACAGTACTTAATGTAATTGGTTGCAGCTTGATTCATATAAAAATTACAGTGTTTCGATTCAACTGATGTAAGAGGCTTGAGATTGAAAAGTTTATTGATATTTTCAACAAATGATTGCAGTTTCTCGATATTAATAGCTTGAGTATCTACGCATTTTAATAACATATGATTAAAGCATTCTTTTTTAATATCTGGATTGTTAATTTTATCAATTAAAAACACTAATGAATCAATGGTATTTTGATCAAAAAAATCATTTAGGTTATATAATAAATCAATTTGCTCTTGTAAATTGAAAATAGATAAGCTTTGCGCTAATTCATATTGGCATGTTTTAGGATAAAGTGTTAATAATGCCTTGATTGTTTTTATAGGTAATTCGTTTTCTGGCAAAGTATTTTGATATTCATTATATAATTGTTTGATTGCAGAATTAATGGTGTGATGTTTTTGTATAATATAAGATTTAGCTGCTCGATAGCGTTGATATAGACTACCTTTAGGGTTTATACGCTTATAGTTATGAATAATATAATGATTAATGTCACCAAAAATACTTAAATAATTTTGTTCATGATTAGCATATTTATCATTTAATTGAGTAATTAGCTCTCGATGATGGCGTTTTTTAAAAAAGCCAGGGTTATTGTATTGATTAAAAAATGATAATAAATCTGCGATATCAATAGGCTGCTGGTTTGCTAATTGATGCTTTGGTTTAATTAAACAATAAGTTTTATAAACTAAAAAGGGTGTGGCTAATACAGCACCTGCAATGATACAGCCTAAAGATACAGCAGCATCAGCTAATGGGTGTTGGCTAATTAGAATATCAATACCAGCTGCAGCAGCAAGTGAGTTTTTAATGGTGTTAACATAATCTCTAAGCGTTGAAAATGGTTTTGAAATAGCTTTATATACTTTATAGATTGGGTTATTTTCAAATTTATCTTTTTTAGCATTGAGTTGGATTTCTTTATTGGTTAAGGCAATTTTTAGTTGTGCTTTAATTTCATCATCTGTTTGACCGTCAATATGCCCAATATATTTTTTATAATTAGGATCATGCTTAAATTGATCATGATATGTAAGCAACTTATCTTCTTTATCTAGTGTTTTTAGAAATTTAAGATATTCAAACTCTTCTTTTAATTGTGTTTCTTTTTCTTTGAAATATTTATTAATAATAGAACCTAAAGTATAGATACCATAAAATACAGCCATACCGATAGCGACAGGTGGTACAGAAGCAGATACACCAAATAAACCTAAGAGCATAAATATATTACCAGCAACGTATAACCCATCTGTTAAGCCATCAATGACATTAGTAAAAATAAGCTTGCGGTTATTTTTTGTGTTTGGTGGTTTTATCGTATCAATGGAATGTGTAGTAGAATTGATAAGGTATTGCTCGATTGCTTTTAAGTTAGCATTTCTTTTTTCTTCAAGTTTTAATTTATACAGATTATTTGCAACTAATAAAATACCAACTGTAAATCCAATAGCACCAGCAGGTGAAAGTAGTGAAGATGTAATACTTTGATGGCTAAATGTAGCAACTAAATTTGAAATATTAATCACTGCATGGCGGCCATTTTTAGCGCCACTTAAACCAGTTCTAAATTGTTTATAATACTGATCAGTTTTTTTATTTGTATGAAATTGAGAGTATGCTTTAAAACTACCAAATATGCCAAGCATTACAAATAAGCTTAAGGATGAGTAATAGGTTGCATCATGCTCAAAATTTAATTCTTTGCCAGAGATATCTTCAAAATAGCCTAAAATACTTTCTGCTAAATAAATTGAGTCAGCTTGTTGGTCAAATGCATTTAAAATACGTTGATAGTAATGACGTTCATTGTCAAACTTATTTTGATAATAAATATTGTCTAATTCAGTATAACTCATCATAAGTACCTAAAACTGAATATTTTGACGTTATTATGGCAAAGAACTGTTACATATTTATTAAATGTTTGATTTATTTGTTTTGAATTAATATAAGCTGATTATTTTTTTGTTGCATTTCAAGACGTCTTAATGCACTCATACCGAGTAAAATATAATCATCATCAGATGATGGGTTAATACTAGCTACAACATGATTAAGCGTAATGCTACCAATTGTTAATTGATCAATATAAGTTCGATAGATAGTAATTTTACCATTAGCAGTCATTGCTTGATAGCGCGCACCTCTTTTAAGGCCTATTGTTTTAGCAATAGATTCTGGGATAGAGACGCTGGTTGCGCCGGTATCAACGATAAATTTAACTTTATGATTATTAATATAACCATAGGTGGCATAATGATGGTTGATAGCATTGAGAATTACGGTATTGCGATGAAGTGTTTCATTGGATTCTGGTGTTAGCCGTTTCTCTTGATTTGTTTGCATAATGATATGAATAATAAATGCTAGGCAAATAAAAGCTGCAATCCAGAATATATAAATCGTTTTTTTTTGCATTTAAATTTTAAAACCAACCACGAATGGTATGTCCTATATTTGTAAAAAATCCAGCCTTTTCAACAGATTGTAAAGCATATACAGGTGTGGTGACAAGTGTCTTTCCTTTTAAGGTAACAGTTAAAGTGCCGACTACTTGATCTTTTTTAATGGGTGCTTTTAAATTTTCATTCGCTGTAACATTTAAATGAATAAGTTTATCTTGGCCTTTAGCGAGTGTTAAAACTACATCATTTTTAACGGCTACTGGTAATTGATATTGGTAAGTTTCAGCATTATCAATACGCAGTTTAGCAATGCTCTTTCCATGATCTGCAACATCGTAATTTTCAAAAAATCTAAACCCATAGGTTAGAAGTTTATTTGATTCTTCAGTTCTAGCTGTATCACTTGGTGCACCTAAAACAATAGCAATTAGACGTCTACTATCTTTTATTTGAGAAGATGCAAGGCTAAAACCTGCCTGGTCAGTATAGCCTGTTTTTATTCCATCAACACCTGTTTTTTGATTCAGTAATCGGTTACGATTATTTTGTGTAATACCATTAAATGTAAAACTTTTTTGACTGTAAAGTTTATATAGCTCAGGAAAAGTATGAATATAAGCTCGTGATAAAATAGCCATATCATAGGCAGAAGTATACTGATTTTTAGCCGGTAATCCATCTGAGGTTGAAAAGTGGCTATGATTCATTCCTAACTGTTTGGCAGTATGGTTCATTAATTCAACAAATGATTGTTCACTGCCTGCAACAAATTCAGCTAAGGCAACTGTTGCATCATTTCCAGAAGAAATGACCATGCCTTTAAATAAATCGCCGACTGTTAAATGGTCAGATGGTTTAATAAACATTTTTGATCCTGGTGTTTTCCAGGCCTTTTTACTAATTGGGACTACTTCACCCCATTTGATCATATTATCATGTAATGCTTGGCCTATTACATAAGCAGCAAGTATTTTTGTAAGGCTTGCAGGTTTATGCTCTTTATTCATATTTTTTTCAGTTAAAATTTCACCTGTTTGATAATCCATTAATACCCAGGCAGCTGCATTAAGTCTAATTTTAGGTGGCTCAGGAATAACGGTTGGAATTGATTGTTGTGGCATATAATGTGTTGAGGTATTTTGTGCAAGTTGCATTTGAGGTTTATTATCAACTTTAATTATACCTTGGTTAGTATTAGCAATTGTTACTGAGGCTGTAGAAGTTATAATAATAGAGCCTAAAGTAATTAACCCATATGATTTGATTGGATGAATCATTTTCCTTTATACTCCTTATAGATGATTTTAAATCGCTATTTGTTAATTCTAGTATAGATTTGAAATCCTTTAAAAATAAATAATTTTCTAGTACTTATGGTTATTTTTTCTGATTGGCTTTAGTGTTGATTATATGAAGCACTTAAACTTTTATTGTTTTTTTCAGTTTTTAATATGACTTATTATGCTTAAACTAAGCGAAATATAATAATAACAAATTAGTAAGAGATTTTAATGAAATTAAGTATATATCAGAAAGTTTTTATCTTAGGTTTTAGTGTTTTTCCTGGCTTTGTATTCGCTAAGTGTGAAACAGTTGCTAAAGTGGAGATGCAAAACTCTTGCCCATTTGCAATTAATGTTATTGTTGATAATAAGTCACCACAAACAATACAGCCGGGTGATACGAAGATGGTTGGGGATGTGTCAAATGGAACGATAAAATTTACAGATGGGATAAATAACGATATTAATACAGATTATGGAGAGATTAAAGTTAGTAAAACTGATACGGGTTCTGGGTGTCAGCATCATATTAAAGAAGATAAGGCTCATGGAGATTTTAGTGATCCAGGTGGTTTTGATGATAGAAGTTCTGATAAAGGTAGTGGACAAAAGAAAACTTATACATGGCATTTTGATATATGCAGAAATGGCTATGATAATGCAGTAACAGTTCAAGCAATTGGCTTAGGTAATATTCATATTGAAAAAGATAATACTTATTATTCATCGAATGTAATTTATTTACAACCAAATGATAATGGTGGTTATGATACTTATGATATTACATTTAGCAATACTACAACGGCTTGTCATTTGAAGTATGATTATAATGGTAAATACTTTGTTTCATCATGTGATGGAAGTAATATTAAGGGGTTTTTTACAAATAATAATACGCAGTTAGTCTATATATGCCAACAAAATAGTTCCAGTAATTTAGAATGTCCATTTTTAAAATCCAATGCTGTATCAGAAAGTTATCATTATAATTATGGCGTTTAAAGCATATTACTTTAAACATGAAAATACTGAAAAAATAGCGCATTGTTTCAGTTTTTTGAGATTTATAGTTAATTATAATTAAATAAAACTATAAAAAATATGATTAATTAACAGGCGGGAGCAACAAACCATGACTAATTTAACACGAATCAAATCGGGTTGACTTCATTAAAATTACTTAGGTAATACATCTTTTAGAACTTCTATCTAAAGGTAGCAAATTAACAAATTTTCTAGCACTTTAAATAAGTGTTTGTGGCTTATTATATTCAATAATATAGGTGAAAGTAGCGTATGAGTTCGACAATTTGGGGAACAGTCCCAGCAGGTGATGCTTCACAAAAAGTACTAAACACAGTATTTGGTGGTGATGTTCAAACCTTATTAACAAGTATTAACCCAACACTATTTAGTACTACATTTAAGTATTTTAATGCAGGCCTTTTAGCTGTAGTTTTTATTATCTATGCTTTTGTTATTCTTGTTGGTACAGTTAATACAGCTAGAGATGGTCAGTTTTTAGGAAAAAACTGGAGTGGGCATTGGATCTCATTGAGGGCTATTTTTGGCACAGTGTTTGCAGTGCCATTAAGTACAGGATATTGCGTTGCCCAATACTTGATCTTTGCAATGGTAACAGCAGGAGTGTCATTTGCTGATTATGTTTGGGAAAAAGTAGTTGGGGATGTTATAACGAATAATGTACCTCCGGTTGTTAGCTCAGAAGTATCAAATAATATTGATACTTATTTAGCTACTTTTATGATGAGTAATTTAACAAGAAATATGTTAGGTAATGATACGTTTGTAAAGCCTGAGGGTAGTTCAGGTAACGCTCCGTGTATTAAGGCAAATGATACATTGCCAGTTAAAGTAAAAGTTCCTCAATCAACTTATGATGCAAATGATAATGTTACAGAAACTAGTTATACAACTGAGACATTTCAAGTTTATCCTATATCGTGTGATATTAGTTTTTCAACAGATATTAATAATAGTTTTGTTCAATCGTATGCTGAACCATTAGCTACTGCAGTTCAACTAAATTCTGATGGTTCAATTAATTCCAGCGTAAAACCATTTGATAGTTATACATCGATATTAAATCAAGGCTTATCATCTTGGTCTCAAGTAGAAGGCAGTAATGATCAGTATATTCAATATAAATTAGATACAGCTGACTGGATTGGTAAACTTAATATTAATCAAATGGTTAATCAACCAAAACCAAAAGATATTACACCAATTGCACGTGAATATGATTTATCTAACTATCGTTATTTAATAATTAATTTAGTTGATGACCCTGATGAAATTTTAGATCCGAAATACTCAAATGCAATTAATGATACATCAACACAAATTATTAAAAAATTAGAGGAATATTCTGGTTCTATAACAGAAGAATGTGACTATTCAGATGATACAAATATATGTTATAAGGCTAAAAATTATGGTTGGTGGGATGCAGATACACTTTATCTTGATTTAGATAATAGTTTATCGCAGAATTTGCAGAATCTATATGCCAATTTTGCTAAACTCTCTAATGCAGCAAACTTAGTTTCTAATCAAACAACGATTCTAATTGACTATCAATTTCTTAATGTTCATTACATAAGAGTTGAAAATGGGATTGATAATTTAATAAAGAACTCAGAGTCATTTGATCCAACAGATGATAGTAACTATCAATATGAAGCACAAGTTAACTTAGAACCATTTCAAGATCAGATAGCAGAAGATAATTCATTTACCACTTCAATGAGTGCAGTTAGAGATTTATTTAATCAGATTATCAGTGACTCAAGCTTATCTGATAGTGATAAAAGTTTATATCAACAACAAGTAAATAATCTTTTAACTGATGGTATGCAATTTCAATATGCACAGTATCTTTATATTGATTATTCATTAGTTAGTTCAGTTTATTCTCCCTATGTGGATTCAAGTGTCAGTGATAGTGAAAAACAAACTGAAGCAAATAAATTATTTAACAAGGCTGTATTGCCAATTATTAATTTATTTACATTTTTTTCAAGCAATGATATTGATTTTGGTGGTAGTGAAGCTTCAGTTAATACATCAAATGTAACTGATCAAGCACAAGAGCTTTTAACTGAGATATTTAATTCATTAGGTACGAATGATAACTCAGCTGCAGCTGGTGGTTTATTACAACAAATTTATGATATAGGTTGTGTTAATGGTGACTGTAGTGGAGACAGTGACTACACCAATGATGAAGGTGGAACAGATTTTGCTGCACAAAATTTCAGTATGATTCAAAATGTGCAAGCGGTGGGTATGGCGCTGATTGAAGGAACAATTAATAGTATGATGGGTATTTTCTCTCATGCTAAAGATCAACTGCAAGAGATACAAAATTCAGCGCAGAAAAAGTTTAAAAAAGATAAAAAGAAATCAGAAGAGTATGCAGGGTGGAATGCTGCAACAGGAGGCTTATACAGTAGTACATTTGCCGCACAAAGTGGTTTAGATTATGCTCAATCTATGTTTCAAGTTACAATGAAGCTAGCAGAATTTTCATTAAGTTTAATGTGGTTACCATTAGTATTATTTGTTTTAACAAGTATATTTAGTATTGGTATTTCTTTCTCTATTATTATACCGTTAACGCCTTATATTCTTTTTTGGGCTGGTAAAACAGCATGGTTATTATTGGTTATTGAGGCAATGGCTGCGGCACCTGTAGTTGCACTTGGTTTGGTTTATCCAGAAGGGCATGAAGTCTTTGGTAAAGCAGAACCTGGTATTCAAATTTGTATGAACTTGGTTTTAAGACCAGTATTTATGATTTTAGGTATGATTTTTGGTATTGGTTTAACTTATGTTGTTATTCAGTACTCAGCAGATGGTTTTCATGCAATTACAGATTCATTATTAGACTTAATGCCAGCATCTAATGGTACAGATGCGGCAAGTTATGCCAGAGGAGTATTCTCTTGTATGATCATTTTCTTATATGCGACATTTTTATCGATGGCATTTATGAAGTGTTTTTCATTAATTTATGTTATTCCTGATAAAGTATTACAGTGGATTGGCAATACTAGAGGTGAACGTGCAGGGGAGGCTGAAATCCAAGAGTTTAAAGGTGCAGGTATGCAATATGCACAAAGTGCAGCTCAGGCAGGAGGACAGACAATGACTCAAGGCATTGAAGCTGAAAAATCTAAAACATCATCCTATGCACAAGGTAAAAGAGAAACATCTCAAGCAACTTCACAGCGTAATTTAGCAATTTCAAATGACTCTACGAATGCAGCTAAACAAGCAGGGGAGGCGGCATTAATGATGTAAAGAAATTGTCTTTGATTGCTTAAATTTTTCATAATAATTTCAGTTTAATTTGCTTACTAATCTAGTTAGTCTAATTAAAGTTATATTAACAGTATAAATATGATGTGGGGTTGTATCATTATGCTAAGACTAAACCAATTGACTTATTTAATAGCATTACTATTTTTACCTGTGTTTGCATATGCAGGGTGTAAAAGTAAAGCAGTTGTTAAGATTAAAAATTCTTGTCCATTTACGTTAAAAGTAAATGTAGATGATAAGAAAACGATAAAAATTAATCCTGGAGATACACAAGAGGTTGCATCAATATCAAATGATACGGTTAATTTTGATGATGGAATCGTGGTAGGTAATGCTAAAATTAAAACATCATCTAGTGGTAATGGTACGACTAAGTGTAAATGGCATGTTGAATATACTTATTATAATGGATTTGATGATCCTCAAGGTTTAAATGATGGATTAGATAATTTTAGTAAAAGTAATTCTAACTGGCTTGGAGTGAAACAAACTGGAACATGGAAGTTCAATTTAAATATGTGCCAAGGAGGGTATAAATTAAAGCCAACAACAATTGGTTTAGGCAGAGTAAATGTTGAAAAAAATAATACACCGGATTCAGATGGTTATATTATTTTAAGTGGAGCTGATGATAATAATAGTTATCCTATGTATGATTTTAATTTTACTTCAACAACAACTGCATGTCATTTAAAATATGATTACTCAGGAAATCATTATGTTTTATCTTGTGATCAAGGTAATGTGAAAGGTTTTTTTATGAATGATAACAAAGATCTTGTGTTTATGTGTCAACAAGATGCTTCTGGTCACTCAAAGTGCCCCTATATAACACCTAGAGGATCAAATAACTATCAGTATAACTACAAGAGTTAACTTGTATTTACCCTAATTAATAAGTTTTATTACTGAGATTTTTCTTAATAATTTCAGTTTTATTTGATTATTAGTTTAGATAGCCTAAAAACACATTTTATATATAAAAATAATAAATATGTGATTGGGGTTGTGTGAATATGGTAAAATCTAAGCAGTTAATCAGCATAATAATAACATTATTATTACCAATACTCTCTTATGCTAGTTGTAAAAGTAAAGCACAAGTTACAATTAAAAATTCATGTCCATTTACATTAAATGTAACGGTTAATAATGGTTCATCTCAAAGTATTGATCCAGGGAGCAGTAAGCAAGTTGCTTCTGTATCTAATGGCGAAATTGATTTTAATGATGGTATTGTTAGTGGTACAGCATGGATTAAAACATCAGCAAGTGGTTGGGATAATTTCTTTGGTCATGATTGTACAGCCAAAGTGCAATCATCTTCATCTTATAATTTTGATGCTGGTAGTCAGTTAGCAACCCAAACAACAAATGGAAGCCCTAGCTGGTCAGGTGCAACAGGTACTTGGAAATTTAATCTCACTATTTGTGAAGGGGGTTATAAACTAACACCAACAACGATTGGTTTAGGTAAAGTATCTATTGAAAAAAATAATTCACCAGATACTGATGGATATGTCACTTTAAGTAGTGCTGATGATAATAATAGTTACCCAATGTATGATTTTCATTTTACTTCAACAACAACTGCATGCCATTTAAAATATGATTACTCAGGAAAACATTATATCCTATCTTGTGACCAAGGTAATGTGAAAGGCTTTTTTATGAATGATAACAAAAATCTTATATTTATGTGTCAGCAAGATGCTTCAGGTGATTCAAAATGTCCATATGTAACACCTAAAGGATCAAATAATAGCTATCAGTATAATTATTTGAGTTAAGATAGATAATTATTAAGGTGGTGGACTCCCAGAAAACTGTGGGCAGGCAGGCATTGTTTCTGCTGCTGTTTGGAAAAGTGATTCAGGAAATTTATTTTTAATCTCTTTAACTTTTTCTTGTTGTTTATTCCGAGCACTTTCTAGTTCTTTTGTAAAATCTTCTATATTTTCATTTTGTAACTGCAGGTTATCTTTTTGTATATATATCTTCTCAAGATTGATACCGATATTGGCGCACTCGTCAAGAACATTTTTAAAATCATCTAGTTTCCAGCCACCATAGATATAGGCTGTGCCACCATTAACTTTAATCATATTTGCAACTAATTTAGCATCGACTTGACCTTCAATGGTTGCTTGTTTTTTAGTATGATCTTGTTTGATAGTACATTGTTTTTCATCATTACTATTGTTTTTGTATGTGGTTTCAATTGTGTCCTTATTTTTTTTTGATTTAACAGTCCAATTTTTATCAATTTTATTAAATTTATTTTTAATTTTAGTATCATTTTCCTGATATTTATCCAGGTTTGAAGTAAATATACCCGTTTTAGGTTTGTTCGGGTAATAGTTTTTTGATGGTAATTCTAAGGCAATTTTTAATGACTTTTTATCTTCTTCTCCATAAGACCATTGGAGTAGTTTTTTTAGGTCATTATTGTCTAATTCAGCGGTATTATTATCATTGGAAACAACAATGTTTTCGCCACCAACACTATTGCTAGTAAATTTTTTTATAAGTTGTGTCTTTTTTAATCTTTCATATATTTTATTATCATTAATAAGTTTTTTTAGATAACTTTCTTTTTCTTTGGTAGAAAAATTTTTGAAAAAATTATCATTATTATTATCATTAATGTTTTTTATATTATGTTTAAGATTTTGATATTTATCTGGATATTTTTTTTAAGATCTTCTAATGATTTCCCCACAATAAAAACTCCTATTATTATATTTATAATTTAATTATAAAACGCAATGCTTCTTAATTAAATAATATTATTTGATTACTATGTTGTCAATAATTATTTTAAATTAAGTAAAATAGCAGGCTTTGATATCGTTTGAAAATTAAGGTGATATATAATCTTAACTGGATAAAACAACAAGAACTAAGCATAATAAACTTAAAGTTTTTAAAAGGAGTATTGATAGATGTTTAAAAAGGTATTGGTTGTTTTATTAATGGTTTTAGCATCACAAGCATTTGCGCATAGCCAAGTAGAAGTTGTGAAAATGTATTTGGTTTCAACTAAAGGAATGGGTGCTGAAATTGGTACAATTACATTTAAAGATACAGCAAATGGTTTATTGGTTGTGCCTAATTTAAAAGGCTTAACACCAGGTGTTCATGGTTTACATATTCATCAAAATCCTTCTTGTATGTCCGCTAAAAAGGATGGAAAACTAGTACCAGCATTAAAAGCCGGGGGACATTATGATCCTGAGAATACCAACCAACATTTAGGGCCTTATAATGCAAATGGTCATTTAGGAGATTTACCAGCTTTAACCGTGAATCAAAATGGTACAGCTACTTTACCTGTATTAGCACCAAGGCTAAAATTAGCTATGATTGATCATCATGCATTAATGATTCATCAAGGGGGTGATAATTACTCAGATCATCCACAAGCTTTAGGCGGAGGTGGTGCACGAGTTGCTTGTGGGGTAATAGAATAACATTATCTAGTATTTGGAGTTTTGCTAGTGGCATTAGAAATACAAAATAAATTTGAAAAAAGTGCTTTATGGCGATTGAAAGTTCGTTTGCAATTTAGTGGTTGGCTGCAGTATATTATCCATGCAGTATGGGTTGTGGTTTTATACTTAATTGCAGGTATTGGTTGGCTTATTGGTTACTGGCAAATTATTTTATTCTGGCTGCCATTTGTTCTTGCTATTTTTTTTACTATTGCATTGATAGGAACTATTCTAATCGTTAAATATGGTTTACACCCGCAAGAGAGGACTCCAAAACCAAATGATGGTCTTGATGAATTTACTTTAATGAGGAAACGCCATTCTTGTCGATCTTTTCAATCTCGTAAATTAACAGAAAAACATTTTAAAGTGTTATCAAATACGATTAACTTTTATACTCAACAAGAGAATCAACTTGGAAACTTATCAATAAAATTTGAGTATGTTGCAACACCATTAACGGTATGGCCAGTTGTTGGAGCGCATGAGTTTTTAGTTGCAATTGCCCCAAAAGAATATAGTAGGTTAGCAATTATTGATATTGGTAGAAGCTTACAAAAAATTGTGCACGAGGCTACTAAAATGGGTTTAGCAACGTGTTG
This sequence comes from Thiotrichales bacterium 19X7-9, assembly GCA_021713415.1. Taxonomy (GTDB): domain Bacteria; phylum Pseudomonadota; class Gammaproteobacteria; order Francisellales; family Francisellaceae; genus M0027. The sequence continues at coordinate 13,399 of JAKJJQ010000020.1, forward strand.
GATAGGTCCTGGAGCAGATCAAAAAAGTATTATTCAACATCTTGGTGATAAATTTGATTCGAGTAAGGATCATGTAATTTGTGTTTGTGCTATTGGTTATGAGTCTATGTTTAAGCCATTATTTATACGACTTATTCAAAAATTGCAGCATAAACGATTGCCATTATCACAATTAGTTTTTACAGATGAAAAATTAACAAAACCTGCAAATATAATGGAAAAACCATTAGATGAATATGGCCGTTGTTATGAAGTTTGTCAGTGGGCCCCCTCATCCTATAATGGGCAAACAACAAGACTAGTAGCAGTAATAGATAACACATCAGAAAAAGATAAGTTAGTTAGATTTGATTTTTTGACAGCAACTAAATCTAGGTATTATGCACCTTTAGCGCTTGGTATTTGGTGTGCTAATTGGGAAATTGGTTGTTTAGCATTAAATAAAAATGGTCACTTTAGAGTTCTTTCAAATAAAGAGCGTGGTAAAGTTAATATTTCAGAATCATCAAACTATGGTATTAGCTGGATAGTTGGTAATATTAAGTAGCTTAATAATAATAAAATATTTCAATGTTTCTCATGTTATAACTCTATGGTTTTAATAAATATAAACTAAAAAAATTTCATTTAATGCTAGAGAATAATGACTTTATATTACAGCAGTTTTATTTTTAAGCTTTATTTACTCCAAAATGTCTGATTATTATGAGATGTGTAAAATTGATCTGGAGGGTAAGTTTATGCCATTTAGCTGTATGAGTGATAATCAACCATCTGATGCAACCGTTAGAGAATGGGATAGATATCGTGGTGAATTAAGAGCACTTAATGGAAATGTTATAAGCACTACAAATCGTCATCCAATTATTTATCAAGAACCACAAGGGGCTGTTAATCAACTAGCAAGAAACGCAAGTAAACTAGAATGTGCAACTTTGAAAAATAATATCCAAGAAAGTGGTAAAGATAATTGGAAACTAACCTCTGCCCGCTTAATTGCTATATCACGATTGATAGATACTTATACGATTGATTTTGAAACTACATCTGAAAAATTTATGGGTGATATTACAAATCGTAAAAATCATGGTGATTTAGAATTAGCAGCTTATCGATTAAAAGAGGCTTATTTAATAGCAATAGAAGCATGTCAAATTGCAATTACTCAAAATAGAGCTAAACGCGATTCAAAAGCAGAAACTCGTCAGGAAGTAGTTAATGGGTTAATTGGACGTATTCAATTTAGTTTACCTAGGCTAAATCGTATCTTAGAAAATGCAGAAGAAGCGACTATCTCAGCAGGTTCAGGGTTTAGGAATCTATGCAGCTTACATATGGCAATGAAAACAAATATAGCAGCAGAATATGAAAAGGAATATCAAGGCGCTGCTGGTGTTTTGGTTATGTTTAGACATGACACAAGAGAAGATGATGTAAAATTTTTACAAAGTTTTACTGACTATGCTGAGAATGATCAGCAGCGCTTAGGTGCATTATTATTAGTGTATGATAATATATCAAGTAGTAATAGTACTCTAAAACGAATTATTAAAGATACAATTGAGTCATCTTTTCCTGGTGTAGAAGTTGGTCAAGACAATAGAGATAATCGAAGCTACAAACAACAAGCAATAGATTTTATGAGAGTTAATGATGATTTGATTGATATACCTGAGCATATGAGAGAAACCTCACTTTCTGCACATAGATAAAGTTATACATCCATTTATTTTTACAAATTATTAATCCATTGGCTTGTTTCTTCTATTGCTTTAAGGGCATCTTCAATCACACCAATATAGCCGATAAATCCATGGACCATTTGTTTATAAGTTTTAACAGTTACTATATTATTATTTTCTTTTAGTTTTTCAGCATAGGCAATGCCTTCATCATGCAGTGGATCTAGTTCAGGTAGGATAATTAGAGCAGGTGGCAGATGATCAAAATTTTCAAAGTATATTGGTGAAAAATTAGGTAGATAACGATCAGCATCTGATCTAGCATAATTACTGTAAAACCACTCAAGCCAATTTCGATCCAACATATAGATAGAATCGGTATAGGTTTTTTTTGAAGGGTAGTTGTAGTCTGCATCAACTGCAGGATACCAAAGTACTTGTGCTTTGGGTTTCATTAGTTCATTTTTAGTTAAATGTGCTAATGTGGCAGTTATGTTGCCACCAGCGCTGTCACCGATAACAATAATCTGATCAGGTTTAGCATTTAAAGACACTGCATTTTTCACTAGCCAGTGGTAACTATCAATTGCATCTTCCAAAGCAGCAGGAAATTTATGTTCAGGTGCTAAGCGATAGTCGATGGATAATACTTGTGATTTAGACTCATCAGCTAAATAGTCACAAATCAGTTGATAGGTATCAATAGAGCCTAAACTCCAGCCACCACCATGTATGAATAAGATAATATTATCATTATGGTTGTGGGGTGTATAAAGCCGTGCATCTAGCTGATGAAAGCGAGTGTCTATGGAGATATTGGTATGCGTAATTTCAGGCTTAATGCTTGTAGAGTAAAATGTTGCAATTCGTTCAGCCCATAATTTACGTTGTTCTTTTGCAGGTTGTGATTTGAAATAGCTAATCATTGGATCTGCTATTAGTTTTTGTAATACTGGATGAATCACCATACTTAATTCCTTGATGAGATAGCAATTGCTAAATTAGAAGTTTGATGATTTATTTTAATTTATATGTTTAATTTGTAAAGGTATGTTACTTTATATTTAATTTTGTGAAGTTATACTATTTAATTAATTTTGAGTTTTTTAAATTTTAATTTTGGCATATTATTAATCAGCATTGCACCAATAATCATGACTAAAGCAATGATAGTTGATAGATATAGATGATCTCCCATGAATAAAACGCCAGCAAAAGCACTGACTAGAGGCGCAAGATAATTAACAAATGAGGTAAACGTTACACCAGCGCGCTTAATTAGTTGAATATACAATAAATATGCAATACCTGAAGGAAAAATACCTAAGATTAAAACAGTTATTATAGATACAGGTGTAAAGTTTAAATAGGCTTGTGGTTCTTTAATCAGTGTAAATAAAAGCATTGGAACAGCAGCAATAATTAAAACATTACGGGTTAATCTAAGTGGTGATTTTTGTTCCATAGTGCGAATAATTATTAATGATGAAGCAAAGCATAATGCACCAAAAAGAATAGCTAATTCAGCAATTAAATTATTTGATTTACCCATATTAATCGATGGTAATAGTAGAATAACTAACCCTGCAAAGCCAATGATAATACTAGTAATAACACGGAGTGTTGCTTTTTCAGCGGGAATAAAAAGCGTAGCTAAACAAACTGCAAATAAGGGAATTGTACCCATTAAAATACCAGTGATACTACTATCTACATATTGTTGTCCCCAGGCAATAGCAATCATTGGTATGATGGTTTCTAAAAATGCAATTGCAATATAACGTATGATAACTGATCGTGTAAGTTTTTGTTGCCTACTTGATACCTTATGAGCATTATTTTCAAATAATTTAAGCAAAATACATAAAGTTATTGCACCTATGGTTATTCTTGAGGTTGCAAGAATCTCAGGTGAAATAGATTTTAGTGCAATACTATTAAAAGCAAACTGTAGTCCCCAGATTAAAGCTAGTATAATTAATAGATAATAACTAACGATTAAACCATTTTTTTTCATAAATCTCCCACGAAAAGATTGAAATTTCAATCAAGCACGACAGTTTAGCATATGAATTTATTTAATGATAGATAGTTTTGACTTTGATAAGTTGTGGTTGATAAGGCAGCCATGGTGGAATATTTTGAGTCAGTCTTGTGGCCTCTTCTTGTGAATGAATAGGGCCAATTAGAATTTGATAAATAAGTTGTGGTTCTTCAGTTGATTGACTAATATCAACTCGGCGAATAAATACTTGATCATTAGGATAGTGCTGATGGAGTATTTTATAGGCTTCTTTAGCCGCTTGAAAAGAGTAAAATGAAGCGTATAGTAAAAATGTCATTGTTCTGTAGACAGGCTCTGCTTGAGCTTTTTGATTTGTATTATCTTTAGTTTGTTCAGAAGTATTAGCTTTATTAGTTTGTTGTGTATTATTTGTAAAATATTGCTTCCATGTACTACAGCTAGTGGTGAAATAGATTAAGCCTATTGTAATAAGATAAAATAAGATTTTAATTAATTTTAAACGCATTATCTTTTTATATCAGCCATTGTATTAGGACAATGTAAAACATTTTAATGCAGATTAAAAGAAGGAGTACAATAAATATTCTACGTGTTATATTCGGTGGTGTTACAGTTGATAGCTTTGCTCCTAAAGGTGTTGTTAACATACTAACAATACCTACGGTAATAATAGCAGGCCAATATAAAAAACCACTCGAATAGCTAACATTTTCAGAAGAGGCAATACCAAGTAAGGTATAACTAATACTACCAACTAATGCGATTGGTAGGCTTAAAGCAGATGAGGTGCCAGCTGCATATCGAATAGGCAAATTTTGCGAAATAAGAAAAGGAACACTAATTATTGATCCACCAATTCCAAGCATGCCAGAGATAAAGCCAATAATACTACCATATTTAATACGGCGTGATTTACTAACATTAATATCTACCTCATTGGCGGGAATTTGATAGTTAAATGGTGTTTGTTTTTCTTTCTTATTACGGATTAACTTAAAGATCATAACCAGTAGTGTAATTGAAAAAACTAAAATTAAGATATCACCATGAGCAAAACGAGCAACAACAGCACCTAAAATACACATAGGTAGAATAATTGATAATAACTGCCAATACACTTTAGTATGGATTCTACTTAAACGCGCATTGGCAATAATTGCTGATGTGCCTGTAAAAATCATAATACCTAATGAACTGCCCATAGCAAACTGTGTATCATATATAGGTGAAAGATCTGCATAATGGAAAATAAAAGTTAGCCCAGGAACGATAATTAATCCACCACCAATACCTAGCATACCAGAGGCAAGCCCTGTAATTGCACCGATGACAATATAGAATAAAATCATTAATAACATATTAAAGTATCACTATTATTTTAAGCATTTTAGATGGCATTATATCACAACTATTTTGATTGATGAGGGGTTCTAGCTGAATTTATAAGTTGAAGTTATGCTTGAATTTAGCGAGAATAGCACCATGAAAAGTATTTTATTAAAAGTAACTAAGGATAAAAAATGATTAGTTCTATTCAACCTGGAAAAAATATCCCAGATGATATTAATGTGATTATTGAAATTCCAGCCTTTAATGAGCCTGTTAAATATGAATTTGATAAAGAAGCAAATATTTTAGTGGTTGATCGTTTTATGACAGCAACGATGCAATATCCATGCAACTATGGATTCATACCTAATACTTTATCAGATGATGGTGATCCAGCTGATGTACTAGTTTATACACCAGTACCTTTGCGTCCAGGAACTATGATTCGTTGTAGACCTGTTGGTGTATTAAAGATGACAGATGAATCTGGTGTTGATGCAAAAATTATTGCAGTGCCTGTTGAAAAACTATGGAAGAGCTATGCACATATTAAAGATATTGATGATATGCCTGAAACATTATTAAACCAGATTAAGCATTTCTTTGAGCATTATAAAGATTTAGAAGCTGGTAAATGGGTTAAAGTTGATGGTTTTGATAATGCAAAAGCAGCTAAAGATGAAATTATTCAAGCCGTGGATAATTTTGAGAAATAGTTAAAATCACATGATAAAAAAAGCATAAAATACAAAACAAATAGCAGAAAAAATAGTTGATGCAAACGTAAATTTCATACCTAGCTTTCGATAGGTGAGCGTTGGCTTTTCTAGTAGTTCAGCGCTTAATAAGCTATAAGCATGAAATATTCTGCCAATAATTAATAAAATAGCAAATAGTGCTAATAAATATGCATTAACCTTGATTATAGCTAGGCCAAGGTGAATAATTAATGTAATTGGTACATACTCTGTAAAATTACCTTGTGCTCGTATTGCTTTTTCAAGTGCTATTGTTTTTGCACCCGTTGCTATTTTATCTCTTTGACGATACTTAATAACTCTTAAACTTAGATAAAACAGCATGCATGCTAAAATTAAACATTCTAATGAGAAAACTCCAATTGCATTCATTGTTAACTTCCATGTTAATAATTAGGTTTAATATAATTGATAAAAATTACCTTGTGAATTAGGTAAGTGGGTATCAGCTTGTTTTACAGGTGTTATGGTTGGCTTCTTATCTGGCGTGTGCTTTGTTGCTGTAGCTAATGGTTGAGCTTTTTTAGCAACAGGAATTGGTATTTGGGCTTTTGGGATTGGCTTATTATTTAACCAGGCAATCATTTGTTCTACTAATATATCGGTTGATTGATTCATTGCTGTAACCATACCTAAAGGCGTTGATTGAGAGTTAGCTTTAATATTAAACAAATGTTGTTTTAATACAGTGCCTGATTGATTATTTGCTAGTTGAGCTAATACTTTCATCGAGGTATAACTATAGTTTTTTTCCATATGTTGGTTAAATTCTAAAAGTATGGTACTTAATCGGTAATTTACTTGTCCTAAAAATAAGGGTGATACGGTTGCTTGGTATAAATCAGCACTATCAATTTGTTCCAATAATATATTGCTTAACATATTACTTGGGGGTGTAACCCAGCGACTATAAGCATAAGGCTTAATTTGATTATTATCCATTGTATAGTACATATTGGTATTGTTGTAAGGTGAAGCACTTTGCATTTTATCAATTCGAATAACACCTTTTTTGGGAGAGGTATTTTTTGTTATCTCTAACTGTTTAGAGGTATTAACTTGATAGGTTTTAGTTTCAGGTACTTTAACAGGAGCAAATAAACCACAACCAGTTAACATAATTGAAAAAGTAGTTACCGTAAATATGTTTAAGGATAATCTGATTGGTTTTTTAGATGTATCATAAGCCATATTACTCTCCTGGGCCAGGTTGTGATGGTACTTGTCCTTTTATAAGCATAGATGGATTTTGATTAAGTTTATTAATCAATTGATTAAAATTATCTGAAACTGTATCAAAACTATTTAAAGTATTACTTAATTGTGGGATCAATACATTATTGATATTAGGTAGTGTTTGTTGTTCAACAGTTGTTGTTAATGATAATATTTGATTTGAAATTAGATCAAGTTGTTTTGTGGTTGCGTTAACATTATTAATGATGTTGTCAATTTTTTGACTGTTTTTGCTAAAAGAAGTTGTAATATTATTTGCAGATTTAATCAGCTTTGTTGTTTCCTTACTTGATTGTTTAAGGTTTTCTGAAATTGCAGCAGTATTTTGCAAAATATTACTAATATGCTGGGTATTTTGTTTGTTAAGTATATTGTTTACTTTATCAAAAATATTATCAAGCCCTTCAGATAGCTCCTGGAATTTATCAGTAAGGCTGCTAAAAAAGGATAATTTAGTCTGGATAACAGGATAAGGTGGTTTTCGTTTTGGTGTTAGTAATTCTATTTTTTTGTTTAATTCTGCTTTTGGCGTTTGAAGGCTAATATAAGATAGCCCAGTAATGCCCTGTGGTTGTATGGTGGCATAAGTGTGTTTAGTAACAGGTGTTCCAGATACAATAGATAGATTAACATAAATATTACCAGGGTTGGTTTGATCAAGTTCAATGGATTGAACTTTACCAACATTAACACCATTATATAAAACATTTGAATTGATACTTAAGCCATCAACTGGCTCATGAAATACACTAACATAGGTATAATAGGTATTTTTTGAAATACCTACAGTAAGCCAAAGGGCTATTATGATCATTGCTGCAGTAGTTAGAATGACAAAAATTCCGAGTGTAATAAATTGCTTTCTATTTCTCATCAGATGTATTCCTTATACTTGCAGATAGATTTGTTTGATGAATTGCTTTAACTTTATGTCCTCGAGGACCATTAAAGTAATTATAGAGTGCTTCATATTCTTTATTATTAGCTGCATTTTTCAATGTGTCATGCAATAATACTTTACGATTTCCCAAATAAACAACTTCATCAACAATATGCCATAGTGTATCTAAATCATGTGTAACCATAATAACTGTTAGAGATAATGATTCCTGTAATTCTTTGATTAGGATATCTAATTCATGTGCACTATTAGGATCTAATCCAGCAGATGGTTCATCTAAAAAAATAACTTCTGGATCAAGTGAAATAGCACGAGCAAGTGCTGTTCTTTTTATCATACCACCACTTAAATCAGCAGGGAAAAGGTTAAAAGCACTTTTAGGTAGACCAACTAAGTTTAGTTTAACTTTAGCAATTTCTTCTAAAGTAGGATAGCTAAAATCAGTGTATTCTTGCAGTGGGTATATAATATTTTCAAGTACAGTTAAAGAAGAAAATAGCGCACCTTTTTGAAACATCATGCCCATTTTGCTTGCCATAAGCTTTGATTCTTTACTTCCAGGAGCAACATCAGTTACGCATTCACCCATCAAAAAGATACTACCTTCTGCAATATCTTCAAGCATTAAAATCTGGCGCATTAAAGTCGTTTTTCCAGCACCACTATCACCAATGATGGCAATAATTCGATTAGGCAGTATTTCTAAATTAAGCCCTTGATGTACCCAATGTGTATTAAAACGCGTACCAAGGTTATTAACTTTTATAATTGGTTGTTGATGAGAGTGAGCTAGTATAGTCATTATTAAATCCTCAATGTACTATATAGGATTGAGAATGCAGCATCAGCAACAATGATTAAAAAAATTGATAATACGACAGATCTTGTTGTTTCTTGACCAATGCTTGCTGCACTACCCTGAACACAAAAGCCACGATAACAACCAACAATAGCAATTAAAAGTGCAAAAACAGGTGCTTTAATTAAACCAAGAATATAGTTTTTTGCAGCAATGACTTCTTGGAAGCGAGTTAAAAATTCTGTAAAGCTAATTTGTAAGTAGGCTTTTGACATAATCATACCACCAATAATACTACTAATATCAGCAAGTACAGTTAATAAGGTTAATGCAATAATTAAACCAATAATTCTTGGAGAAACAAGCCGTTTAAAAGGGGATATACCCATTGTTTGTAGTGCATCTATTTCTTCTTGTACTTTCATTGTACCTATATGTGCTGCAAATGCACTGCCAGAGCGTCCAGCGACAATAATAGCGGTAATTAGTGGCGCAAATTCACGAAAAATAGATAAACCCAATAGGTTAACAACAAAAATATTAGCGCCATAGGTTACAAGTTGTACACCCATTTGATAGGTTAAAACAATACCAATTAAAAAAGAAAGCAAACAAACAATACCAATAGCTTTATAGCCATCGTTAATTACAATTTCACAAATTAACTGTATTCTAGTTTTAAATGGGATTTTAACCCATTGAAACGTACTTAAGGCAATTGCACCTAAAAATGCTAGTAAATTTAAAATATCTTTGGCCGTTTGGAAAGTTTGTTGACCAATATAATATGCAGTTGCTTTTGGATTAATACGTTTTACTTTTTCAGGAGGGCTAATGGTTACTTTTTCTTTGACTAGATCATATAGATCTTTATGTGTCTGCTTTAATTTTAATGTAGAGACTTGGATATTTGCTTTTTGTAGCTGATCAAGTAATAATTTTAAAAATGTTGCACCGATAGTATCAAATTTATTAATTGCTAAAGCATTAATTGTAATTGTCTTAGTTTGGCCATTTTTTAAAATTGCCTTTAGAATTTGCTCTAGTAAATGTTCATCAAAATTTTGCCAGTTCCAACTACCACTTAAACTTAAGGACTGTTGTTCACTGATAAATTCATAAGCTGCAGGTACACTATCTGAAGCATTTAATATTTTTTCTTTAAGCATATGAATCTTTAAACTTTATGGTTATTAACTAATTAAGGTTTAGATGAAAATCGATGTATTTTCAAGCTTATATATACCATTGTGATAGAAATTCTTGGCGAGTTATAGGATCAAATGCAGTAACTTTATAATCAGCAAGCCCATGAAGATTATATGGGTCGTTTTGAATAAATGCATCAATTTCAGCTCTATCTCCTTTAGCAATCAGTATGCCACCTGTTCTTGGTGTTTTCGGGCCAGCTGCTAGCAACAAACCATTATCAGATAAAAATGATCGCAAATAAGCCCTATGCTCATTAAGTATAAGGTTAATTTCATCTAATGATTTTGTAAAAGTAATATCTATTAGATAAAGCATTGATCAAACTCCTTGATTTAGAATATATTTGTATGAATTCTAACAGGAATGATATTTAGCTTGCAAAAGATAATTTTACTTTATTTAGATATTTTAATGCTTGATCTAAATCATCAATAATATCATCAGGATTTTCTGCCCCCACACTTAAGCGAATCAAATTATTTTTAATATCTGCAGTTTCTCTTGCTTGTTCACCTTGTTGTTGGTGTGTTGAGATAGCTGGAATTGTTGCAACGGTTTTAATTCTTCCTAAATCAGTTGCACAAAAGATAAGCTTTAGTTCACTTAATACTTGTTTTGCATTTATAACATCACCTTTGACCGCAAAGGATAATAAGTGGCCATATCGTTTGATTGGTGTTTGGTTTGATGATAAGGATTCTGAATCAACTAATGAAAAATACTTATTTGCTAATTCTAGTTGTTGGAAATTATCAAGGCCAGGGTACATAACAGATTCAACATTAGGGTGATTATTTAAATACTTTGCTACTTTTAAAGCATTTTGTGAAAACTGATCAACACGCATTCGTAGTGTTCTTAGTTCTGAAAGTGTAAGGAATGCTTGCATAGGGGATAAGCAAGCGCCATTATCACGATTGGGTAATAATTTTAAATATTGACAGAAGTCATTTTTTATTTCATCAGTGAGATAATGTGCGTTGATATTTTCTTTGGCAATAATAGCACCACCAATGACCATACCAGAAGCAGAGATTATCTTAGAAAGTGAATGAACCACAATATCAGCACCAAATGCAAAAGGGCGTAAAAGTGCAGGTGTTGCTAAAGTACTATCAATAACAAGTGGGATATCATGCTCATGTGCAAGATTTGCAATAGATTCAATATCACAAATGCTTAAATTTGGGTTTGATGGAACTTCAATGTAAATAAATCGTGTATTATTATCAATCTGATCTTTCCACTGTTCTAGCGGCGCATCGGGTTTTACCCATCGAACTTGACGAAGCTTTTCACTTTGGCGCTGTGAAAATTGTTGATAGGTGCCACCATAAATTTGAGTCGATGAAATAAAGTTTGCTTTGGGGGTGTTAGCTAATAGATTTTCAGCAACAGTGGTAATTGCTGACATACCAGAACTTGTAACACAAGCACTTGCATTTACATTGCATTGATACGACTCTAATAATGCTAGCGTTGATTCAAGATAATATAATGTTGGGTTATGTATTCTGGTATAACTCCAGCTTGGAATTTCATAAGCAAGTGCTGCTTCTAGTTCATCTGCATTTGAGAAACCTTGTGCTGTTGTCATATAAATCGGCTCAATAATAGATCCTTGATTAAGTAGTGCTTCATTTAGATCATAGACCCCATGTGTTGCAATGGTATCAAATGACTTGTTTTTAATATTTTTTATTGCGTTTTCTCTTGCTAATATTTGTTCATTTAAGCGTGATTTATAATCCATGTGACTTACCTTAAAGTTAAAGCATCCTATTATTTAAAATTTAGATATGGATGGTTTAGTATGCAAGTTAAGAATTAAAGTTTTAATTAAATTTTGTTATAGAGGTAAAAAATTGACATTTTGAAACTAAAATAAAACTATGTTATAAGTTTTTATATTAGATAATTAAGTTTAGGGAAAACTATGGGAAACCAACCTGCTAGACGGTTTGATGCAATTACTTATCGTGGAAAAGTATTATTTTCTGATTTATTTTTTAGCCAGCATTTAACTGAGGAAGGTAGAACATTTTTTAAACCAGATAAAGCAAATGAAGTACCTCGCCAATTTGCATTTCCACTAGGTTATAGCACCATGTTTGATGACTTTCTTTTATTATTTGAAAAAAAAGAAACAAGCATTACACGTTTTGGCGTAGCATTTTCAGCTAATAATTTTGTTGTTTTTACATTGGTTCGCACTCCATTTATGTCAGAGGGCAAAATGGTTGGAATTGTAAATAATGTTGATTATGGTTATCACCAGTTAATATTTAATCCATGTTATCAGGAGATTATGCCACTGCCTTGCCAATACGATCGATTAACGAAAAATGAAATGCAGTTATTATTTTTATTAGCACAATTTCCTGAACTTAAAGCAAAAGATATAACAGGCCTTATGGATGTTCAAATCCGCACAGCTTATATGTATAAATATGATTTAATTAATAAATTAAAAGATATTTTTCATCAAGAACAATTAAACTTTGTAGAGTTAATTAATAAAATTTTTCATGTAGAGGTACCAAAGCCTGTATCAGATACGCAAAATTTTATTGTATTACCAAAAGAAGAATTTTTATATCATTGTGATTTACTATCTAAAGATAAATCAGTACAAACATTACGTTATGAAAATAATTTTGATGAATCAACATTACAACGGTGGGTAGATATATTTAAAGCTTCAAACTAGTTTTTTTGTAATAATTAACTTTGAATTATTTGAATATATACTTGATCTATAAATATTTAATCCATGTCGTTCTTGCATTACTTTATGTAATTATGAGATTTTATTAATAAATAGTATATATTTCATGAAATATTATGATATTGAGTAAAAACACCTAAAGCTTTTCTTTTTTATTTAACTATTTGAAATATAACTTATTATTTCAATCACAATAAATTTTATGCAATTTGCATAATCAAACATTAAGTGTAATTCTACATAAATTATCTTACTTTTTTTCAGTATTTGACCGCGATGTAAATTAGTAATCTTTATCTAAATATCATGATTAATAATTAAGTTGTATGTCTATTTTTGATCTCCAAATAATTTAATTTCAATCATGTTTTTAAAAGGTTGCACATCAAAGGAGGTTTGCTATGAAAGAATATGTTGGTTTAAGAAGTTGGTTAACATCAAAATTTGTGGAAACGGTTCTATATACGAAGTTACATCGAGTTAATCAAGGGCAACCAGATCGAACAGTAGCTGTGCCTTCATTAGATGATGCAGCAAGTATTTCTAAGGTTTTATTATCTCATAATGAAACATTAGGAGTGAGAAAAAGAGAGTTTGACCCAACTTTAGATACAGATGGGAGAGTAATTGGATGGCGTACAACAGGGATTGTTAACGGTAAAGACTGGAATCAGTATGATCAGTTTGTTATTCCAATTAATACAAGTGCGGCACATAATGAGGCACTTATTCTATTTCCTGGTGAAAATCCAAAAAAAGCTATTTTTGTAGATCCAATGGGTACTGAAATCTCAGCTAAAAGGAGGTTAGAGTTACAAGAATTAGGATTTACAAATATTCTATCAGTGACGCATCAGGTGCAACAAGATGGGTTTCGTTGTGGTGATTATACGATTGCTTTAGTTGAGGCAATTTTAAATGAAGATCATCCTGAAAATTTAGATCAGCTAGGATTAAATCAAGTTGCAATTGGCCTTTCTAATGATCCTCAAGTATTAAATCAAAATCGATCTCGCTACGTTCATGAGTATCTTTTATCATTGGCTTTGGATGGTGTTTTGCCAGAAGATCGTGAAGTTGTAGTTAGCCAAAGTTTGATGGGACAAATTAGACAAACTCAAGCAAATCCAGGTTATCTAAGTCCATATTTATCAACTGAACCAGATGATAGTGTTTCTCGTCATGATGCTGATGCAAGAATAAGAGATAGTTTGGTGTATCGACGTTATTTTAGCGGTGATATAGAGAGAATGCTAAAATATGGTGTTAGTAGTAAATATTTTAGTGAGTTGGAGTCTAAATATAAATCAAAAAATAATACAAGTGAAGATTTAAATGTAGAGAGTGATGATCCTATTGTGAGTATAGGTCTTCATGAATCATCTCCAAAGTTAAGTGAGACAGAATTAAGAGCTCAAAAAGTAGCTCAAAGAAGGGAAAAAATTAGTCAATTAGAATCAGAGATTGAATCTTTAAGTGAACAACATAAAAATTTACATTTAATAAGCATCAAACCTGAAATTGAAGATACGGATAAGCTAACATTAAAATCTGGTGATTTAGAGTTGGCAAAATTGCAAAGTCATCTAAAAAATTTAGATAAACAAAGACACTCAATAGAAGAGCAAATAGAGAAGATAACAGCTGAAATATGTGAAAATATTCAAGTACCTGAAGAAACATCTAGCATTATCTTATCAGATGATTTAATTAAACAGTTAGAAAAGTTATCTAGTTGGCAAGAAACAATTGAACAGGCGATACAAAAAGATTCAACTGGACTTAGTGGTAAACTTAAACCATTGTTTAGGGTAGCAAATGAGTATTTAGCACAAAAGAAAATTCTGGATAAAGAAACAGAGCAGTTAGAAATAGATATTAAAGCTTTTGACTCTTTACAAGACTTAAACTCAGGTAAATTAGATTTAGTTAAGCGTTGGAAATTGCTTGATATGGCCGTAAAAAGTGCTAAAGATAACTATCAAACTCATTTACGGCATGAGGAAGAGAAAAAGTCAGATAGCAAAATAAACTATACAGAAATGTTATCTACTGTAACTTCCAAGTTTAAACAATTTTCACAATTTGGTAGTAAATTTGGTGATGGAACTGATCTTGAACGCTTATCATATCAAGGGCTTGCTGAAGCACTTCATGGTACATATTCAGATATAAAAAGTGCTGAAAATTTTTTCTTTAAATCTGATAGTCGACGACTATTACTAGAATCTTTAGCAGTCTTAGGGATTGAGAAAGGTGATTTTAAGTCAGTTGATACTTTAAGATTAAAACTTGAGAAAATAGATTGTAATAGTGATTCATTGGTTCAAAAAGTTGGTGCTACTCATAAAGTACGATCATTGGAAAACCTTAATCAATTTTCACAACACTTTTTAGATGACCGTTTAAAAAAGAAGCATCAACAAGAAAAGATAGATGTTTCACGTGATAAAGTAAAAATAGAGACTCAAAAATTATTAGAGATACAGCGAAAGCAAGAGACAGTATTAAAGCAAATTACTTCTGTAGCAGGCAATAAAACGTTAGAAGAAAATATTCATTTATTTCAAGAACAGTCAAATGAATTAAGAAAAGTTACTGAAGAGTTTAAAGAAACGGAATTATCGGCTAAAAAAATTGTCAATCAAATTGAATCAAAGCCTAAAGATTATCTTAGTGAAAAGATGACAGATATTGAAAAGGATATAGAAAAGAAAAGACAACAGTTAGATATTGAGTCAAAAGAGTCTTTTAAGGATGAAATAACTTCAGCTAAAAAAGTAATTGATCAAGAAGTTGAGTCTTATAAGAAAGAGTTATTAAAGTTAGGGAAGTTTGATACTAAGCAATTACCATTAGATCAACAGTTAATATTTGGAGAAATTAGTAAAAGATTACAAAAACATCATGATCAGTTAGAGATTTTATCAAAAAGGATGAATGATCAATTTGAAATATGTAAACGAGAATTAGACAATAGTAAAGCTTCAGTAGGTGATTTTTATAAGCACTTTTCTAATTTGAAAGGTGCAACAAATATACTAACAGCTGAAATAAATCAGACAAGAAAAGAAATCTCTCAATTAGTATTTTGGCTAGCTGTGAATGTAGATAAAAATACTATATTAGGTATAAATATTGATCAGTTAGATTTTGAGGGTATTGATCTTAGAGCCGCTAATTTAACTAAAGTAAATGAGACTAGTGACTTTTCATATGATTATAGCCAAGCTAATTATGATGGTGCCATATTAGGTGTTGTTTCAAGAGCAGAAATTGAACATAAGTTAAC
Organism: Thiotrichales bacterium 19X7-9; assembly: GCA_021713415.1. GTDB lineage: Bacteria > Pseudomonadota > Gammaproteobacteria > Francisellales > Francisellaceae > M0027. The sequence goes on from JAKJJQ010000020.1 coordinate 29,362, forward strand.
TGAATTTAAAAAAGCAATTAACCGAGATAAAGATAAAATTTCAGATGTTTTGTTAGATATTAAAACAAAAGAAGTTAAGTGGGAGCAATATAAAGAAGCATGGTCTGAGCATTTTTCATTTTACCCAATTTTAGATGATAGCAAAGTATCAATACAGAATAATTTAATTAAGTATTTAAGTTTAATTGAGCAGAAATTAATCCAAGAAGTTGATGAGATTTCTGAGCTTGAAGATACTGAAGAATTAAAAATTACTGATGTGGATTCAGCCATTGGTGAAGAGTTTACATCTACAAAATTTCCATTTGACATGGATGATAGCGATTTTAGTAAAGCAATATTTGCAGGCAGAGTCCATGGTATATCGTTTCGATATGCTAAAATGCCGAAGGATTTGAGAAATTTTGAGTTTAATAATTGTATTTTAACTAATGCAGATTTTAAAGGCTGTCAGGTTAATGAGTATACAAAACTATCTAGATCTGCAAATAATTTAAGCGGATTAACATTAGATCGAGATATGTTAAGTAGGAAAAAGCATTTTTCTTTAGCTGGTCATATAATAGATGGATATAAAGATGGAGTATTACCTAAAGATTTAAGAGGTCTAGATTTATCTTATGCTACGATATGTAATATAGATTTAAGTAACTATATTATCGATGAAACAACAATATTTGATCATACTGAATTTAGAAATGTTACATTTAAAGATTGTAAGATAAATAAAGCCACTTTTGAGGGATGTATTTTTGAAGGTTGTGAATTTACAGGTAAAGATAGTGAATTAAGTCAACTTTCATTTAGAAAGTGTACTTTTAATAATGGTATTCAGTTTAAAACTGATATTACAAAATCTGAATTTTTAGGTTGTTCATTCCAAAATTGTCAATTTGGTGATAAAGATAGTCTTGGAGTTAAAATTGACGCGTCTTTTAAGGATAGTAAATTTTTAGGGTTTACAGAAGTTGCATCATGGTGTGATATGTCATCTAGTGTACTATCAAAAGTTCATTTTGAAGATATTGAGTTAGGCGCGCTTTGTACTTTACCAAAAGATGGTGCAGGTACAGGCATAACTGTTGATGAGATAGATCAAAACAGTTTCGCAATCAAAGGTAGTGTTTTTTCAAATAGTGATAGAGTCAAATATACCTATATGTCTGCAGATCAATTTATTAATTTATTTGATGATTATATTTCTAGGTTAAGTAATAGTAAAGAATCAACAGCTACTATCAGAAAAAATGCACTAGAGTGGGTAACTAATCATATAGATAATGTCGGAAGTTTAGATGATAAAAGAAGAATTTTTGACACACTAAACCGATGGAGTGAAAGCAAATATAGTAAAAGTAGTAGTAATGACTATAAGTGGCGGTTATTTAATCATTATCGTGAAAATACTTCATGGATGCCGGGAAGAAAAAAGATTAAAAAATCGGCAACAGCTGCAAAAATTTTTGATGTCATTGGTCTTAGTATTTCTAAAGATAATGCTGGTATGGCAAAATTTAGTTATACAACTAAATTAAAACCGGATATGCAATGTTTTCAAGTTGCATTTCAAAGCCTATTAACAGACACAGATATAGATAATCTGAAATTAGATAAGAATATTCCTAAATCACAGTTAGATGTCATTAGAAAAGTCAGAAATGGTTTTGCAAAAGTTGATCTAAAAGCATTTGCTAGGGAAATGAAAGCGAATACTGAATTAGATCTTGGTGATGAAGGTGTATTAAAAGTAATGACTTCGAGCATAAAATCTAAAGATCTAAATCAAGATGTAAAACGGTTAAAGTCAATTACTAAAAATAGAAACAATACTATAGATGCTTTTGTGTATCTTTTAACTGAGAGTCATTCAGATAAAATTGATCAAGTAGTTGATGTCTTAAAACCAACTGAGTTGCTTAGAATACTATCTGCAGTGCAATCTAGATATAGAACATTAAAACCAGAAGTTAGTGATTTAAAAGCTCTAAATAGTAATTTGTCGGATGTGAAAATTGCGATGCAGCTTATGATACAGTCGGTTATTTTAGAGACTGCAGTTGATTTATTACTTAAAGATAAAAAAGCATGTCGTTACTTTTTAGAATTAATTACAGATTTACCTGTTACAAAGAGAAATTTAATTAATAAGGATAGTATTGAAAAATTTCTTAAAACAAAGGATCTTGGGGATTTAGAATTCACATGGAATAAAGAAGGCTTTAGACCAGATGAGTTTATTGAATATATCAATGAATTCTTACTATTGTTTGATGATAAGCATGCCTTTCATAATATAAGTAAAGATCATAAAGTTTATCAAAAAGTAAAAGATAAATTTTTAGAAAAATTTGATTCTGATAAAATATCTGGTAATAAAGAGTTAAATCAATTGATTACAAATCATTTGCAGCATAAATATAGCTCAACTATGACATCTCATGAAATAAAAGAAAAAGCTAATCGTTTAGTTTCTCAGCTTCTTATTGGTAAAGAACCACCAAAAGTTGGTTGGCCTGCAAGTTTACAAAGTAAATTTGAAGGTAAAGATGAATATAAAAATTTACAAGATCAGATGAAAGAGTGGGCAAGAGCTAAGGCATTAGATTCACAAATTGATAAATTCGTAAAATCTATAATTCTTAGTGCGGCATCAGACTATTATAAAAACTCAGCAGATAGAAAGATATCAAAAGTAAAACAGAGATTTGGAGGATTAAAAAGCTTATTTGAAGTATCGCTTCATGGTGGTGACTTAAGGGTTACTTACAAAAAGAAGATGACTTTAGCAGATTTAAATCAAATTATGGCATCATTACAGAACTCACGAGGACGTTCTAGTCATGTAGATAGATCTGAGATAGCATGTAAGCGTGCGATTGAAAAACATGCAAATGACCCAGAGATATTTAAACCAATATCAGGAAATGCATTGCCAACTATTAAAATTAATGGAGAATTAACGGATAAAACGCCAGTGAAAGTTTCTTTAGATGATTATAATCTAGGCGTAGATGATGGAATAAAAAGTAAAGGTTTACCTAGTAGTGTTAATGGTAAATTAAAAATCTTAAAAAACCATTTAGATAGTTTAGAGAGGCAAATACAAAAGCTTGATAAATGTAAAATAGCATTAAAACAAGCAAGCTCAAAGACAAGTGTGCCTGAATCTTCTGGTGTAGTATCAGATCTCGAGCATGATTTTAAGGTTTCTTTAATGGCTTTAGGAATTGATGGAATAGTTCATGGTAAAAGTTCTGGGGATGGTATGTTAAAAACATCCAAAAAAATTAAAGAAGTTCAAAAAAGGACTGTTAAGAGTATATCATCTTTAAAAACTCGAATTAAATCAGATATTGAAAGTTTAGCAAAACGGTTACCTAGTACACATTTTGATTCAATAGCAAAAGCCCAAATTGAAGGTTTTGCTAAAGGCATCAATAAGTCATCTACTTATAATGAGATTGCATTGGTTTATAAAAAAGTAACTCAAGCAGTAAACGAAGGATTTGGTTTAACTAAAAGGTCAGAGCCAATATCATTATTTCAGAGTCATGATAGTCAATCTAAAAGTGAGCTTACTAGAGAGCTTGTTTAATTAATTCAATTTTTTAATTATAAATTTAACTTTAAATAATCATAGGAGGTTGCTATGCCAAAATTTCAATATATGATCAATGGTACAATTTCTAAAAAAGGTGAACCAATTGATCAAATTTACAGGTTTGATGGATATTCTGATAATGCAGAATATGATTCAAATGGCGAGGCTGAAGAATGGACACCATATAATAATTGTTGGATGCTTGCTTCTTGTATAGCTACAGGCAATGATATTATTGAAGCAAGAAAGCATTATTTATCACAACTATCAGAGCAGAGGGATTCTGATAGTGAGATTATTCGGATGGAAGAAAAAGGCATCCCTCTTGGATCAGAAGCTGAGGTGTATCAAAAAATGGGCATGATACAACAAAAAGTTGAATTTAACTCTGAAGAGGTTATGAGATTATTAAAATCTAGTGGTGGACCTATTGTTATTGATAGACCGTCACAGTCTAATGGAGATAATTTGCATGCTGAAGTAGTTATTGGTGTCGAAGATGATCAATTCATTTGTTATGGCACAAGTGAAGCAGAAATTGTTAAAAGAAATTTCTCTGATTATAGTGACTCTAATGTCAAGGTATATATACCTAGTGAAAGGTTATCCAAATTTGATGTGCAACAGGATAAGCCCATATCTCCGTTTTTTGAAGTTGAAGAAAAACAAAATTTATTGGAAGTTGAATCAAGTTCTACCAGTAGTGAACCAACAAAGAAAAGTTGTTATGATTATTGTGCAATAATGTAGTGATATAAATAATAAATTGACATAAATAAACAAAAAATCTATATTTTAGCCTAACCCTAATGACTTTATGATTAAGCTAAAATGAAACCTTTCTATTATCAATTCAATGCTGAGATTTATATTGCTTCATTAGAGCAAGCTGATCCTTTAGCCGTATTGGACTTTTTTAAACGTACGGATAAAACCTTTTATGAATTAACACCTGAACGTAGTGAGCATTTTTATACGCCACAGTATTGGCATTTTGAAGTAGAGATGGCGCTTCATCATTTTGAAAAACAAAAAAAAGCTAGTTTTGTCATTGCATATAAGGATGATGATAATAAAGAAGTCGTTATTGGCTGGGTTAATTATAACAATGTGATTCATGGTGCATTTAAAGCTTGTTATTTAGGTTATGTTTTAGATGAGCCTTTTCATGGCAAAAACATTATGTATACAGCTTTATCTGTGACGATTCCTTATGTTATGGATGCATTTCATTTAAATCGAATCATGGCAAATTATATTCCTGAAAATAAACCAAGTGAACGTGTATTATTACGTTTAGGCTTTGAAAAGGAAGGTTATGCAAAGCGTTATTTAAAATTAGGAGGCAAATGGCGTGATCATGTGATGACTGCTTTTATTAATCGAGATCGATTTGAATGATATTAATTATGCTTCAAATCAACCAACTTGGGTGCTAAAGTTTCTTCATTTGGATTAATCATCGCATAAGATAGAATAAAAATTTCATCACCAATTTCACATTTTCTAGCAGCTGGGCCATTAAGACCGATAATTTTACTACCACGTTCACCTGCAATAACATACGTTTCTAGTCGCTCACCGTTATTTAAATTAACAATAGATACTTTTTCATTAATTGAGATTGATGCTTGATCCATAATATCTTCATCTATGGTGATACTTCCTACATAATAAAGATCTTTTTGACTAACTGTCGCATAAGATATTTTTGATTTAAGTGTGCTAATTAGCATAATTTAATTTGTCCTTCTATTTTTATTTTAAAGTTCTATATTATCAATCAAGCGCACATCACCAATATTAACTGCGCTTAAAAGTCGATTTTCATATTGTTTGATATATTCAATATCAATACCTAGTTCGCTTAATTTTTGACTAATTAATTTAGGATTATTTCGATATTGATTAAATATGATTGCAAATTGTTCGGCTTGATGTTTCTCTTGAGGGTTTAGGCGAATATTTCTTGAGCTTAAAGCAAGGTTTGAATTTTTTTCTCGAATTGTAGGGCATGGAGTAATTTTAGTATCAAGAAAAAAGGCATCTGCCATTGATTCAATCAGTTTAAATTGTTGGTAGTCTTTTTCTCCAAAGTACGCATTATTTGCTTTAACTAATAGTAATAGCTTCATAACAATAGTTAATACACCATCAAAATGTCCAGGTCTAAATTCCCCTTCCATTGTTTTTGATAGTGGATGATCTGTTATAATTTTAGTTAAGTAATTATCAGGGTAGAGTGCTTCTTTTTGAGGCATTAATACATAATTTACACCTAGAGATTCAGCCAATTCGAGGTCTTTTTCAGGCGTTAATGGGTAATTATTAAAGTCATTTGAATCATTAAACTGTGTTGGATTAACAAAAATACTTAAAATAGTTAAGTCATTTTCATCAACTGATCGTTGAATTAATGATGCATGACCCGTATGCAAGCAGCCCATCGTTGGCACAAAGCCAATAGTTGCAGTAGTTGATAAATTTTTACGTAAGTTTCGCCAATTTGCTATTTCTTTAATTACTTCCATGAGTAACAACCCCTTATTATTTAATTAAAACTATGTTCTTTTTTTGGAAATGCACCATTTTTAACCTCAAGGTTATATTCAGTTAGCGCATTTTGAATTAATTGAAAGCCATTTAAGTACTCTTTAACAAATTTAAAAGGACTATTTTCTGTAAGCCCAAGTAAGTCATGCCAAACTAAAACTTGCCCATCAGTTTGATTGCCTGCGCCAATACCAATTGTTGGTATATTTAATAAAGATGTGATTTCAGCTGCCAAATCAGCTGGCATACACTCAAGTACAACTGCAAAACAACCAGCATTTTCTAAATCTTTCGCTTGTTGAATTAAACATGACTTTGCTTTATCGTCTTTTCCTTGAACTCTAAAACCACCAAAATTATGGACATGTTGGGGTGTTAAGCCAATATGTCCCATGACAGGGACACCTGAATGAACAATGTGATTAATAATATCAAGATTACCATGGGCGCCTTCAAGTTTAACAGCATGTGCGCCGGATTGAACCAAGGTTTGAACAGCGGAAATGGTATCTTTTAAAATGCCACGATATGACATAAAAGGTAAGTCTGCGACGATAAATTTATCTTTTGCACCTGTTGCGACAGCTTTTGTATGAAGTTGCATCATTTCAATTGTTGCTGTCGTTGTATTTTGATGTCCATGAACCACCATAGAAACACTATCACCAACCAATAAGACATCAATATCAGTTTGATTGGCAATTGCTGCTGTTGTTGCATCATAGCAGGTAATAACGGTTATTTTTTCAGCATTTTGTTTTTTGCTTAGAAAATCAAGTACGTTCATTTTCTTGTTTATCCTGTGACAGTTGATTTAGATGGGTTTCTACAAAGGCTTTATAAATCTGAAGAAAATTATCATCATTGATATTAAGCGCATCAATGTGAAAGTTAATGGTATTAATATCATTTCTAGCAATGGGTCCAGTTAATGCATTTTGATAGTCATTTTTTAAGTTGATTAATGTTTGTTCTAAAAGTGGAATTGCCACTATAGGATCAATGTTAAAGTGACTTTTAAGTGTATTAAAATATTTTTGCCATAATAATGTTGTATAGTTATTTGCAATAGCACCAAGTGCATGATAATAAGCTTTATCTTTACGCTTTATCTTAAAATAGCGGTTTGGTATGCCGGGTAATAATTGACTGAATTTAGGACCTTCCGATTCAATTGCAAATGGTATATCTAGGTAGCACTCAGGTGTATAAAGTGACTTTGAAAACGTCTGTAATGGGTGTGTAGTATAGGCATATTCGGAACTTAGTGAACCTGAAAAGTGAAGGTATAACTGATCTTTTTGTTTGTACTTTAAACAGTTTGTTTTAATAAAATTTTCAATGGCATCATCTTTAATTAAAAAAAGAATATGCGTTGACTCTTTTAATAGCAAAATTAAATTTTCGATTGGATACGATCGATACCAGTGCTTGTAAGGTAGTTTAAGTATATTAAGATAATGAATAAAATGTTTAGCCATTAGGCCATTGCCAATCACTAAGTATTGTGTATTTGATTTACTTAAACAATCCATTTTCAATATCCTAAAATCATTAACTAAACTAGATTTGGCATATAAGCATAAACAGATTTCAAAAGACTCGCAATATAAAAAATATCTTGAAAATAATTATAAATTTTAGTATGATTTTTGGGCTGGTTATTTAGCCTATGCATAAGAACAAAAAAATATAGGGGAAAGAAGATGATAGTCCTCAGCGGAGTTAATCAATAAAAAGTTAATCAAATGATTTTTAAGAATTATTTGGTGTTATTGTTTTAGTTATAATTTAGTATAAAAATACTATGGTTAAGTAGCACCGTACTACTTTGTAACTTATTGAATTTTAAAATTTTTATTATTGAGGTACATTATGTCTTCTGTAGATAAATCGCAGCATCGTGCGATTATTTTTGTTGTTATTGCATTAATTGTTTTAATGGTTAGTGCAACCGATTTACATATTCCATCACTACCAGCAATTCAGAAAAGTTTATTTGCAAGTGTTGGTGAAGTCCAGTTAACGGTAACGCTTTATTTAATTGGTTATGCTGTTTCACCGTTAGTTTATGGTCCATTATCAGATGCTTATGGTCGTCGTGGTATTTTAATTTTTGGTTTAGTCATTGCATTTTTTGGTAGCCTATTATGTACATTTGCTCCATCAATTGAAATGTTACTAGCTGGGCGAATATTACAGGGGCTTGGGCTTGGTGCAGGCAGTGCAATGATGCGTGCAATTTTTAGAGATGCATTTACTGGTAAAACACTGGCTAAAGTGGGTTCTTATATGGGTACAGCTAGTTCATTAAGCATGGGCTTAGCGCCAACTTTAGGCGGTTTTGTTCAAGAGTATGCTGGCTGGAGATTTAATTTTGCTATTATTGTGATAGCCGTTGTTATTGGTTTATATTGTGTTCTACGTTATTTACCTGAAACACATCATAACCGTAATTTAGAAGCTAAAAAACCACTTAAATGGTTTAAAAGCTACTTTGAGTTAATTAGATCAAAAGCATTTATTTCTTGTGTCTGTATGGCAGGTTTTGCATTCTCTGGTCTAATTGTTTATGCAACAGCTGCACCATTTTTATTACAAGCCAACTATGGGTTAAGTGCAGCACAATTCGGGCTTTTATCATTATTTATTGCAGCGGCACAAGCAATTGGCTTTAACTTAAATGGTCGTCTGTTAAAAGTAGTTAGCATTAATCAGGCAATGCTAATTGGCGTAATTATGATGCTAATTTCTGGCTTAATGCTAATATTGTTTTATATAATAGGTGGGTTAAGTGTATTTAGCATTATTGTAATGATTGTTATTTATGTCATTGGTACAGGTTTTATTTATGCTAACGCCTATGCGCAGGCCTTTAGTCCATTTGGTCATATTATTGGCTTTGCAGCAGCGATGTACGGCATGTTACAAACAACGCTTGGTGGTCTATCAAGCTTTATTGTTGCAGTTATACCTCACTATAATGCTTTAATAATAGGTATAATGTTTAGCGCGTTGGCTGTTGTCAGTTTAATAACATTAGCTATGGTTGTGAAATATGTAGAGCATGAATAAATCAGAAACTAAAAGTAACAATAAAAAGCAATTATTTAGTCCGCCTAATTGGCTGAAAAATCCACATTTTCAGTCAATATATGGCAGTATTATTCGTTATAAATCAAAATTGGCTATTCATTGGGAAGCTATTTCATTAGAAGATGGTGACTTTATCGATATTGCATGGATTGGCCAAAAAGATAAGCCAGTTGTTATTTTATTACATGGTTTAGAAGGCTCTGTAAATTCTCACTATATTCAGATGAGTATTGACTATTTGGTTGATGTTGGTTATCAAGTTGCTGTGATGCATTTTCGTAGCTGCAGTTATCGAATGAATGCTAATAAAGAAAAAAGTTATAATGCTGGTGATACTGAAGACTTTAAAGCAATTTTAGATACATTAATTTGGCGATTTAAAAAACCATTTAAAGTTATTGGCTATTCATTAGGTGGCAACGTTCTTTTACGTTATCTTGAAAAATATGATGATTGGCGTATTGAAAAGGCAGTGATAATCTCTTCACCATTTAATCTTGGTCTATCAGTTGATCAATTATCACCATTTTATCATAAGGTTTTTTTAAAAAGTTTAAAGAAAAAGGTAATTTATAAAGTTAAACGCCAGGGGTTAATTGGAATAGATTTAAAATATTTAAAGTCAATTAAGCATTTGCGGGACTTTGATAATTATATTACAGCTAAAATGTATGGTTTTAAAGATGCTGAAAGTTATTATCGGGCTTCAAGTACAAGATCAGACTTGCATCGAGTTAAGCAAGATACTTTAATTATTCATGCTTTAGATGATCCGTTTGTCCCTTATTTTACAATACCAGAAGATGAAGAACTATCTGATTCTACAAAATTGATACTTACAGACTCAGGAGGCCATGTTGGCTTTGTAGAGGGCGGTTTACCTTGGAAGCCGAAGATATGGTTTTTTAAACCAATGTTAGATTTTTTAAAATAATAAAAGGGTTTAACTGCAATATGATTTAGTTATTTAATTAGTTATTTAAAAGGAGTTTATCGATGGCTATTTTAAAGGTAATTCAAGCGGATATTACTCAATTAGAAGTTGATGCTATTGTCAATGCTGCAAATAATAGTTTATTAGGCGGTGGTGGTGTTGATGGCGCAATTCATCATGCTGCAGGTCCAGAGTTACTTAAAGCATGTAGGGAGTTAAATGGCTGTCAAACAGGACAAGCCAAACTTACCAAAGCTTATCGACTACCTTCAAAGTATGTTATTCATACGGTAGGGCCAGTCTATCATGGTGGACAGAATAGTGAAGCTCAATTATTAAAGTCTTGTTATCAATCATCTTTAATGCTAGCTGATCAAAGTGGTGTTAAATCAATAGCATTTCCATCAATTAGCTGTGGTGTCTATGGCTATCCAAAGGATGAAGCTGTTAAAATTGCAATAGATTCGGTTAAAGAAGTGATTAATACACTAGATTCAGTTGAAACCGTTTATTTTGTATGTTTTGATGAATCTATGTGCAATTTATATGAAAGCTATTTAAGTTAAGGGAGTATGACGATGGATCACCAAATTAAGAAAGCACATGCAGATGCCCCTATTCATCATTTATTAGAAAAACGTTGGAGCCCTTATGTATTTTCTGATGAAAAAATCTCTAATGAGACTTTGAAAGTATTATTTGAGGCGGCTAGATGGGCGCCTTCATCTTATAATGATCAACCATGGCGTTATATTATTGCAACAAAAGAGCAGCCTGATATTTATGAAAAGATATTTACTTGTTTAGTTGAAAATAATCAAACTTGGGCAGGTAATGCTTACGTACTAGCACTTGGTGTTATTATGAAAAATCTATCTCAAACTGGAAAACCTAATCGAGCTGCATTACATGATTTGGGTGCAGCATCAATGAGTTTGACATTAGAAGCATTAAAGCAAGGTCTGTTTGTTCATCAAATGATTGGAATTATTCCACAGAAGGTGAAAGAAACATTTAATTTACCTGATGATGCTGAAGCTTACACAGCTTTAGCTATTGGTCATGTATGTGATTCTGATGAACACTTTGATAAAGCAGCCGATGTCTTAAAAGAACGTGATCATAAGCCTAGAGAAAGAAAACCATTAGATGAGATTATATTTCATGAAAATTTTGGTGAAGCATTTAAGTTTGATTTGCTGTAAATTAAATTTAAATTATATTTTTTAGAACTATAATCAAACATCTTAATACAACTTATGGTTATTTGCTGATGAAAATTAATATACTTAAAGGCGTGGTTTTATCACTTTTATTGTTAAATACAAGCTTTGCGGCTGAGAAAGTTTTGAAAGTTGGTACAGCTGGAGATTATAAGCCACTCACTTGGTATGATGTTAAAACAAAACGTTTTAGTGGTACGGATATTCAGTTGATTAAAGCATTTGCTAAAGCAAATGATTACAAAGTTCAATGGATTAAAACAACTTGGCCAACGTTATCAAAGGATTTAGCACAAGGAAAATTTCAAATGGCCATTGGTGGTATTTCATTAACGCCAGCAAGAGAAAAACAGTTTTTAACATCTAAAGCACTAGAAACATCAGGTAAAATGGCTTTGATTCGCTGTAAAGATAAAAAGAAATATAACAGTTTAAGTTCAATCGATCAGTTTTTTGTTAAAGTGGTTGAAAATCGTGGTGGCACAAATGAAGCTTTTGCTCTAAAAAACCTTCATAAAGCAACCATTGTGCTTGTACCAAACAATCATTTGCCTTTTGTTTATTTAAATCGTCATTGGGCTGATGTAATGTTTACTGACTCAATTGAAGCAAAATATCAGCAGAGTTTAAATCACGGCTTATGTGCAGTTACGCAATATCAATATGACCCAGTATCAAAAGTTGCTTTATTTTTGAAAAATGAGACTCAATTAAAAAATCAGTTTGATCATTGGCTTGAAAATAATAATCACAAATAAATGTAACAATTAAAATATTTACAATATATTATAACTGAGATAGGCTCTTTTTTATTTTAATAAATTTAAATAAAGGGAGCTAGAGATGCCATTACTAGAAGGTTCAGCTGCAAAAAAGTGGTATTTAGATGCTAAATTGTTTTATGATCAGGAAGATGACTTTTCATTATTGCAGTGGCAGGGCGAATATCAGCAAAAAATACCTGTAGGTGAAAAAGTGGAAAATATGCCAATGGTATTGAAAGCCCAATTTATTATATTGGGTGAAGGGGCTATGGAGTTAAGCACAGATCTAAAAGAAAGAATGCAGGAAATTAATGATCCGCTTTTAACTGTAGGGCAGCCAACAGAGTTAATGAATATGTATGTTAATGGTTATTGTGCTGAAAACCCACAAGATAGAGCTAGCCTTGCTGTAAGAAATCTTTTATTGTGTGAGCAAAATTTAAGAAATTCAGGTTTGACTATTCAGCATGATCAAGCATCTACTCAAGTATTATCAGCCTGTTTTAGTCGAATCTGTAGTCCTAAAACTTCAGGTGCAGTTGGTATCCAACAACCTTCATTAGAAGATGTACATTTTGCAGCAAGATCACTACTAAGAAATGCATTGATTGAGAATAAATTGTTTAGTGAAGAAAATGTACCTAGTTTACCACATTTAACAACTTTTGATGTGTTTAGAATAACGGCAACAATAAATCAACTACATCAAGCTAAACTACTTAACCTTAATATGATTTTAGCGATATTCGAAATATCCAAAAGAGATAGTCAATTATTAAATCATATTAATACAGATGACTTAGCATTGATTAACACTGCTATTAATAAAGGTGTTACATTAGAAAATGCTGTTGGTAAGATGTTTTTAGAAAATAAGTTATCGCATAATCCATATGATCTAATGTTTCAAGCTTTTACTTCTAAACAAAAAGAGTATCAACAGAGTCTTAAATTAGAATAATTTAAAACGAAATACTGGCTGTTATGAGAATCATCGGTATAATAGATGGTTTAAGTATATTTGAATTGATAAGTTAAGTTCATTTGGAGTGATAAATGTCATCAAAGAGTATTGATGAAGCGTTGGCGATTATTAAACGTGGAACTGATGAAATTTTATTAGAAGAAGATTTAGTTACTAAATTAAAAGAAGCTAAGCCTTTAATTGTCAAAATGGGTTTTGATCCGACAGCACCTGATTTGCATTTAGGGCATACAGTGGCAATAACAAAATTGCGTCAGCTACAAGATTTAGGTCATGAAATTCACTTTTTAATTGGTGATTTTACAGCACAGATTGGTGATCCAACAGGAAAAAATGTCACACGTAAACCATTGGATGAGGCAACGATTCAAGAGAATGCCAAAACATATCAAGCACAATGCTTTAAGATTTTAGATAAAGATAAAACAGTGATTAGACGCAACTCAGAGTGGTTTGGTAAAATGAGTGCTGCTGGTATGATTAAATTAGCTGCCAAAGAAACAGTTGCTCGTATGCTTGAGCGGGATGATTTTAAAAAGCGTTACCAAGGTGGTCAATCAATTGCCATTCATGAGTTCTTATACCCACTTGTCCAAGGTTATGACTCAGTTGCAATGAAAGCAGATATAGAACTTGGTGGAACTGATCAGAAATTTAATTTATTAATGGGACGTGAATTGCAAAAAGATGCGGGTCAAAGACCGCAAGTAGTAATTACTATGCCGCTATTAGAAGGTTTAGATGGTGTTAAAAAGATGTCTAAATCATTAGGTAATTATGTCGGTATTGCTGAAGCACCAGATGACATTTTTGGTAAATTAATGTCTATTTCAGATGAATTAATGTGGCGTTACTTTGAGTTATTAAGTGCAAAATCAATTGATGAAATTGAAAATCTAAAACAAGAGGCGATAAATGGTCGTAATCCGCGCGATATTAAAATTTTGTTAGCAAAAGAGATTATTACACGCTTTCATAGTCAAACAGATGCTGATCAAGCTGAAGCAAACTTTATTAATCGTTTTCAGAAAAATCAAATACCAGATGAAATGCCAGAATATAGCTTTGATATTACATCTGAAGGAATTGCAATTGCAAATTTGCTAAAAGATGCGCAGTTAGTTAGTAGTACTTCAGATGCGATTCGTATGATTAAACAAGGTGCTGTGAAAATTGATGGTCATAAAGTTTCTGATACAAAAATGATTTTAGATACAGATTCTGAAGCAGTTTATCAGGTAGGTAAGCGCAAGTTTGCTAAGATCAAACTAAGTGTTACCGTATCCTAATTAAAGTAAGTAAGTTTTAATTTAGAGAATGTAATTATGCTTAAGCAAGAAGTAAAAGAAGACAAATTAAAGAGTGATATGATGGTAAAAGTAACTTTGCCTGATGGTAGTATCAGAGAGTTTGAAGATAAAGTAAGTGTGTTAGATGTGGCTGAATCCATTGGCCCAGGCCTAGCCAAAGCAACGCTTGCAGGTGTTGTCGATGGGAATTTGGTGGATGCTAGCTTTGATATTGCATCTGATGCAAGCTTAAAAATAATTACAGCTAAAGATAAAGAGGGATTAGAAATCCTTCGCCATTCCTGTGCGCATTTATTGGCTCAGGCAGTTAAAAAATTATTTCCAGAAGCGCAAGTGACGATTGGTCCTGTAATTGAAAATGGTTTTTATTATGATTTTTCTTATAAACGCCCATTTACACCAGAAGATTTAGAAGCCATTGAAAAGAAAATGAAAGAAATTGCTGCTAAAGGGTATAAAGTGGTGCGTTCAGAGATGCCAAGAGATGAGGCAATTGAATATTTTGAATCCATTGGTGAGTATTATAAAGCAGATATTATTCGTGATATACCGCAAGATGAAGTATTAAGTCTTTATACACAGGATGATTTTACGGATTTATGTCGTGGACCTCATGTACCTAATTTATCGCATTTAAAAGTATTTAAATTAATGCGTGTTGCAGGCGCCTATTGGCGTGGTGATTCAAATAATGAAATGCTACAGCGTATCTATGGTACTTGTTGGGCGGATAAAAAAGACTTAAAAGCTTATCTTTATATGCTAGAAGAAGCTGAAAAGCGTGATCATCGTAAAATTGGTAAAGCGCTTGATTTATATCACTTTCAAGAAGAGTCACCAGGTATAGCATTTTGGCATCCTAAGGGTACGCAAATTTGGCGTGTTGTTGAAGATTATATGCGTGCTTCTAATTATAAATATGGTTGTGATGAAATTAGAACACCGTTAATTGCAGATATTTCAATGTGGGAAAAGTCAGGCCATCAGGCAAAATATGCTGAAAATATGTTTATGACAGCTTCAGAAAGTCGTGATTATGCAATTCGTCCGATGAATTGCCCAACTTGTGTGCAAGTCTATAATAATCATCTAAGAAGTTACCGTGATTTACCAATTAGGATGGCTGAATTTGGTATAGTGCATCGAAATGAAGCATCTGGTGCTTTACATGGCTTACTAAGAGTAAGAAGTTTTACACAAGATGACGGTCATATCTTTTGTCGTGAAGATATGGTTCAAGATGAAGTTGCTATGATGGTCGATCAATGCTTTGAAGTTTATCGTGATTTTGGTTTTACTGATTTTGATGTTAAACTTGCCCTAAGACCTGATAATCGTGTTGGTTCTGATGAAGTATGGGATAAGTCAGAGAAGGCATTAGCACAAGCTTTAGAGAGTAAAGGTATTGAGTTTGAAGAGCTACCAGGTGAAGGTGCATTTTATGGACCAAAAATTGAGTTTCATTTAAAAGATGCCATTGGACGAAGCTGGCAATGTGGTACTATTCAGTTAGATTTTTCAATGCCCATGCGTCTAGGTTCTGAATTTGTTGATGATGACAATGAAAGAAAGACACCTGCGATGCTTCATCGCGCAATTGTTGGATCTTTAGAACGCTTTATTGGTGTTTTAATTGAACATTATGCAGGAAAGCTACCGGTTTGGCTTTCTCCAACCCAAGTCGTTGTGATGGGAATTACCTCTCGAGTTGACGAATATTTGGAAAAAATTCATAAAAAATTGCAAAAAATGTCAATTAGAGCAGAATTAGACTTGAGAAAAGAGAAAATCGGGTTTAAAATCCGGGAGCATACTTTATCCAGAGTTCCATTTTTTATTATTGCTGGTGATAAAGAAGCTGAAAGTGGTATGATCAGCGTTCGCAGACGTGATGGTAAAGACTTGGGTATGATGAGTGTTGAAGCTTTTATTGAGTTAGTTCAACAGCATATAGCGGATAAAGGTAGAAAAAACTTGGAGGACTAAGTTATTAAAGAAGAGAATAAAGCTCGCATTAATAATCAGATTTCAGTGAAAGAAGTTCGTCTGATTGATAATGAAGGGCAACAAGTTGGGGTGGTCTCAACTAGAGACGCTTTAAATCAAGCGCAAGAGTTAAATCTTGATTTAGTTGAAGTATCGCCACAAGCACAGCCACCGGTTTGCCGTATTATGAATTATGGTAAGTACTTATTTGAGCAGAATAAGAAAAAATCCGAGGCTAAGAAAAAGCAAAAGCAGATGCAGGTTAAAGAAATTAAACTGAGACCTGTAACTGAAGAAGGGGATTATCAGGTCAAACTACGCAACCTGATTAAGTTCCTTGAACATGGTGATAAAGTCAAGATCACAGTGCGTTTTAGAGGTCGCGAGATGTCTCATCAAGAATTAGGCATGGCGATGATGAAGCGTATACAGTCTGACCTTGAAGAATTAGCAGTGGTAGAACACATGCCTAAATTAGAAGGCCGTCAGATGATAATGATCATGGCACCAGGTAAAAAGAAAACAAAATAAATTAACAATTGCTATGAATGCGGAGTATGCAATATGCCAAAGTTAAAATCAAATCGTGGCGCGATGAAGCGCTTTAAGAAAACTGGAAAAGGTGGATTTAAGCACCGTGCGGCTTATAGAAACCATATTTTAACGAAAATGACAACCAAGCGTAAACGTCATCTTCGTGGTATGGATATGATCGCAAGTGCAGATAAAGCATCTTTAAAACAAATGATGCCGTTTGTATAACAATTGTTTAATCTTAAAGTGGAGTCGTAACTATGCCAAGAGTAAAAAGAGGCGTCCAAGCACGTCGTCGTCATAAGAAGGTCTTAAAACAGGCCAAAGGTTATTATGGTGCTCGTTCACGCGTCTATCGTGTAGCGAAACAAGCTGTAATTAAAGCAGGTCAATATGCTTATCGTGACCGTAAGCAAAGAAAACGTCAATTCCGTTCATTGTGGATTGTGCGTATTAATGCTGCAGTTCGTCAGTACGATATGAGCTATAGTAACTTTATCAATGGTCTTAAAAAAGCAAATATTGATCTTGATCGTAAAGTATTAGCTGATATGGCTGTTCATAATAAAGCTGATTTTGAACAATTAGTTGAGCAAGCTAAAACTGCTTTAGCATCAGCTTAATTGTGTTAATCTAAATATAGAAACGTGATTTATCTCACGTTTTTATACCTACATTTTCTATATCAAAGCGCTTAATTACAGCGCTTTTTTTATATCTATTTAATATATTTGATTATTAATTGATCATTTTTGTTGACTTCAAATTTGCAATTTGATACTATCGCCTGAAATAAAAAAAATAAAATTTTAATAAAAATAATAAATAAAATTATAAAAATTAAGAAATAATCACAAGGTGAGGTTGTAATACTAATGGCAAAGTTAACTAAGTTACATAAGATAATCGTATTAAGTTTAGTTTCATTTACATTATATGGTTGTAATAGTGATGAGGTATCTTCTTCAGATGATTCAGAAAAACCTAGTAATAATACAGTTTATACACTTACTGATAGCCATAGTACTAATATAGCAGTCATTGCTTCGCCATATGAGATTAATGTTAATTTAGAATTTAAGAATGATAATTTTCAAGTAGGTGTTCAATCAACAGATGAAGCACAAGCAAGCAATATTCAATTGAACTTTTCTGACCCACAAAATACTAACCGTTTTAATGTAAGTTATTCAGCTGCTTGTGATAAGCTTGATATGCATTCAACATGTCAGATTACATTAGTACCAAATAATGATGCATATCAGATAGATAATCAAAGCGTTGAATATTATATTACAGCAACGCTTGATGGTAGTTTAACACAGCTTGAGCCTGAAAATTTAAATGTAAAGTCCCTAACGACTAAACCAAATGCATTTTTAGGTAGTGGTGGTCATACACAATTAACTATTTATAACAATACTGGGGTTGATGTTGACTTAACAGACTATCAATTTAAATCAAATGATGACCAATTAATGGTTCAGTTACCCGCAGCATTAGATGTCGCTATAAAAAATGATGTATTACCAAATGGTAAGCATTTTGTTGTTGATGTTCAAGCGAGTACTAACCATACAACTTATCGCTCCCAAGTTGCTATGGTTAACTCTAGTGGCATCGATGCTGCAACTTCTAAGGTAACAGTTATTCGTCCAATTGTAGAAATACTTTCACAAAGAATCTCACTGCATTCACTTGAAGATAAAACGATAAAAGTTAAAAACTTATCACCTGTGGAAGCTAAAGGAGTTATCATTTCATTACCTGATTTAGAGGGTGTAAAAGTAATTAGTAATCAATGTCAATTAGAAGGGCAAGATTCATTTAATTTAAAACCTTATGCTAATTGCTCAATTACGTTTAGAACACTTGCTCGCCCTCATGGTTCAGGTGAAATAACAATTAGTAAAGATATAAATGCTAATTTCTCTACACCGAAATCTTCAGTTGCGATTAGTGCTTATACGCCTGCAAAACTGGCTGTTTCTATTTTTCCAAAAGAGTTTACAATCTCAAGTTATGCAAATAAAGAAGTAACAGTCACGGTAGTTAACAATAGTGATTTAGAAATTAGTGATTTAAATTCAAAACTATCTGCATTGACACATAAATTTATTATTAACCCTAAAAAGACTACATGCCAAAAAACTACAGTGTTAGGTAGTGAAGCGTCTAATAATTCTTGTGTTTATGTTTATGAGTATGAATCAGGAAAAATTGAAGAACCATCTCATCCAAATGTTAGAGTAACAGTCACTGGAAAAAATGCCTTACCACAAGTAAAACGATTAAAGATAAATAATTATCCTGAATATTATTCTATACCTCAAAATGCTTCAAGAGTTCATGATGGTTTAGCAGATAATGTTACATATACAACTTCTGTTGACTCAAAAGGTGTTATATATGCTGGAACAACCGGTGGTTTATCAATTTCAAAAGATGGTGGAAAGACTTTTATATATAAAACAACTGCTGATGGTTTAGCTGGAAATAAGGTTAGTAGCATATTTATCGATTCAGATGATACGCTTTATATTGGAACAAACATGGGGTTATCTATTTCAGAAGATGGTGCAAAAACATTTACAAATAGAACAGAAGCTAACGGTCTAGGTCATGATGATGTTGAAAGTGTTTTCGTTGGCTTAGATGGTACGATTTATGCTGGAACATTTCATGGCTTATCTATATCAGAAGATGGTGGGCAAACTTTTGAAAATAAAACACAGTCTAGTGGTTTAGGTGATGATGCAGTTAATGGTGTTTTTGTTGATTCAGATAATAATATTTATGTTGCAACTCTTGGTGGCTTATCTATATCAAAAAATGGTGGAAAATGTTTTGTCAATAAAAAATTAGTTAATAGCCATGACTATGGTTTTGACAATTTAATGTATAGTGTATTTGTTGATTCAAACGGAATTATTTATGCAGGATCTAATGAAAATGGCTTGTATATATCAACAGATGGTGGTGACAGCTTTTTCAATAAAAATAAACAAAATACAAATGGATTAGGTGATAATGCAATATATAGTATTTTTGTAGACTCAGATGATGTACTTTATGTTGGAACTTCTGAGGCAGGTTTATCAATTTCAACCAATGGTGGTGACTCTTTTAGAAAAATAACGACAGAGAATACTGAAGGTGGTTTAGGTAGTGATCTAATTTATAATGTCTTTGTTGATGCAAGTAGTAATATTTATGCAGGAAACCACAGTGGTTTATCTATATCTGAAGATGATGGTAAGCATTTTACAAATATAACAGAAGCTGAAAGTTTGGGTGGGAATTCAATTTATAGTGTTGCTATTGATTCAAAGGGTACTATCTATGCAGGCGGATATAATGGATCAGGTAGTGGTTTATTTATTTCTCAAGATGGTGGAAAATCTTTTATAGTAAATGAAGCATTGCCTGAATATGTTGTTGTAAAGAGTATTTTTATTACTTCAGATGATACTATTTATGTTGGAACGAATTATAGTTTGTATATTTCTCAAGATGGTGGAAAAACATTTATTCAAGAAGCAATTTATAGTAGCGTTAACAGTGTTTTTGTTGACTCAAGTGGATATATTTATGTTGCAACACAGTCTAATGGTATATCGATTTCAGAAGGTATTGGTAAAGGTTTTATAACAAAAACAACAGCTAATGGCCTAAGTGATAATAAGACTGAGAGTATTACCGTTGACTCAACAGGTACAATCTATGTAGCAACCTATAATGGTTTATCAATTTCAACCAATGGTGGTGACTCTTTTTCAAAGGTAAGGAATGCTGGTTTAGGTGGTAATCATATTTACAGTGTTTTTGTTGATTCAAATGATGTGTTATATGCAGCTACTGGTGGTGGTCTTTCAATTTCAACAGATAAAGCTGTAAGCTTTGATAATAAAACAATAGCCAATGGCTTAGGTAGTAATCGAGTTTCAAGTGTTTATGTTGATTCAAAGGGTATTATTTATGCTGGAGCGAATGGCTTATCAATCTCAACAGACTCTGGTGAGAGCTTTATCAATAAGACAGCGGATAATGGCTTAAATTGTAATGGTATTTATAGCATTTCTAAAGGCGTAAATGACGCAATATATGTTGGAACTTACAGTGGTTTATCGACAAGATCTGGTGTTATTATTCCAAAATCTATTCAAGATGTATTTCATAGTCAGTATATAAGTTAATTAAGCATTAAAAATTAAATTAATAAGCATAAGGTTCGGTTGCAATGAATAATTTTAAATCAACTAAGTTACATAAAATAATAGCAATAAGTTTAGTATCATTTACACTATATGGTTGTAAAAGTGAAATACCATCATCTTCTGATAATTCAGATCAACCAGCAAATCAAACCATTTATAATTTAACGGATAGTCATAGCTCAGATACAGCCGTGATTGCTTCACCTTATGAAGTTGATGTTAATTTAGAATCGGAAACAAGTAATTTGCAAGTAGGTGTAGAACCAACATCAGAAGCTCAAGCAAGTAATATTCAATTACATTTTTTAGACCCGCAAAATACGAATCGTTTTAATACGAATTACTCAGATGCTTGTAATAGCCTTGATACAAGTTCAAGCTGTCAAATTACACTAGTGCCTAATAATAATGCTCAATTAATTGATAATCAAACGG
>JAKJJQ010000200.1:0-576 GCA_021713415.1 Thiotrichales bacterium 19X7-9
ATGATTATAACTAACATTTATCATTCTAATATGTGTATAACTTTGTGTATAACCTTTTGATTGATATTGACTATATAACAGCCATTGGTTATTAATTTTGTACTGAATGCCTATTTCATGCAAAAGTGATGCTCCCTTGATTTAGTAGACACCTTATTTATGAGTTATAATAACCCAAAATGAGGAATTACTATGCCAAGAAAACTATATACTCAAGAATTTAAAATTCATGCTGTTTCTCTTCTAGAAGAAACAAATAAAAGTGTGCCACAATTGGCTAAAGAGCTTAATATCCCAGAAAATAATTTGTATGCTTGGCGAGCTAAATTTAGAAAAAGGGAAGCTTTTGTCAATGAGCCACAAGACAATGCTATAACTTTAGAGTTAAAGCGTTTAAAAGCAGAGAATGCTAAGCTCAAGGAAGAAAAAGAAATCCTAAAAAAGGCGGCTGTAGATTCAATGGGTCATTGCAACATATATGGACTCGTTTTATATTTCAAGTAATTTAATGCAATTTTAACTCATTTTATTCTCCAATATTTTACTCAATGATATGATGTTATTAAATTGCCAGCA
>JAKJJQ010000201.1:0-569 GCA_021713415.1 Thiotrichales bacterium 19X7-9
TTAAATTTTTTTCAAGGATAATGCAGAAGTCGTCTAGGCGACAAAATGTTGTGATGAGTAAGTCTTCCATGATGAGTGATGTTATTTTGTGAAATTTAATTCATCATAACATCTTAAAATTCAATTAGTTAAATTACTTTCTATTTTCGAACTGAGGTTAACTTACTTGCAGATTAATTGCGCCCAAAGGATGCATAATTGTATGAAAAATAAACTGATAGTAATTTTTGCAACTGATCCCTAATTTGTCCAAAATCTTTAGAATAACCCTTTGCTCTGTTAATTTTTGCTGTAAATTTGTTTTTTATATTTTTTATAGTATATTTTATATTGCATATAAAATAATTATATTTGAGCAATTACCCCGTGGCTTGCCACGCGGTACATTAAATGGGAAAGTTTGAAAACCGAAGAGGTTTTCATGTTAAACTAAAAAAATGTCGCTAGTAAGATCATTTCATTGTGCCTATAGCACTCATTACCACATAGTTTTTCCTGTGAAATACAGGAAGGCCTTGCTGATCTCAAAAGTAGAGTGCCGTTTAAAGGCAATCTGCGAAGAGATAGGT
>JAKJJQ010000202.1:0-545 GCA_021713415.1 Thiotrichales bacterium 19X7-9
TAATTGAATTTTAAGATGTTATGATGAATTAAATTTCACAAAATAACATCACTCATCATGGAAGACTTACTCATCACAACATTTTGTCGCCTAGACGACTTCTGCATTATCCTTGAAAAAAATTTAAAAGCCAACCTAATAGGCAAAGAAAAATCAAGCAGAGGCAGAAAGCCTATTTTAACAGTCAGTGAAATAGCTGTAATCTTAGTTATGTTCCAACAAATTAAATGGCGTACATTTAAAGATTACTACAACGACTTTGTTTGTGTTTACTGGGTTAATCACTTCAAGAAGTTACCTAGCTATAACCGTTTTGTTGAGTTAATAGAACAAGCTATGTTACCACTAAGTTTATTTATTTTAGCTAACCAAGGAGAACAAACGGGCATTTATTACATTGACTCATCTAAGCTAGCAGTTTGTCATAATTTAAGAGCTAAGCGTCATAAAGTATTTTCATCTGCTGCAAAGAAAGGAAGAACTGGCATGGGATATTTTTACGGTTTGAAATTACATTTAGTTGTAAATCAACACTGTGAAATTAT
>JAKJJQ010000203.1:0-545 GCA_021713415.1 Thiotrichales bacterium 19X7-9
TGAGTCGTTTTGGTTGCATTTTGTGAGCTGTTTTGTTTGAGGTTTGTGCTAAATCAATGATAATGAAACAGCTCTCTAAATTCCATCAATAAGTTACCTGATGTGTATACTAGAATTGAACCGTGCCGTAAGTTTCATGGCGTCTCAACTAAATACCTTAGCCATTATGTTAATTGGCAAAGAATTATTGAGCGAACTCACTTATTGTCTGATAAATCAGTACAATGGCTGGAAATTCTTATAAAGCCAGATAAGTTTCAACATATTTCGCCAAAATAGCCTTTATTTAAATGAAGAAGTAAAATTTTATGACGGTCAAATTGAAAATATATCGAAACAAAATACATTATGTAACGAAATGATGAAAATTGATGGAATAGGCCCTATATCAGCAACGGCAATTTTGTCATCTGTTGCAAATCCAAATGATTTTAAAAATGGAAGACATTTTGCTGCTTGGCTGGGATTGGTGCCTAGACAATTCTCTAGTGGAGGTAAAACAAAACTTGGCAGAATTAGTAAACGTGGTGACAAGTATATTAGAA
>JAKJJQ010000204.1:0-526 GCA_021713415.1 Thiotrichales bacterium 19X7-9
TAGCATTAGGCAATGTACCAATTGAACCTAACTTTACTGCATCTAATCGACTACCTGCAATTAATACTGGTGTATTCAACGGAAATACATTCTCATCAGCATCAGGTGCAGTACCTATTAAACCAATGACGCTTGATTTAACTGTTCGTATTGGTCTTGCACCACCATCGATTTCTACTACTTCTACACCATGATAAAATTCACTCATTTGCTCCCCCACTAGTTATTCATAAATTTGGTTCTATCTTCTTATTATCCAGCTTTATTAAACTTAGTTTGGGTCAGTTGATAACTATTGAGCTATATACAAATCTAGCTCTATAACTCCAACATCCTTGAAAATAATTATTTTTGGTAGGCAAGGTAATGAACACTAATATTTTCTATACTTAAATATAAATAAATATCCCCGCGGCAAGCAGCGGGGTATTAAAAGAGTCGCAATTGCGCTTCATCCAGTTTTAACCCTTGATTCTTAACATACCGCTCCACCACTTTCCAGTTACCTCCTTCACCAACTGTCCCA
>JAKJJQ010000205.1:0-524 GCA_021713415.1 Thiotrichales bacterium 19X7-9
ATTAAATTTAGTAAGAAGCAAGTTGAGCCTATGTGGCGATATAGGGTCATCAAACTATTTAAAGCTGCTAGAGTGAATAAAACAATTAATGTCACCAATGCTTTTTTAGAATTACAATATTTTAAAAAATGGATTATTCATTTTGCTAAACCATCTAAATCACCTTGGCGTAGTATTACTTATCTGGGACGTTATGTTAAGCGCCCTCCTTTATCACAATCTCGTTTGGCTCATTATGATGGCAGAGAAGTAACATTCAATTACTTAAATCACAGAAACGGTAAATATAAAGACCTAACTTTATCAACCGTTGAGTTTATTAAACGATTCATTCAGCATATTCCTGAAAAAGGCTTTAGAATGATTCGTTATTATGGCTTTCTTGCTAATAGGGTTAGAAGTTTATTACTACCAATTATTTATGAATTAATTGATCAAACACCTAAAGAACCAAAATTCATAGGTTGGGCTGGCTTATTTAAACAATCATTTGGCAAAGATCCTCTTGAATGTATATTATGTCA
>JAKJJQ010000206.1:0-517 GCA_021713415.1 Thiotrichales bacterium 19X7-9
TAATTAAAAGGCTTTTATATTCATTTGGATGGATTAACTTTTGTTCTACAGCTTGTCTAATTTCATTAAAGTAGACTTTCATATTATCTGGATTACCCGATTTTAAAGCTTGATGCAATGGAGTAAAACCAGCTCGATTAGGAGTAATTAAAAGGTTTTTATATTCATTTGGATGGATTAACTTTTGTTTTACAGCTTGTATAATTTCATTAAAGTAGACTTTCATATTATCTGGATTACCCGATTTTAAAGCATCATGCAATGGAGTAAAGCCAGCTCGATTAGGAGTAATTAAAAGGTTTTTATATTCATCTAGCGCAATCCAGCCTTGTTTTACAGCTTGTCTAATTTCATCAAAGTAGGCTTCCATATTATCTGGATTACCTGATATTAAAGCACTATGCAATGGAGTAAAGCCAGCTTGATTAGGAGTAATTAAAAGGCTTTTATATTCATCTAGCGTAATCCAGCCTTGTTTTCCAGCTTGTCTAATTTCATCAAAGTAGACTTTCATATT
>JAKJJQ010000207.1:0-506 GCA_021713415.1 Thiotrichales bacterium 19X7-9
GGGCTTGTTGCATAATTCAAATTGTATGTCAGACTCTGCCTATTCTAGGGTTTTTACATAAACCCGTCAGCATATAAATTATTCACTTTATTGAGATAGTGACATTTCAGTTTAATCTCTGTTATTTGGGCGCAATTATCCCGTGAAAGCAAATCTTCACCGAAGCTTGCTTTAAATCTAGCAAAACTACCTTCAACTTTATCTCTCCTGCCATACTTATATTTATTACGCCATTTATCTCGGCCATGGTTTTTTAAGTATAAGTGATGCTTTTGTCTTTGAGTTAATTCAATGCTTGGATCATCTGGTACTTGCAATGTTTCAATAGGTGGAATAATAATAGCAACTGGCCAATCTTGATGAGCTTTGATTGCTTCATATACCTGCTTTCGATCATATGCTCCATCTCCATAGAAACCTTCTAATATATCAGGCATTTGTTTTAATAAATCTGGAACTTGTGAACTATCAGATGTGCAAGTGTCTGTTAAAGTAATAGCCATTAT
>JAKJJQ010000021.1:0-50987 GCA_021713415.1 Thiotrichales bacterium 19X7-9
CTGAGCATGTGTTTACAGTTTCAGCTATAACAAAGGCATTAGTTTTAAGAGCTGATGCACGTGTAAGTAAAACTTGTAATTGATTAATTGTAAGATCAGATAATGCACTTAAAAATGAATTAAATTTTGATTTTCTCATAACTATATACCCCAAAAAGAATATTACTGTTATAAGAAATATATTCAAGTTCAACATATATTGCCAAAATAGCCTTGTATATTTTCTTTGATTGCTGGTGATTGCAGGTTTATTTGATCAAGTACACTAATGCTGAGATTTAATTTACTAAGCGTATCAAAAATAAAATTGATATCTCTTTCTGATCCGTGTTCAAATGCATAATCAAGTATATATTCAATATTAATATGATTTAATATGTCAACTAAGTCCTGATCATCAAAATTTAAGGATTTAACTCCAAGTAATAATGCCTCTAATGTTTGTTTAGAGCTTTCATTGTTATAAAAAATACCACTACTAGTAAGATTCATAAGAATATGATTTTTTATATATGTTTTGTCTTTATCTGAATATTCCAAAATTGTAAAATAATGTTTAACTGCTTCAATTACGTTATTTTGTAGAGCTAGCGATATAAGCATGGGACGTTTTTTATCTATAGATTTTTTTTCTAAATCAGAGATTGATACATGGTCAAACATTTGTTGGACTTTGCCATAAGGTTGAGCTGTGTACTCATCAACACACACATAAATTAAACCATTTTGTTGCTGCATTGAGTGCATAATTTTTGGTAATAACTCATTAATACTTGAAGCTGAAGTAACCTTATCATGATCAATTATATGAAAGCTATTGCCATCATATCCAACTGCAAGACGATGTCCAAACATTGTTAAAGTTATTGCCGTATTTGGTTTTTCTAATAATTTTTCTATTAAAAATTCAGATAAAGTATCTTTATTAAAAACTTTTAGATGTTTTGCTTTTAGATAAATATCACTTTCATCAGGTGAATTTAATAATTCATTGGCAACTTCATATTGATTTCTTGATACATAACTGGGAGCAAGATTCTCATCTGCATCTTCTCGAAAATGTTTTGCATGTAGAGAAACACTGTCAAAAAAAGGTTTTATAGTTAACAAAAGTTGATTTAATGGTTGGGGATTTTCATAGTTGGTCTCAGCATTTGCAATTGCTTGTATAATAGCTTTAGCTTCAATTGCATAGATTTTTTCAAGATATAGCGCATTAATTGTATTTCTAATATGTTTTGCTGCTCAGGACTAGTAGTTTTTAGCTCATCACTATAATATTCTATTTTTGAATCAATAATGATACGTAGCCTATTGATGGCATCAATACGATTTACATGATTTTCTAGTAAAAAATTAATAATACCATCATTAATTTTTTTAACTTCATTAGTTTGTATAACCTTTTGTTTAAGTTTAGTAATTGCTTTAGTAAATGATTTTGATTTGGCATTTGTTAGTCTTGTTATAGTTTCTTGAGAGGTTTGTATTGATTGAGCCATACTTTCTTTTTCTTCTTGGGTCAATTTACCTCTTAGATCAAAAAGTTGCTGCTTTAGCTTTTGAATTGCTACTTTATGAGCTTGTATAATTTCATTAACGGGTTGTACTTTTTCTTTATTGTCAAAATCAAAACCTGAACTCATAATTATTTGTTCATTGGATATAATTAAATTTTCAAAATGCCCACTGCGATGTATTAATGCCATTCTATCTATAAATGTGTTTAAATCTTGTCTGTGAAAAGATTGAACTGATGTGTTAGCAATACCAGCACACATGCCATTGATATTAGGGTGATAACCTAAATATTGCATTAATTTTATTATTTCCACTGATATAGCAACCCAAATATATTTAAAGGAAATTTAATACAATAAAAAATAACATTAATATGGGTTTTAATATATTTGATTAAATGTAAAATTTTTAAAATAATATATCAAATATATATAAAATTAATATGTAGAATAATGACTGTTTTATTGATTAGTAAAGTTGTAAACTGAGCAGTTATAGCACTTAAACGCTTTTCAAAAGGAATAACTTTATGCAGGCACATACTTCCAATAGCATACTTTTCACGCCGGTTACATTAGGTCAATTAGTACTTGATAACCGTATTATTATGGCGCCATTAACACGTTGTCGTGCTGATAGTGCAACAAGAGTACCAACTGATATTATGGCTACCTATTATCAGCAAAGAGCAACAGCAGGACTTATAATTACTGAAGCTACTTCTGTTTGTCCAATGGGTGTGGGTTATCCTAGAACACCAGGAATTTGGAGTGAAGCTCAAATAGAAGGTTGGAAGAAAGTAACAGATAGTGTGCATAAAGCAAATGGAAAAATTTTACTGCAATTATGGCATGTGGGACGAATTTCTGACCCAATTTATTTAGATGGTAAATTACCATTAGCGCCAAGTGCTGTAAAACCTAAAGGACATCCAAGTTTAGTTCGTCCCATTCGTGACTTTGAAACACCTAAAGCAATGACTTTAGATGAGATAGAACAAACAATAGAAGCATACAGACAAGGCGCTGAAAATGCTAAAAAAGCTGGATTTGACGGTGTTGAGATTCATGGTGCTAATGGTTATTTATTAGATCAGTTTCTACAAGATAGTACTAATAAGCGAGAAGATCATTATGGAGGCTCTCTTGAAAATCGTGCGCGCTTTATGCTTGAAGTAACCGATGCAGTTGTCGATGTATGGGGTAGTGGTCGTGTCGGAATGCATTTAGCACCGCGCTGTGATGCTCATGATATGGGTGATTCAGATCCGCTTTCAACATTTACTTATATTGCAGAGCAATTAGGCAAAAGAAATCTTGCTTTTATTTTTGCGCGAGCAAATCTAGGAAAGGACAACTTAGCCCAAAAACTTAAAGATGCTTTTGGTGGCCCTTATATTGTCAATCAGCAATTGTCAAAATTAGAAGCAGAAGCTGTAATTGAGTTAGGTTGTGCTGATGCTGCAGCCTGGGGACAGTTATTTATTGCCAATCCAGATTTAGTTGAGCGATTTAAATATGATACGAAAAGAAATGTGCCAGACTCTACAACATTTTATCATGAAGGTAGAGAAGGATATATTGACTATCCTTTTATGGAGACAAATTAGATTAGTTAAACGCCAATTGCAACGCTTTGTAATTCGCTAACTGGGACTTGTTTAGTTTGCTTATGCATTTTTCCATCTTTACCTAACCATTCTCTAGTAACAGTAGCAGTTTTACCGTCTTTATTCACTTGAACGTTGAAAGAATTAAATGATTGTTGAACGACTTCAGTTTGTTCAGTTACTTGAGGGTTTGAATTTGCATTTTGAGCTTGATTCATTTGATTTTCTATCAGCTGTGCTTTGTACTGTAACTGGTTAACTGCTGCTTGATAGGTTTGCTCAAAGATTTGGCGTTGTGCTTGTAATTGCTGATACTCTGAGTTAATTGCATTTAATTTTTTCTGATAATTAGCTTGTTGTTTAGCCGAGGTAGGTTGAATATTAATCCAGCCTGTATTACCAGTTGCCGTATCAGCAACTTTAACCCAATGTCCTTTTTGATAAAATGGCATATATTGATTACTGTTTTGATCATTAATTGCCGAAACTACTTGAGATTCTTTATTAGGCTGACTATAAACTTCATAGGTTGTGGCAAAACTAGCAGAAGCTGTTGCTGCAATTAAGCTTAGTGCAAATATTACTTTTTTCATGATAAACTCCTAAAGTTATCGTATTTACATCATTAATGCGTATAAAAATGGCAATAATATATTTGAATAAATTAAAGCTTAAGATAAAAAATAACAATAAATCTGCAATGAAACAATATAAAATGATAGAAAAATAATCAAATAATGTTCTCTATATGCTATCAATGATATTTTTAGCTATCGGTTGTATTTGAGTTATTACTTCATCAGATAATATCGTGTCTTTTTGATTTAAAAACTTTGCTTGAACACCATAAAAATAAATATGACTTAGTGAGTTACCTAGTGCTTGGTGTAAACTTAATGCATAAGCAATGCCTAAGTTATGTGAAGATAAAAAGCCATTAAATTGTGTAATTTCATCTGCTTTAAAATAAAATGAAGTACCAGGTTCTTGATTAGCGTTAACTGCATCAATTAAGATTACTTTTTGGTAATGATCATCAAGAAAACTTAATAAATTTAAGCCAGGCCGATCTGCAATTTCAATTGTGATATTGGATTGATCAGTTAGCACTTGTTGCAAATATTGTGCAACTTTAAAGCCAAACTGATCATCTGAAAATGGTGAGCCAATACCAAGAATTAAGGTTGTTTTTTTAAGATTTTGATTTTTTAAATAACTCATAGTGCTCATCTAATAATTTGCGGATGGATAAACCAATTTGTCGATAATCATATTCTCTCAAATTTGCCAGAGAAACGCGAGCAGAAGGATGTTCTACATCAAATCCTTGTCCAGGTAATAAAACTACACCAGTTTCTAGTGCAAGACGTTTTAAAACATCAGAGCCTTGAGTATTTTTTAATACCCACTTAGCAAAAGCTTTAGAGAATAAAGTACTGGCTAAATCTTCTAAATCTAGTAGCGTATAGTAGCCAACTAAATTAGCATTATCATGTGCTTTTAATTTGGGCGAAATGGATTCAAATAAGATATTATATCGACGTCGAATTAATGTTTTTGCAGATTTTCTGTAAATTTCTTGGCTATCTAATAAGCTTGATAGTGCAAAAAACATCATTTGTAATTGCTGAGGTAATGATAGGCCAGCTGTATGATTAAGTGCAACAGAGCGACTATCAGCAACTAAACGATCAATAAATTTTAAGTCACGTGGTGTACGTGTTAATGAACCATAGTGTTGATCTAGTTGTTTTAATGTTTTAGCAGGCAATTTTTTTATTAGTTGATCAAATATATTTTCCTTATGTAATGCAATCGTACCTAATCGCCAACCAGTAGCACCAAAATATTTTGAGAACGAATAAACGCATAAGGTATTAAAAGGGCAGCGTGAAAATAATGACTCGAAATCATCAGAGAAGGTTGCATAGACATCATCTGTGACAATCATTAAATTTTTATTTTTCTTTTCAACAATATCAGCAATACCTTGAAGTGTTTGATCATCCATTTTATAGGATGGTGGATTACTTGGATTAACAGTACAAAGTACTTTTATTGAAGTATCTTCAAGTTTTTTTAATTCAGATTGAGGGACTTGCCAGTTATGTTCTTTTTTGGCATGAATATGGACAATTTCATTGTCATATTCTGGAAGTTCAGGAATTTCAAGATAAGGTGAAAAAATAGGGGTAATCATAGCAATCTTATCCCCTTTTTTTAGTAAACCATTAATTTTTATTGATTGGAAAATGTATGTCATTGATGCAGTACCACCTTCTGTTGCAAATAAATCAAATGCAAAAGGTGTATCACTTTTATGGTAAAGTTCACTTTGTAGGTAGTGCATGACAATATTTTCACAGATTGGTAGCATCCTCGGTGGGAATGGATAGTTACAGCCTAAAAAGGCATTAACCATTTCAAATAAAAAATCTTCCTTTTCGATACCTAAATGATCATTAGCAAACGATAATGCAGCACTTAAAAAAGAGACGCCATTTTCTTTTTCATGTAGCATGACATAGTGATCAAATCGCTCAACGATACCTTTTTTTTCAGGTAAGCCACCAAAAATATTTTCTAAATAGCTATAAGAGCGTTCTGATTCTTTAACGGCAAAGTGCCCCAGTTTTAAGAAAGCATAACGAGGTATGGTTGATAGGAAATTTGGATTACCACGACCAGCATTTAACATGGCATGGTCCTGGCTTGATTGAGCTAATTTGATTAATTCATCTTTAAATTCAAATGGGCTTAACGCTTGTTTCTTAGGTTGTTTAGTCATAGAAAACTCCTATTAGATGATAAATAAAATTATACATTAGTTGTGACAAGCCCAATGATAATTGGTCCCCACAATGTTAGCCATATATTGGCTAACACATATGTTGAAGTAAATGGGATAACAGGTGTTGAGTTACCTGCTTTTTCTAAAAGGGCGGCAAAACCTGGATTGGCACTTCTACCACCAGCAATGGTTGATAACAATACGATAGGATTTTTAATTCTTAATAGATAGTATGAGATGTAAAAAGTCAAAATCTGTGGAATTAAAGTAACACCAATACCTAAGAAGAATAAAGTTAAGCCATTTGACTTGATTGCTTCAATTGCTTGAGGGCCTGCTGTCAGACCAACTGTTGCAACAAAAACAGCTAAGCCAAAATCACGCAAGAAATTAGAAGCACCTTCTGGAAGTGCTCCATACTGAGGTTTTACAGAACGAAACCAGCCAAAAAGTAAACCAGATAGCAAGCAGCCAACACCTGAACCTAGAGTAATTGATACGCCAAAAATATGAAAACTAATCATACCAATTAAAAAACCAATAGCCATTCCAAGGCCAAAGAAAATAAAATCGGTAATGGGAGCTTTTGTTATTACTTTGCCCATTTTATTTGTAATTGGATCTAAATCTTTAGGCTTGCCGACTAAAGTAATTTCATCACCACGTTTTAAAACTAAATCACCAGTAAGTGGTAATTTTTCACCAAAGCGTGAGATTTCAGCAATAAAAGCGCCATAGTATTGTTCTGCACTAATAGAGTGGATAACTTCTTTAATAGATTTACCAATAATTTCTTTATTAGTTAATATAAATGAGCGTCTTTCTTCAACTAAGTTTAATTGAGCAGGCTTATCAATTTCTTGACCAAGTTGGTTTGCAATATGATGAAAGTCATCACTGTGTGCAGTAACGGCAATAACATCACCTGACTGAATTACTGTTTCTGGCGTTGTTTCAATAATCTGATTGTTACGCAGTAAAGTTTCAATGACGATTCGAGGCTTTTTATCTGCATAAAGGGTTAATAAATGTTTACCGACAGCTAAGGCTTGGTCATTGACTTGATAAACTCGAGTACTAAACGGGGATATAGCATTAAATTGACCTGGCTCTAATAGAGGATGACCACCTGTTTGT
Source organism: Thiotrichales bacterium 19X7-9 (assembly GCA_021713415.1). Classification (GTDB taxonomy): domain Bacteria; phylum Pseudomonadota; class Gammaproteobacteria; order Francisellales; family Francisellaceae; genus M0027. The sequence goes on from JAKJJQ010000021.1 coordinate 7,059, forward strand.
TCAGATGCTAGTGCTATTGCTTCTTTGCGTAAATTCCAGCGCATAATCAATGGGAAAATAGTTGCTAATAAGATGATAGGACCAAAAGAACCAAAAATATAACAAACAGCATAGCCAACAGCGACGTTTGTTTGCATTGCATGGATAGCTGATTGAGGTAGCGATAATTGAGAAAGAGCATCATTAGCTGAACCTATCATAGCTGATTGTGTAAGCCCACCAGCACCCAAGCCCGCAGCAATGCCACGATCAAGGTGAAACATCCAAGCAAAAACCAAAACGGTTAATAAACCCAAGACACAGGTTAATGTTGCAGAGATTAGTTGAACTAATGTTTGTCGGTTAAGTGACTTAAAAAAAGATGCTCCACCCTGATAACCAACAGCATATAAGAATAAAGCAAAGAAAATTGAGCCAATAGCAGGTGATATGTTAATACCTACTTGTCCAATAACAACGCCCATAATAAGTGAACCAGAAATGCCACCTAAGACAAACGTTTTATATTTTATTTTACCAACTAAATAGCCTAAACAAAGGGTGATAAATAATGCAATATAGGGATCTTGTATAAGTTTAATTAATTTATCTAATAACACTGATATAGTCCTCTTATAGCATAATTATTAATAGAAATTTCAGTCAGTATAGCTTGAGTTCAAATTCAAAGCCACTTGCGCTTAATTAAGTATTTTTCAGTTAACTCTGCTTCTTTTGAGCCAGGTTCAACTTGATAATTATATAGCCAATTAACTACTGGTGGTAATGACATAAGAATAGACTCAGTACGGCCATTATTTTGTAATCCAAAGTGAGTGCCACGGTCATAAATAAGATTAAATTCAGCATAACGACCACGACGATAGAGTTGAAAATTGCGTTCACTTTCACTAAAGTGTGTTTGTTTGCGTTTGGCAACAATTGGTATATAGGCATCTACATAAGTATTACCAACTGACTGCATAAATGAAAAACACTCATCAAATGACCATTGGTTTAGGTAATCATAGAATATACCACCAATGCCACGTTGTTCATTTCTATGAGGTAGATAAAAATATTCATCACATTTAGCTTTATAAGTATCGTATATATCATCACCAAAGTCTTTGCATGCATTATAAGCACTTTGGTGCCAGTTTTTACAATCTTCTTCAAAGGCATAATAAGGGGTTAAATCATAACCACCACCAAACCACCAGATTGGTGATGCGCCTTCTTTTTCAGCATAGAAAAAACGCACATTCATATGTGAAGTCGGAACATAAGGGTTCAATGGATGCATTACAACAGATACGCCCATCACTTCATAGTGATAGCCTGTTAATTCAGGCTTCATTTCTAAAACAGCTTTAGGTAATGCTGGCCCTTTAATTCTTGAGAAATTAACACCACCTTTTTCCATTACATTGCCATCAGCAATAACACAGCTAATACCACCACCACCAGTTTTAAACTCCCAAGCATCATGAAGGAATTTAACTTTTTCTTCTTCATTTTCAACTCGGTTGATTAAATTACTTTGTAAGCTTAATAAATAATTTTCAATAGTATCTAAATAAATCATCAATTTTCTCTTAAATAACCAATTAATAAAATTTAATGTTGAGTATCATTAAGGGGTTTTTTATTTTTTCTATCAGTTACACTAGCTAACCAGCAGCCTGCACCAACAGCAGCGAATGCTGCAACAATCCAAACAATATAAAACATATAATTGATTCCTTCTAAATTAATATAATTCATGGTCACGTGCGTTAACTTCATCAGCATTCATAAACTCACCTCGTTGCCACATTTTTTTATAAACGAACGTCGTATAAATAAATATAATCGGTAACATGATAACAGCAACAATCAAAATACCAATTAATGATACCATAGAACTTGAAGCATTAAATAAAGTTAAACTTTCGCTTGGAGCAATTGAGGATGGCATTAACAATGGAAATAGGGTAAAACCAAACGTAAAAATGACACCCAAACAAGCTAAAAGACTAAAGATAAATGAAGCAATTTCTTTATTTTTTTTAGTCATAATCATAACGCCAAAACCACCAATAAATGCTAATGCTGGTGCAATAATCATCCATGGGTAAGTTGCATAATTATGCAACCAACCACCATCTAATATCATAATAATCTGTCCATTTAAAGGATGATAAATTGCATCAGAATAACTTTTAAGAATACTTGATGGTTCCCATATATAACCAACAATAAAAAGTAACCATAATCCTAATATTGCAAATAAAAGAATAAATAATATTGAAGATATAATCTTAATACGATTAAATCTTTCTCTTAAAATACCATCAGTTCTAATCGCACAGTATGAGGCACCTTGCATAATAGCAATGACAACGGCAAAAATACCTGTGACTAATGCATAGGGCTTTAATAACATAATTAATGAAAATCCAGCAGCCTCTGGAGCAATTTGTGCACCTGTGCCATAGGCAAATCTTAGGCTACCTGGTTGAAACTGAAATGGAAGACCTAAAAATAAATTACCAATAGCAACGCCAATAATTAACATTGGAATAAAGCTGCCAAAAACTAACATCCAGTCCCAAAAATTACGCCATTTAGCTGATTTGATTTTTGAACGAAATTCAAAAGAAACTGGACGTAAAAAGAGGCTAAAAAGTACAACAAGCATGCCGAGATAAAGGCCTGAAAATGATGCAGCATAAGCACGTGGCCATATAGCGAATATTCCAGCACCAGCTGTAATTAACCATACTTGGTTACCATCCCAGGTTGGTGCTACAATATTAATAATAGCGCGCCGCTCTTGGTCAGTTTTTCCTACAAATCTAGCTAATATGCCAGCTCCAAAATCAAAGCCAACAGTTGCTAAAACTAAATACATAATTAAACCAATTGCTACCCAGCTTAGAACTTGTACAATCGTATATAAGTCAATCATTATTGATCTCCTTGATTTAAGTTTTGGGTAGGGGTTTCAAAGTGATATTTGCCTGTATGTAGAGCACTTGGGCCAAGTCTTGCGTATTTGAACATTAAGAACAGTTCAAAGGCAATTAAAACAGCATAAATGCTTATAAATAAAATTAGAGAGATAACTATATCAACACTTGATAAATAAGAGGCACTTAGACTTGTCGGTAATATGTCATAGACAGTCCAAGGTTGGCGACCATGCTCTGTTACAAACCAACCACATAATGAAGCAATCCATGGTGCTGGAATCATATATAGCATAAATCTTAACAACCAACGTTTTTGCCATAAAGTATTTCTAATGGCGAAAATAACACCTAGTAATATGGCAATAAACATTAGTGTGCCTAATGCAACCATAATTCTGAAAGTCCAAAAGAGTGAAAATACATCAGGTATGGCGTTGGTTGCTGCTTTATAAACTTGTTCTTTAGTAGCTGATGCTAATGGTTTACCTTGTTCAACATATGGTAGTAATAACATGCCAAAACCAAGGTCATTTTTATAACGGTTGTAAGTTTTTAGTATCTGTGTATTTGTGCTACCTTGTTGCATTTTAGTTAAGGCATCATAAGCTAAAGCACCTTGTTCGATACGAGTAGTCATTGATGGTACAGTTTTACCGTTACTAGTTTTATACCCATTATATAAAATATCTTTAATTCCAAAGACTTTGGTATTTTTCGAATGGGTAACAAGGAATCCTAATGCATCAGGAATTTGAATGGTGGCATAATTTTTTTGCATATTTTGAGATGGAAAAGCAATAGCATTAAAATTTGCAGGGGGTGTTTGTGTAGTCCATTCCGCTTCTATTGCAGCAAGTTTTAATGGTTGATTATGATAAGCATTTAAACCTTGCTGGTCACCCATAAAAATTACCATAATGGAAGCAACAAGGCCAAAGCCTAAGCCAATTGCCATTGATTTTTTTGCAAATTCAGTATCTTGCTTTCTTAATAAATAAAATGCACTAATGCCGATGACAAATACCGAAGCTGTTGTATAGCCCGCAAAAATAGTATGTGCAAACCCAATTTGTGCAATTGGATTGATAAAGAGTTCACCTAAGTTAGTTGTTTGCATGCGCATCGTTTGCCATACAAATTCGCCACCTGTTGGTACCTGCATAAATCCATTGGCAACTAAAATTAAAAGGGCGGATAGGTTAGATCCTAATGCCAAGAAGAAAGTTGCCATTAAATGTTGTTTTTTGGAAAGTTTATTCCAACCAAAAAAGAAAATACCTAGAAAGGTTGATTCAAGCATAAAAGCAACTAAACCCTCAATTGCTAATGGTGTGCCAAAAATATCACCAACAAATTGAGAATAATAAGCCCAATTAAGGCCGAATGAAAATTCCATTGTTAAACCGGATAGGACACCTAAAGCAAAGTTAATACCTAACAGCTTGCCCCAGAATTTAGTCATATCTCTATAAATGACCTTACCTGTTTTTACATACATTAATTCCATAGTAAATAAAATCCAGGTAAGTCCAAGTGTTAACGGAACAAAAATAAAGTGAAACATTGCCACAAATGCAAATTGATATCTTGCAAGATCAACAGATAAAAGAGTTGGTAGCATAATTATATACCTTTAGAGGTTTAATTTCTTCGCAGAAAGTATAATAAATAATAAATGTAAAGCCATTAGATATTTTTTGCATATTGGTTTGATTTAACATAGAATTGACATAGATCAATTAATAAGTAAATACTGATTGCTTAAGTAAGGCCTTAGTAATAAGATTTCCTTACGTTTTAGTTTAATTTTTGGGTTAATTAAAAGCATGAGTAAAATTCAATCGATGACTTGTCAAAGCTGTTTGTTCAAATGGCTATGTAACTTCCAAGAAAAAGAAGGGGTTGGCAATCATCCAGAGAGTGCTTATTTAGAGCCTGGTGATACGTTATACTCCCATGGCAAAGAATTAAAAAAACTTTATGCAATTAAATCAGGTGCTTTAAAGTCAGTTACATCCGATGATTATATTGCTGATTTTTATTTTCAAGGTGATGTTGTTGGTTTGGATGGATTAAATGATAAAAAGCATCAGATGACATTAGTGGCGATTGAAAATACCTTACTGTGTACGTTTGAATATGATAAATTTTACAAAGAGTTAATGCAGCATCCACATATGGTGAAAGACTTAATCCCCTTATTAGGCCATCAAGTGAATCGGCAAAATAATTATCATCTACATCATAAAGATGCCCAGCATAAAGTTTATCAGTTTATATTGAAAATTTCAGAAAAGAAAAAGCAGTATGGTCTATGCGAGAAAGAGTTTTATCTACCGATGCAATACAAAGATTTAGCTAATCATTTAGATATTAAAGTAGAGACATTATCAAGAACCATCTCTAATATTAATAAAAAAGGTAATGTTTTAATTAAAAATAAATTAGTTCAAATAAAAGATTTAAGTGCGATACAAAAATAAAATTAAGAATCAAAAAACTAAGCTGCTGAAGCAGGCTTTGGTGTCAGTTCTGGTAAGTCATCAAGTTCATTATTATCTGAATTTGTTGGTTCTAATTCTATGGTTTCAGGTCGATTATATTGAAGAAAGTGGTAAATATATTCACGTTTGAGCAATTTATTATATTCTTCTTGTTGCTGTGTTTTTAATAAGTTTTGTACGAATTGATATGATTTTTCAAGCATTTTTTTATGTTTTAAATCATGCTCTAATTGCTGTTGTAAAACCAATGAACCTCCGCAGTGAGGGCAGTATAAATGTTCATTAAAATGTGTTGCTTTAAAAATTAAATGGCCACATGCAGGATTTTCACAGCAAAAGTGATAAGCCAATGTGGTTGGCTTATCTTCAGGTGTATAACGATATTCTAACGCAGTAGTCATTTTTATTTACCTCATATTAATGCTTTAATACGACAACATCACACTTTGCATGGTTGATGACATAATCTGCAACAGAGCCTAGTCGACCAATTAAATTGTGATCATGACCGTTAATATAAATAGCGTCAACTTTTAATTCCTTTGCTTTTTCAATGATCTCTTCTTTAGGGCTATCAGAGATATCAATACAAACTGAACCATTAGTAAAGCGGCTGGTTTCTAATAATTGATTTAATTTACTTTGGGCATTATCTTTAAGCTTAGTTTCTAACTCCATCATAGAATCTGAAGGAATGTAAGCTGTTGCATAGCCATAAGCTGCGGCTGTTGATTTGACAACATGATAAATATGAATATTAACATTATTATCATTTGCTTCATCAATTAATTTTGCAAAAGAATCATCTAAACCTTTATCAAGGTCAATCGCATATAATATATTTCTGTGATTTAACATCTAAATTGCTTCCATGTTGTTTAACTACAGTGACATTATACGCTGTAAATGAATTAACCAACATGACATATGTCAATTTATTGGGAGTTTTCACTAGATTGATAAGTGTTAATAAAATTATTACGTATTGACTCTATCATATCTCTAACTTTCTCAGGTTCATGACCTAATTGTTCTATTGTCAGTTGAGCAATATGCAGACTCGATTCAAGTGTTTCAGTGACGACATAATTTGCGCCATTTTCATATAAAATATTCGCATTTTTCATATTTTTTGATCGTGCGATAACCGACATTAATGGATACTCTGTTTTCAGTAATTTGATAATTCTGCCAGTGATCTTATCATCATCAATAGCAATAACAACAGTCTTAACATTGTCATTAATTAGATGATGCCATAATTCTTTTTTACGAGCATCACCATAGATAACTTTAAAGTTATCTTTACGTAACTTTTGGATAGATTCACCGTCGTGATCAAAGGCAATATAAGGGATATTTTGTTCCTTTAAAACGGTACTAACTAATTGGCCAATACGACCAAATCCAGCAATTACAACTTCATGTTTTTCATGTGCATTGGCTGATTTAATTAATGATTTATGATTTTTAAATAATTGTTGAGCATAATGACTTGTTATGGGCGCGAGTTTAAATAAAAGTGGTGATACCATCATAGATAAAACAGTGACGATAAGGAAAAATTGTATACTCTCTTGTGGCATTAATTGTGTTGTCATTGCAATTCCTAAAATCATTAGAGCAAACTCGCCAGGTTGTGCAAGGTAAATCGCTGTTTCTGCACAGTGGCGAGCTGGAACTTTAAAAACAACACAAAGTAAAAAGATAATAACTGACTTAAGTGTATAAATGCCAATGATTGAAAGTAGCAGTAATAATGGGTAATTAAAAATCTCAATAGGGTTAATCATCATACCAATAGATAGGAAAAATATACCAAGTAAGAAGCCTTTTAATGGATTAATAATAATTTCAACTTCATGTTTAAATTCAGTTTCAGCAATTAATAAACCAGCAATAAATGAACCTAGGGCAAGGGAAAGCTCAGCCATATAAGTGAGCATTGAAAAGGTAATAACAATAAAAACAACTAATGCTGCCAACCATTCTGGACTTTTTGAAAAATGAATAGACTGAAATAAGGGTTTGAGAATTTTTTTACCCAGCCAATAAATAATCACCACAGCACATACACCCATTACTAGTGAAATACTTAAATCAACGATTAAGTTAGTATTCGTACTGCCAGTAAATGAAGATATTAGGATTAAAATCGGAATTACGGCTAAGTCTTGCATTAATAAAATAGATAAGCATAACATTCCGATAGGACGGTTAATTAGCTTACGCTCTTCTAAAAATTTCATCACAATAGCCGTTGAAGACAGTGCAAATGTTGAACCAATTAGAATCGCTGTTTGTAAAGTGTTATCAAATAAAGTTGCAACTATTGTGATAATACCGGCTGTGATTAAAATTTGTAATGTGCCAAGCCCAAAAATATAACGGCGTAGCTCTTTTAAGCGATCAAGAGAGAGCTCTAAGCCAATCATAAACATTAATGTGATAATGCCAAGCTCACCAATTAATTCTACTGTGTGGGTATTTTTAATTGAAATATAATTAACCCAAGGTTGTAGCTGGGAGAATTGAATTAGTCCATATGGTCCAATAATGATGCCGCAGATTAAGTAACCAATAATGGGAGAGACTTTGATTCTATGTAAAAGCGGAACGATGACACCTGCAATGCCAAAAAATAGGCAAATGTGTGGAAAAATATCAATCATCATATGATGGCTATCAGTTGTCATTTGTGATTATTTCCATATTTATACTTTTTGCTATTTGTAGAGTATATTATTTCAAACGTACAACTAAAACATCTTTTTGAATTAGGTGTAAGATAGCATTTGCTGTTGATCCTATAAAAAAGCGACCAATAAAATTTCGATTGTGGCTACCAAGGATGGTAAGATCAATATTTTTCTTATTAGCATATTCAGCAATTTCACTTGCAGGTTCACCAATGACGCACATAGGCTTACTTTCAATATCATGTGCTTTTAACCAGTCTGAGAATTTTGATTTAGTTTCTTTTAATAAATCACGACGGATATCTGGTATAACACCGTAATCACTGGATGATATTGGAGAAGTAACATGTTTTATGACAGTAAGTGCATTCAGTGAAACACCATAATGTTTAGCAATTAGTTTGGCCTGTTGAACTAATAAATCATCATCATTTTCAAAATCAGTAGCAATTAACATTTTATGATAAGCAGCTGCTGTTTTTGGTATGTCTTCTGAAATTCTAATGATTAAGGTATCACAAAATGCTTTATGTAAAATACTGTTAGATGTTGAACCAAGCAGTGAATTGATACCATGATACCCGTGAGAGCCTAAAATGATTAGGTCATGATGGTTGTTTTTTGCATACTCTGAAATTAATGTGTTAGATTTACCTGTTTGTATAGCATAGTCTATGTCTTTTAAGTTTGTGTTTTGTATGAGTGACTCTAATTTGGTTTTAGCATTTTTTTCTAACTTGGCTTTATCTTCTGAACTAGTGTGAGAAAAACTTAAAGAGGTTTCTATAACCATAAACAGTGTTAATTTAGCATTCATTTTTTCAGCAACAGATAGAGCTGATTGAAAAACATGTTGGTAGTCTTCAAAGACATTAATAGCAACTAAGATATTTTTATATTCCATCATCATCTCAATTAAAGTTTAGTTAGATTCTATTTATTATTATAGAATACTTTCATAATGTATATGTCGTTTGTTGAAATTCAGTTAATTAGCTATAACGTCACCATTTTTAAGTGTAAATTGTTGATACTGATCTTGAGATAAAAATGTTTGAATTTTTTCAGAATTAATAGCGCTAATAAACACTTGTGCATTTTGAGTTTTTAGAAATTTTAGTACGGCCTCTGTTGCATGCTTATCAAGTTCTGAAAGTAAATCATCAATTAGATAAATACAGGGTGTTTGATGTTCTTTGTAAAATAAAGCGCCTTGAGCGAGTTTTAGCATTAGGATTAAGAGCTTTTGTTGACCTCGAGATAAGACATCACAAGCGGGTAAGTGGGTGGTTGTTATTTTTAAATCAGCTCGGTGTGGACCATAATGAGTAAAACCAGATTTAATATCTTGTGCTAGATGCCTTTTCAGTGCATGTGATAATTCTTCTTGATTTGACCAGCCACGATAGTAGTCAAAATTTAGAGATTGTTTACTGAATATAGGTAATAGTGTATTAATTTCATTTTGAAGTTTATGCATGTAGTCACTACGCAGTTGATCTAGTTGTATACTACAGGTAGTTAATTCATAATCCCAAGGTTTGAGCATTATTTCATTTGGATTTTGTTTTAAAAGGCTATTACGTTGTCGAATGAGTTGTTTTGTTTTACGCCATAGTGGATGAAATGCATTTTGACTATAAAATGCACCCCAATCGAGTAATTGACAACGATACTTTGCACCAGAGGTTAAAATAGCAAAACTACCAGGGTGTAAAATTTGCATTGGTAACGTGCGTGTTAATTCACTTTGTGTATTAACTGTATTATGATTTAGTCTTAATTCAGTCTGACCATTTTTATTTTTTTGCAATGCAAGTGTTTTTGGCATTTCAGCATGATTAATCTCAGCAAACAAAGTTGTTTCGCTAGTATCATATTGAATGATACGGTTTAATTGATTAGCTTTAAATGAACGACCATGACTAATAAAATAGAGTGCCTCTAAGAGAGAAGTTTTACCTGAGCCATTTAATCCCTCAATAAGATTAATATGGGGGTGAAATGTTATATCTGAAGTGGTAATATTTCGGAAGTTGCTAATCTTAAATTGGCTGATGTGCATATATGTGTATCGATTTAGTCTATGTAAATTAACATTAATTAAATTATTTAAAAATTATAGAGAGCTGTCAAAACGATGTCTAATAAAAAGCGTCAAAGTATAGTGAAAAGTCAAATAAATAAAGATGATGAAAAAGTATTTAAGTTAAATACCAGTTATCAACCGTCAGGTGATCAGCCACAAGCGATTACAAAACTTGTTGATGGCTTAGACCATAGCCTTAGACATCAAGTCTTATTAGGGGTAACAGGCTCAGGAAAAACCTATACGGTTGCTAATATTATAGAAAAAGTACAAAGGCCATGTTTGATTCTTGCGCATAATAAAACTTTAGCAGCACAGCTATATTCTGAGATGAAGCAGTTTTTTCCAGAAAATAGAGTTGAATATTTTGTTTCTTATTATGATTATTATCAACCTGAAGCTTATGTGCCAGCATCGGATACTTATATTGAAAAAGATGCATCGATTAATGAGCATGTTGAACAAATGCGTTTATCAACAACTAAGTCAATCTTAGAACGTAATGATGTAATTATTATTGCAACGGTTTCAGCAATTTATGGTTTAGGTGATCCAGAGCAATATATGCAGATGTTATTGTCAGTGAGAGTAGGAGAGTCAATTGATCAAAGAAGCATTTTAAGACGGTTAGCTGAAATGCAATATCAACGAAATGAAATGGACTTTTCTCGTGGAACCTATCGAGTCAGAGGAGAAGTCATTGATATCTTTCCTGCTGAAAGTGATAATCGAGCGGTAAGAATTGAATTATTTGATGAAGAAGTTGATCGAATTACTTATTTTGATCCACTAACAGGGCAAACATTAGCACAGCTACGTCATATCAGTATTTTTCCATCAACACACTATGTGACATCAAGAGAACGCTTAGAAAAAGTAATTGATTTGATTAAAGAGGAATTAAAAGAGCGTCTTGAAGTACTAAGAGATAACGATCGACTAATTGAAGAACAGCGTTTAAGAGAAAGAACACTTTATGATATTGAGATGATTAGAGAGCTTGGCTATTGCTCAGGTATTGAAAATTACTCCCGTCATTTATCAGGTAGGGCACAAGGTGAAGCACCACCAACGCTATTGGACTATTTACCAGATGATGCTTTTGTTGTGATTGATGAGTCACATGTAACTGTACCTCAGTTAGGTGGTATGTATTTTGGTGATCGTTCACGTAAGGAAAACTTAGTCGAGTATGGTTTTCGCCTGCCTTCTGCTGTGGATAACAGACCCTTAAAATTTGAAGAATTTGAAAAGTTAGTTAATCAAGTGATTTATGTTTCTGCAACTCCTGCTGATTATGAACTAAAGCATACGCAAAATACAGTTGAGCAGATTGTTCGTCCAACGGGATTAGTTGACCCAACAGTTGAAATTAGACCGGTTAAAATTCAAGTAGAAGATATATTATCTGAAATTCATCGTTCAGTTAAAGTTAACGAACGAGTATTAATTACAACACTAACAAAACGAATGGCAGAAGATTTAACTGACTATTTATCAGAGCAAGGAGTTAATGTGCGCTATTTACATTCTGATATAGATACGGTTGAACGAGTTGAAATTATACGTGATTTACGCTTAGGTGCCTTTGATGTGTTGGTTGGTATTAATTTACTACGAGAAGGTTTAGATATGCCCGAGGTTGGTTTAGTTGCAATTTTTGATGCAGATAAGGAAGGTTTTTTACGTTCACAACGTTCGCTAATTCAAACGATTGGTCGAGCTGCACGTAATGTCAATGGTAGAGCAATTTTATATGCAGATGTAATTACAAATTCAATGCAACTGGCATTAGATGAAACACAAAGAAGAAGGCAAAAACAGATTACTCATAATGAAATGCATGGTATTACCCCTCAAAGTATTATTAAAAATGTTGATGATATGTTAGATTTTGCGCCTGAAAAAGAAAAAATGAAACAAGCACGTAAGAAAAAAGCCAAAGTAAGTGATATTAATATAGAGGCGATTTTAGGTGTTAAAGAGGCAGTTAAATTGATTTCTAAATTAGAAAAGCAAATGAAAGCGCATGCGCGTGAACTGGAATTTGAACAAGCGCAAGTACTTCGTGACACAATTGTTGAGATAAAGCATAAATTTTTTGTTTAAAGAAAGATAATGATCAATTATTTAACTGAATTACCCGAAGAAAAAAAAGCCATATTTGAATGCTTTGATATGGCATTTTTAAAAGAAAAAAATTTTTCTTTGAACTCTATAGATTTAATAGGCTGTGAAGTTAGCAAAGTTAAATATCACCAATTTGCATTTGAAGTATTTTTATTCTTTCATAATATTGAAATATATGGGCTAGAGGCTTACAAAGAGCTTTATGAGTCATTTTTTAAACGGTTAATGGTTAAATGGATTGTAGTTTTACCGCTAGGTTTAGAAATTGTTACTGAATTAAAAAATCAGTTTAAAGATAAGCTATATCAACAAATTTTATCTATAGAGAATATATCTGTGCCTATAATATATAAACAATGGCTAAGGCTTTGGGATGACTGGATTGTTAAGCATCGGTTGATTTTTATAGAGACAATTAATAAGCAATTTCAATTTAATTAATGCTTTTGGTTTAACCAATGATTCAGTAGAATAGACTCTACAATCGATAATGATAGAGCTTATAATAATGACAACAATGATATTTTGCCAAAAATTACAAAAAGAAGCACCTAAAATGACCTTTGCGCCATATCCTGGTGATTTAGGAAAACGAATTTTAGAGAATATATCTCAAGATGCATGGCGTATGTGGTTGGATCACCAAACGATTTTAATTAATGAATATCGCCTTAATTTAATGGATACTCAATCAAGAAAATTTCTTGAAGAAGAAATGGTTAAATTTTTATTTGAAGGCAAAGATGAGAAACCACAGCAGTTTGTTGCAGTAGATTCCTAAATAAAGTTTTATTTGTAGAGGCGTCGATTTATCGCGCCTTGATATTTTATTTTGATAAAAATATTCATAAATAAGAATTAATGCTTCACATATATGACGCTTTGCGTTATTATTTAATGCTGACTTAATTGATGTGGGTTGTGAAGTATGAAAATAATAATTAAAAAGTGTATTTTAATCATTGGTTTTGCTATGTCTGCCAGTTTGTATGCTGGAACAACGTTTAATTTTACACTGAAAAATAGTAGTGACTATTCTGTCAAATTAACCGAAGGTAGTTGGAAGTGTATAATGCAGATAAGTAATTTTCCATATGGTAAAATACTTTATCCTAATAATGAGTTTACATTCCAAGTTAAAGATGATGGTGGAGAAGGTAATGGTTGTGAAGGTGATGAAAAACATTTTACTATATATTATCAATTTCTTGATGACAATAATGAACAATTTGGTGATAAAAAAGAAGTAGAATGGAAACATTATAAGAAAAGTGGTGACTGGGGATTTATTGTTAATGGCGATACGAAAGGAAGCTTAGTTTTAAACTCAGCAAATTGTGATAATAAAGACTGTAAAAATAAATGGGTTTCAGGAAATGATGGTGACCAATTTATTGAAACAACTGATGGTTTTGGTAAATACGTAGCAATTGGTTTAGGTGATGTGAATGTTACAGATGGAATTGGAAAACCACTTGACTTAACAGAAGTTGATCTTAGTTCTACAGATGATATATATATTTTTCATTTCTCTAAAACTCAAGAAGTTTGTCGATATGCAAATAAATTAATAACTTGTGATAATGGTGTTGGTTCTATATTTAGAAATGAATCATATGTGTTTTTTTGTAGACAGGCAGATGGTGGAGATTCAGCCTGTCCTTGGACTTCAGTATCTGAAGATACGAGTAATTATTATTCAAATGTTAATATTTATTGAATATTTACAGAATTTTGATATTTAAATTAATATCAACATTATTACACACCCCGCTAGAGCGGGGTGTTTAGTAATAAAAATTATAGCATTACAACTTGAACCAAATGCTGCCAAGCAAGCTCAGTTTGATAGGATTTAACTAGGTAATCTACTTTAGCACATAAAGATAATTTGGTTTTAAGTGTTTCAGCTTTATAATACCTTAGTGCTTTATTATACATGGCTTGACGCGTTTTCCAAATGCGGTACTTTTGAAATAAGTCATTTAATTCCACATGGCTTTTAGCTTGCTTAAATTGCAGTAATAAACGAATATCTTGACTTAATATCCATAGTAATAATACAAGTTCAGTACCAGCATGTTGTAGTTGGTTAATGATGAGGATTGCTTTTTTTAAGTCATGGTTTAAAAATGCTTCACTAAGTGCATAAACATCATAATGGCTAACAGTTGATATAATTTCATTGATATCATCTTCTGTAACGCTTTGGTCAGTATGTGTAATTGCAAGTTTTTCTAATGTTTGTGCTGTTGCTGGAAGATTACCTTCAGTATACTCAATGAGTTTTTCACAAGCCGTATCAGTTAATTTGATTTGTTTTTCATGACTTAATTGATGAATCAACTGACTCATGTGATAACGGTTAAGATTCCAAATAGGCAATATAACGCAAGTTTCATCAATTGATTTAAACCATTTTTGCTTTTGTTGTTGTGTGTTAAGTTGAGGTAAAAGTAAAATTAATGCTGTTTGATTATCTTGACTGTGATGAGTTTGAGCAAATTCAGCGAGTATTTTTTTGGACTTTTCATCAGGGATATGATCAAAGCGTATTATCATTAGTGTCTTATCACTAAATAAAGAAAGGTTATCACTAACACGATAAAACCATTCACTATCTAGCGTTTTGTCAAAATTATGGCGCTCAATATCATTAAATTCTAAAGTTTTAAAATGCTGTTTAAGCATTTCTAAACTTTGCTCTTTTTGCCAAGGCTCATCGCCAAAGATTAAATAGATAAAATGATTTTGTGCCTTAAGGTGTTGCTTTAATCCTTTAAAGTTAATTTTCATGACTTGTCAGTATCATCTGGAATAATAATATTATCATCAGTTGTATCAACTGGGGTTATTTGTGTAAATGAACTAACCACATCACTGGCAACTTGTTTGCTTAATTGTGCTTTTAATTGATCGACTTGGTTATTAGCTGCAAGCTGTTGCGTTGCATTACTAGAGTAAGTGGCACTTGCTGAACTAATTCGTTCTGACAATAAAGTACGATCTTTAGTATCAACTACTTTATAGGTAACATCATAAGTAACAAGGTATTGACCAGCTGATAAATTACCAGTAACACTTTGCATTGTGTTAGATGTCTGAACTTTTGAAATAATTAAAGTTGCTGTTGCGTTTTTAGGATTGTTAACAACGTTAATTTTATATGAATTTAGTAAAGGCTTTAGTGCTGCAACAAACTGATAGTCATTGGTATCATTTTGAATATAAAGTTGTTTCATTGGTTCAGGGATATTCAGATTTAATCCACGTAAATGAAAACCGCAACCATAAATTGTTATAGCAGCAATAACAATAAGTAGACATTTTAGCCAAAGGCGTTTATTCAAAGTTAATTGCATTTCATGCTCCAACAACAATATTAACTAGTTTTTTAGGGACATAGACAACTTTATGAATGGGCTTTTCAGAAGTAAAGCGCATGACATTTTCTTGTGATAGGGCAATGGCTTCTACTTGTTCTTTATCCATTTGCGCATCAACGGTAATTTTAGCTCTAACTTTACCATTTACTTGCACAATTAAAGTCATTTCATCTGCAATTAATGCGTTTGAATCTGGTTTAGGCCATGCTGCATTTAATATATTTTCACCAAAGTTATTTATTTGCCATAAGTGATGAGTAATATGTGGTGTAATTGGAGATAATAAGCGCAGTAAAATGCTTAGTCCTTCATAAATTAAATATTCATTTTCAACTTTTAATAAAGCATTTAAAATTTTCATTGCGGCAGAAACGACAGTATTAAACTGATTGCGTGACATGTCAAAAGTAGCTTGTTTTAATGTACTGTGAATTTCATAACGAATGGTTTTATCATCTTTAGATAGCTGATTATGCCATGATGAGTCAACAGACTGTTGATTTAAGCTTTTAAGCATGGCTTGATGTTGTTCACTAAAGCTATATAGCTTTTTCAAAAATCGGTGTGCGCCTTCTACGCCTTGATCAGACCATTCAAGTGATTGCTCAGGTGGCGCTGCAAATAGACTAAATAATCTGGCAGTATCAACACCGTATTGGTCAATTAATGCTTGTGGGTCAACGGTATTACCTTTTGATTTTGACATTTTAGCGCCATCTTTTAAAACCATACCTTGTGTTAATAAGTTTTTAAAAGGTTCATCACTTGTGACTAACCCCATATCACGCATCGCTTTATGGAAAAAACGTGCATAAAGCAAATGTAAAATAGCATGCTCAACACCACCAACATATTGATCAACTGGCAACCAGTAATTGGCTTCATTATTGAGCATTTGATTTGCATGAGGGCAAGTATAACGTGCGTAATACCAAGAAGATTCCATAAATGTATCAAAAGTATCTGTCTCACGATGAGCTTGATTGCCACAGCTAGGGCATGTGGTATGATAGAAGCTATCAATTGATTTTAATGGTGAACCAGCTTCAGTTAAGGTTACATCTTCAGGTAGTACAACAGGTAAATTTTCTTCTTTTTCAGGCACAATACCACAATTTTGGCAATGAATCATAGGGATAGGACAACCCCAGTAACGTTGGCGTGATATGCCCCAATCATGTAAGCGATAATTGATCGTCTCACTACCATGATTATTTTCTTCTAGCTTCAGCTTGATTGCTTGATAAGCTTCATCAAAATTTAAACCATCAAATTCGCTAGAGTTTTCTAAGATACCATAATCAGTTAATGCTGACTGATTGAAATTATGTTCATGCTTATCTTCATAATGGATAACTGGTTTAATTGGCAAGTAATAGCTTTGAGCAAACTCCCAATCACGCTGATCATGTGCAGGTACTGACATAACAGCACCTGTGCCATAGCCCATTAAGACAAAGTTGGCAATCCAGATTGGAATTTCTTTCCCGGATAGTGGATGAATTGCTTTAATACCTGTATCAATACCTTTCTTTTCAATTGTTGCTTGATCAGCTTCCATCGTTGACATATGACGACAATTTTCACGAAATTGCATAATTTCAGGGTTATTTTCTGACGCCTCAATGGCAATTGGATGTTCAGGCGCAATGGCAAGATAACTAACGCCAAAAAGTGTATCAGGTCTTGTAGTAAAAACTTCAATTTGTTGATTATGATCTTTAATATCGAATGTGATATTTAAGCCTTTGGATTTACCAATCCAATTGGTTTGCATAATTTTAACAGCTTCTGGCCAACCATCTAACTGATCCATATCTTTAAGTAATTCATCAGTATAATCGGTAATTTTAATAAACCACTGTGGAATTTCTTTTTTCTCAATTAAAGCACCTGAGCGCCAGCCTCGACCATCAATGACTTGTTCATTTGCTAAGACAGTTTGATCAACAGGGTCCCAGTTGACAACAGAATTTTTACGATAAACTAAGCCTTTTTCATAAAGCTTGATAAAAAACCATTGTTCCCAGCGATAATATTCTGGATGGCATGTGGCAATCTCTCTTGACCAATCATAGCCAAAGCCAAGTGATTTAAGCTGGGTTTTCATTTGTTTAATGTTGTTATAAGTCCATTGGGCTGCAGGTTTTTTATGCTTAATGGCAGCATTTTCAGCAGGTAGGCCAAATGCATCCCAACCCATTGTATGTAAAACATTTTTACCTAACATCATTTGATATCTAGTAATAACATCGCTTAGGCTATAGTTACGAACATGGCCCATATGTAGTGAACCACTTGGATAAGGTAACATTGATAAGCAATAATACTTTTCTTTTGTATGATCTTCTTTGACTTCAAAAGTTTTATTATTTTGCCAGTAGTCTCTGGCATTTTGTTCAATCAGTTTAAAGTTATATTCTGACATTAAGCTCTACCGTTAGCATTTAAAAAATTCATTTCTTTTACTTGCAACCTATCTTAAAACAGACCATGATGGTTGACTAGCGTTATTTTGATATCAACATAACAAAACAAAGAGATTTTAGCATAAAATGCAGAATAATGGATTAAATAAGCAAGGTGTTTTACTCGTTAATTTAGGTACCCCAGATGCGCCAACGCCTAATGCGGTTAAACGTTATTTAAAACCTTTTTTATCAGATAAACGAGTGATTAACAATCAAAGCATTTTATGGAAAATGATTCTTAATATTATTATTCTAAATGTTAGGCCAAAAAAGGTTTCTAAGTTATATCAATCGGTTTGGAAAGAGGGTAAGTCACCATTACTCTATTATACAGAAAAGCAAAAACATCAATTACAACAAGCTTTAGGTGATAAGTATCATGTTGAAATTGCAATGCGTTATGGAAATCCTTCAATAGAAAAAGCATTCAATGCATTTGCGGCTAAACAAATTTCAAATATTGTTATTTTGCCATTATATCCACAAAATTCCGCAACAACCGTTGCTTCAGTTTTTGATAATGTTAATCAAGTGTTTGAAAAAAAACGCAGTTTACCTTCATTTAGATTTATTTCAGGTTATCACAATCATTCGTTATATATTGATGCATTGGTTAGATCAATTGAAGTCTTTCAACAGAAAAATGCTCGTGCAGATAAGTTAATTTTTTCATATCATGGTTTACCAAAAATTTATTGTGAAAAGGGAGATCCTTATCAAAAAGCTTGTTATGAGACCACCCAAAGTGTTGTTAAGCGATTAAATTTAACTAACAATCAATATATTATGTGTTTTCAGTCTCGAGTTGGGCCATTAGAATGGTTACAACCCTACTTTGATAAAACACTCATTCAATTACCTAAAGATGGTGTTAAGTCCGTACAAGTAATATCACCTGCATTTGCTTGTGATTGCTTAGAAACATTAGAAGAAATTAATATTGCGGGGCGTGAAAGCTTTTTAGCTTCAGGTGGCGAGTCTTTTGAATATATCCCTTGTTTAAATGATACAGATGATCATATTCGTATGATGGTGGACTTGGTAGTGTAGTTTTAAAATTGTTGTAAATGCATCAATTTTTGCATATAATATTAATATACAACAAATTTTGGTGGTGTAGCTATGCAAACAGCCCTAAAACCAGAGATTACTGAAAAGCAAGTGCTAGGAAAAGCCGTGTTAAATGCTGCGAAGAAATTAGGTATTACTCAAGAACAACTCGAATTGGTTGTTCATAGAGATCGTTCATCTATTTATCGCTCTGGAGTTGATCCAAATAGTGCAGAAGGGCAATTAAGTTTATATTTAATTCGTTGTTATCGTTCACTATATGCTTTAATGGGTGGAGATGAGATGAATATTAAACATTTTATGAAAACACAGAATAAGATTACTAATGCTGTACCAATTCAGCAAATAATGAGTATAGATGGATTAGTTAATTTAGTGCAATTTCTTGATGCAATGCGTGGTAAATCATGAGTCAAAATTTTCCTGATATTCTACCCCAGAATATAAAAGGTATTCTAAATCGGATTGTTGAAAGTAAAGAGTTACAAGGAACACAAGAGCTAGTTGATACATTAGATGAACAAAGTGTGCTAGAAACTCTAATAGAATCCTCTAAACCAATAATTCCAATTAAAATGAAAGATTATCATTATCTGCTGTATACACCCTTTCGTTATCCGCCACTTAAACATGGAAGTCGCTTTGGGACAGCAAATGAACCAAGCTTATTCTATGGCTCACTTAATGAATTAACTTGTATGTGTGAGTGTGCATTTTATCGTTTAACTTTGTTTCACTGTATGGAAGAAAAATTTCCACAGCCAATTAGAACACAGCATACATTATTTACGGTTCCATTTTATTCAAATAGTGGTTTAGACTTATCATCATCTTCATTTTCAGAATATCAAGACAAATTATGCCATATATCAGATTTTACATTTACTCAGGAGTTTGGTCATTTGTTAAGAACTAAAGGTATTGACTGCTTTTTATATACTTCAGCAAGGGATTCAAATAATGGACTGAATATAGCATTATTTAATCCAACACCATTTCAAAGTTATCAACCAACTTCAATGTCAGAGTGGTATTCACAAGTAAATTCAGACATTGTACAATTTCAAAATATAAGATTAAATACAATTTATACGTTTAATATAAACCAATTTCTTGATACAAATGGTAGGCTGCCATCTTTAGCACCCTAGAGATATATTATTAAACAGTGGTTTTATTTTGATACCAACGCGTAGCTTCCGGATAAACTAATATCTAAATTTTGCACTATCATCCCTTTTTTATATAGCATTTTATGTTTATGTTATAGGGTAAAATTTCTTAGCTATAAAGCTATGTATTAGTGAATATTGATAGGCTATAGAGTGAATAATATTTGGAAAAACCATCAATTTAGTCGTTTTTTTGTCTCATTTACAATTGGTAATATTGGTGATTGGTTTGATATTTTTGCCTTACAAATCATTTTTGTTATCGAGTGGCATGCATCACCTGTATTATTAGGGTTAATGATTTTATTTTATTTTTTACCTTCAATTATATTAAGTCCGTTTGCTGGGGTTTTAACCGATAAAGTCAGTAAACGTAATATGATGATTATAACCGATTTAATTGCAGGATTTTTAACAATAGGGCTTTATTTTAGTAATAGTATTCTTTTTGCTTTAGTATTAATTTTTGTTAGGGCTTCTGTAGTTTGTTTTAATGTACCAGCTCAACAAGCATATATTAAACATGTTGTTTCTCAAAAGCAGTTATTAAAAGCTTCAAGTTATACCACAGTTGTTTTTCAAATGTGCAAGGTAATTGGCCCTATGCTGGGTGCATTAGTAATGGTTATTGCATCAGCTAGAAGTTGTTTGGCAATTAATGCAGTGAGCTTTATCATTTCAGCTTTAATATTATTTGGCCTACCTTTTGATAAACCATTAAAATCAGATGAAAATGACCAAGAAGAAATTGTTCAAAGTTGGATAAGTGATGTACTATCTGGTTTAAAGTTAGTATGGAAAAATCAATTAGTACGAACCGTTGTTATACTTGTGATGATATGGTTTTTTTGCTCATTAGTTAGGCAAGCACAGTTAGCAATATTCATTCATCATGTACTACCGAATGAGCCTGAAGCATTGGGTATATTTGTTGGCTTAGATGGATTAGGAGCAGTAATAACTAGTGTATTAATTAGTAGAAAAGAAAATATTACTAACTATAGTAGTTATTTTATTATTGGGTTTATTATCTTAGGTTGTGGTGTGTTAGGCCTTAGTTTATACCAGTCAAGCTGGCCATCATGGGGTATCTATATTTTTGGGTTTGTCATTGGTCTAGGGACGGGAACACAGTTAGTTACTTATGGTTATTTAATTAAAAAAGAAACACCAGAGCATCAAATGGGGCGAGTATCAGGTGCGGCATCAACAATGCAAAATACAGCACTTGCTTTAGGTACATTATCTAGTGGGTTTTTAGTATTACATTTGGGTATACGAGAGGTATATTTTTTGTTATCCATCGTTTTATTTACGTTGTCGATTTGTTCTTATATTTTTCTTAAGAGAATTTTAAAATCCTAATAATAGAGTTTCAAAACTATTGTTGAGATAACTTGCTTAGAGTAACTATATTAGGGTTATTGACGATAGGGTTGATAATTAACTTTCTATAGCTGGTAATTATAGGCTTTACGCTATTAGGGTGATAAATAGCTTCTAGTAAATAGGCTAAGCGCATACCATTTAAATATATTTGTTGATTAAATTGATTATTATATTGTGAAAAAGTTTTTGGATTCCAGGTAATTGTAATGAGTTTTTTTGTTGTATTTGACTGGTAATGGAAGCTATTTTGATCAGTAATTAAGATTTGACAGCCAAGTTGAGCACTTTGTTTTACCCAATGGATAATACTTGGTGAAATTTGATCTGTATATTGTCTAGTTTGTAAGGCAAGGTAATGTAAATAGGCTAAGTATTCATGTTTATATTGATACCATAATTCATAACCTTGGGGTGAGTATTTTGAGTCCATTGTTTCTTGTAATTGGTTAAATTGAGCAAGGTCACTGTCAAAGTAGGCATGTAATTTATCAATGGCTAAAGTTGTGTAATCATTTAATGGATTTTTCCCTGTAACTTGATTGTATTCTGGGGTATTTATCTCATCAAAAATCATACGATTACCACCATAGGTATTAATACCATTTAATTTAGGATTGATGGTGTGTAATGGCTGTGCTAAATCACCCATAAAGTGGATTAAATATCTTAAAGCAGTCGCTTTTTGACTATCTGAAGTTGTATTTAATGCTAATGTCTTAACTGCGCTTTCTATTGCATTGATAATATTGTGAGAATTTTCATGAATAAATGATTCAATGTATTGGTCATTTAATATATTTTGGCAATAAGTTTGATTGCCTTGTTGAGCTAAATTAATATCAACATCGATAAAGTGCATATCAGAGAAATTATTTTTTTGACTAAAATCTTGCCAGTAATAATTTTTTAGATCATCTGGCCAGCTAGCAGCACCTTGCATATAATTATAGGTTTGATATAAGATTTTAGGGCTAGGCTGCGGTTGTTTCCAGTCATTTAATTCAGGCACATCTGGCTGAATATTTAATAATTGATTAACTTTTATTAGCGTTTCATGATTTAGATGTTCTTCTGCAATTTGAGCAACGAGTGCATGGCCAGTACTCCATAAGGCTATTGCGTTGTTAGTCAATAATAAAATTGTAATAAAAATATAAAAATGTTTTTTCATAATTACCATCCTTGTAAACTAAGTTGACAAATAATATTTCATTTTATACACTTATTATAAATAGATTTAGATATATTTATAGAGATGTAATTAATTAAATTTTAGTGAAATCATACATGGACTGGTGATGAATAAACCTGAAAAAATAGATGATAAAAATTTAGATGGTTTAATGCCAATTATTACTGTATTTTGGGATGGAGAAGACAAATGAAAACAAAAGTTCAAAAAAAATATATATATCATGGGTTGTTATTTCCAATTGAACTTTCAGAGGTAGTTCTGGTTTATTATGATAAACAATGGCAACCAAAAATTGATGTTTTAAAGTTATCTGATCAGGTAATTAAAAAACTTGCCTTTTCTGAGAATAGACTAACAGGTAATCAACTTAAATTTATACGTAATTATTTTAATATGTCACTAAGAGATTTTGCACGTGATGTTGTATCGGAGTCTCATAATGCTGTTGCTAAATGGGAGAAATATGAAAATGAACCAACAAATATGGATTTAAATATTGAAAAGTCTATTCGCTTATATATCTGTGATAAAGTAATTAATATAAAAAGTGGTAATTTTCAAAAAAATTATAGAAAAATAGAATCAATTGCTAAGAAAAATCATTGTGATAAAAGTTTTCAATCATTGGAAAAAGAAATGCTAGTGGTATAATTAATTAAATAGTTAAAATATACGCTTCAAAACAGGCAATTTACAAATAAGATAGCCTAAAATAAATGAGAAAATCACAGATGGAATAGCAATAATAATAAAATTAACTAATGGTATTTCAGTCATAAATAATCTTAAAATACTAGTGAATATTACTAAAGGAATCACTTGAATAACATAAGCAGCATAACTTGAACGAGTAAGTATCCTAGTAAATTTATTTGTATTATTAAATAGTGTTTTAAATGAATAGATTAAAAATAAGCATAGACCAATAACAGTAAAGCCTCTAATTAGAACATAACCATTAAAGCTATAACCAGATAAAATTTTCAATAAAAATGCATAGGCAAATAACCACATTAGAATACCTGTAAGTGCATGTTTAAAATTTATCTGATCAAGCCATTGGTATTGATATGCTTTAATACCCAGATAAAACATCAAAATATACATAGGAAAATATTTTAAATCATGAAAGCCCAAAAAGTTCTCGCCTAATAGGTTTTGTAAGTATAAGCCAATGCCATTAAAGAAAATCATTACAGCTGCCAACAATATAATAATTAATATATTTGGTATAGGCTTTTGCTTTTGAACTATATCTTTTGATGAAAAAAGTTGATGGCCAATAAGGAAAAAAATATTAAATACAATTAATGCCCAGCAGAACCAAGTAACACCAAGCTGTATATTTGCAGTTTTTAGTAAATCACCATAAAACTTTAATACATAAAGATAACTAGCATGTAGTGGTCCTAGATAAGCAACAATTGGTGTAATAATAAAGACAGTGATTAAAACAGGAATACCAAGGCGTTTTAGTTTATCTAAAATAAAGTGTATATTGCCTTTTTTAATTAGCGATGGATAAATGAAATAAGCTGAGATAAAGAAGAATAAACTCATAAAAAAGGATTGATTAATCCCTTGTAAATTGCTTAAAACATCATATTGCCATTGATTAGATTTAATGACTTTAGGTAAATTAAAACCGATTGGATCTAATCCAGCAGCACTAGCAGAGTGATGAATAATCACCAAAATGGCTAATACCCATTTAATATTATCTAAATAATGATATCGTTTTTTATCATTCATGATTGTATACGTGTAGGTAGAGACGCGATTTAACGCCTCTTGATATTTTTAATTGCTATTAAAATAGCATGATTGATTAACTACGCTCAGTAATTTCAACTAAATGGTAGCCAAACTGAGTTTTAACAGGGCCGTGAACTTTACCAACTTCTTCATTAAAAACAACTTGATCAAACTCAGGAACCATTTGACCTTGGCTGAAAGAACCTAACTCTCCACCACGTTGGCCAGAAGGGCAAAGTGAATGTGCTTTAGCTGCTTCTTCAAATGTAACAGCACCGTTTTCAATTTGACCTTTTAGGTCATTACATTGTGCTTCAGTTTCTACTAAAATGTGGCGTGCACTTGCAGTTGTCATGGTCTCTAGTCCTCTAAATTTTATTTCAAAGTTAACTACTATAACGTAGTTTTATTGAAGATACAAAGTAAACATTGAATACTAGATTTGCCGTGTTTGCATCTTATCTATGTCGTTTTTATGCGCTATATAATAATTATTAAAAGTTAATTCTGGTGTTTTTGAGGTAATATTATCATTTTGATCATTAATCTTTATATTTAAGGGTGATATTTGCCTTCTTATAGCATTGAGATCATTTTTAATTTCGAGAAATGTATTTGCTTCACCACTAGAGCGCAAGCTCCAAAAATTTCTTTTATGGCTTGTAATACGTTCTAGCGTCAAAAGATTTTTACATATGTTATTATTGTTAATATCTGATTTAAAATACTCAAGTGCTTTATATTTGCTGGAGTTTTGAGTTCCTTTTTCAACCATATAATCACATGCTTTAACAGTTGCGTCTATAATGTCATTATGTATTTTATTTAAAGTGCTTAATTTCGTATTGAAGTCCAATGGATTATTTATGAGTTGATTGAAGTTAGTTTCAGGTAGTAACTTTTTAAGGTTTGTAATATTTTTTAGAATATCCTCTAATGAATGATTATCTTCAAGTTGTTGATTAATAATTTTAGCAAAGTTCTCTGCAGAGATATTTTCAGGTAATAGACTTTTAATCTTGTCTATATTTTGTATGATGTCATCTAATGATTTCCCTTTATTTAGATCAGGGGCTATTAAATTAGCGATATTTATTTGTTTAGTAATTAGCTTATAATCATTTTTATGATATATAATATCATTAATATCACTTATTTTTTTGGATAAATCAGATAGGGGTATGTTGTTATTTTTTGAGTATTTTATTATATCGAAAAACTGTTTATTGTTGTTAGTATTATTGATAAACAAGCTAGGAAATAATAGATCTTTAATCGCTTTTAAATTTTTATACAAATTTGCTAGTGATAAGTCACTTCCAGATAGAATTATATCTATTAGCACACCTTTCTCTTCAGTAATGCGTTGATTTATGGTATTTAATGTCAGATGCTGCTCATTACCTCTAGAACAAAATAAAGAAAATATTTTATTAAGGTAAGAAGAGATATCACTTAGCTTTATTTGTTGTGTCGTTCTTGATCTTGAATATGGATTTTGTTCTACTTCAATAGAATGATTATAGCTATCAAGAATAAAACTTATAATATTACTTATGTTCGAACTATCCGTAGTTGATAATAATTTTACAATATTTTCCACTGTATCTAGTATGTTGTAATTATAATAGTTATATGATTTATCAGTATCATTGGAGTTGATTTCGCTATTAAGCAAGTTTATAAATTGAATTTTTTGTCCAGTATCAATGTTTAAATTATTTACATATTCATAGAGACTTTTTTTATAAATATCATTTTCTAGTGTTGTGAAGAATGTATTAAGTGCTTCTTGTAGTGGGATAGAATTCTGAAGCTCATCAAAAATGATTTGATTAAATTGCTCAATCTTATTAAGGTTAATAATAACTTTCGATATGATACTCTTTTCAGAATTAAATAAATTTTCATAAATTTGAGCACGATTTTCATTGTTAATAATGTTATTTTTTTTGAGAATATCAATAGCTTCTATAATAAACGAGTTATTATCTAACAATTTTTTTAGGTTGCTTTCAGATAATAATTCACTTTCTGAAAGAGTATTAATTTCAGCAATAAATTTTTGTTGGGAAGGATTATTAGCTATGGCATTATATACAGTTTCAGTTAAAAGGTTTTTCTTTTTTAAAGCATGATAACATGCTAAGTCATCTCTATCTGAATCTTCATCTTCAAACTTAAAGTTAATAAATAACTTATAGAATCTATCGGCATTAAATGATTTAAATTCAATCAGTGTTTCAATTAAATCTTTCCAAGCATCAAAGTCTTCGTTATCAACTTTGATCAAATTATGCAGTAAAATGATAAAATTATCATTACCATGTTCACCATCAAAAAGATTTTTACATTTATCCAGTAGATTAATTATTTTTTCTGCTTGTTCTGCTTGTATTGAATTAGATAGAATAAATTGAACAAATTTTTCTAAACGATCAGCTTCTAAAAGGTAATCTTTAACTATGTGATTGTTTTGAGCATCTGATAAGTCCCTTTGATACATTTTATTAAGGTTTTGTAATATATAGCGAATTGAATCTTCTGAGTCTGAGTTGATAACAATTTTTTTAATTTGAAAAAGTATTCCACTTAAGTCTTTTTCATCAGAATTAAATAATGTATGTATTGACTTGTCATTGAGTAGTTTTGCATTAAACAGGGATTGAATTATTTGTGCTTTTAATTCAATAGGGTTATTAATTTTAATGATGTTTTCTATTAGTTGTAGCTCATCTTTATGGTTTGAAAAAACACCATTAGTATTTAAAAAACTGATTAGTTCAATGTGACTATTAAAGTTTTCATTTAACAGGTTACTATTAGTAAAAATACTATTTAACAATGAGTTAGCCTGAAATTGCCTGGCCAAGTTTGATAAGCTTTTAATGTTTTCTTGAGAAATAGTCGTCACTTTAGCAATTGTGTCATTAGTTAATAACGTTGCTGTCTTTGACTTTGTATTGACTTCGCGATCCAATGTATTAATTTCCATTAATATATTAAGATAAGCAACATTAATTTTAACTTTTTCAATCAACTTATCGAGTGTGTCTTCATCAATATTTATTTCACTAGTAGCTATAAAGTTAAATAAGTGACTTATGTTTTCGTTAAACTCTGAAGAGTTTAGTATTTCTCGATATTTATGACTTATCAGGATTTTACAATCATTGCTTAAAGAGGAGTTCTCTAGTTTTGGAAAAAATTCTGTAGAGAAAATTGACTTCTGTAATTTAGCTTCATGCATTGCATGAGCTTTATCATCTTCGCTTTTATTATTATGTGAGTTTGAATATAAGCTGGCATTTTCTTTATTTGCTTGCTTGAGTGATAATTTATGATCTTCTATGTTTTTAGGGTCTTTAAATAAACTTTCAATAAAATCACTTAATAAATTATTATTTAAATCATCAAAGTTAGCAGATATTACCCATTGTATTGCTTGTTGAATAGACTCTCTATGTTCTTTAATTGTATCCAATTGATTTGGATTTGAAATAATATACTTATAGAATGTTTTTTCAGATAGACTTTGTTTGTGCAAGTCTATACTAGATAGATTTATATGCTCTGAATACCAGTTGAATGCATCATTAATAGTGTCTAGTTCTTGAAGGTTTTTTGATATTAATTGATTATTAACTAGTGAGTTATTGCTACAAACGGCATCTAAAATTAATTGTAACTGATAAATGTTTTTTATACTAATGTGAGAAATAAATTGATCAAAATTAGCTTTTGAATTTTCATCAGTAAATATATCAAGAAATACATTCTTTAATAGTTTATTTTCATTTTTATTTTTTAATACCTCCAAAGATAATTTGAAAATATCATCACTTAAGGAAATAAACTTATCTTTACTATTTTTGTTTAGACTTTCTAACTTTTTTATTAAATCAGGTGTGAATATATTAAAGCCTTTATTTTTTTGATAGTTTTGAAGTACCTTAGCTAATGTTTTTTGATGAATTTTCATACCCCTTCCCCATAATGTTATTTAAAACTAATATATAAAATTACTTAAGCAGCTAATAAAAAGCTAAAAATAAAAACTACTTGAAATTTCCCCTCCCAAAATAATCAATGGTTACACTAACAGTAGTATCGTAAAAAAAAACACTTGGCAAACTATTTTTGTGTGAATTGCTGAAAAGTTACAAGATTTATAAATAAAAATATTCATATATTTTAATTAGTTAATTCAATCAATAATAATTTTATTGAATTTTAATATTTCAAATTATAAAAATACTCAGAATATGTCCACATTATGAGTAGGCCCAAGCTTAATCTAAAACCTCAAGCCCCATTTTTCTTAAAACTTCACACAGTCGAATTAAAGGCAGGCCAATTAAAGTATTTGGATCATCGCCTTCAAGTTTTTTAAAAAGCGTTATTCCTAAACCTTCAGATTTAAAACTACCAGCACAGTTGAATGGTTTTTCTTTTTCAACATAATGAGTAATTTCAGTTAGTGTTAAGTCTCTAAAATACACTTTGAATGGCTCTATAAATGTCTCAACTTGTTTTGTTTTGGTATTAAGCACACATAAACTGGTATAAAAGGTGACACATTGATCACTAAAGCTTGTTAATTGTTTTATAGCATTTTCTTTATTATGGGGTTTGCCTAAAATTTGATTGTTAAACGTTGCAACTTGATCTGATGCAATAATGATTTTTGGTGCTTTTACTGTTTGAGAGACTTTTTCAGCTTTTAATCGAGCTAAACGTTTGACTAGTTGTGGGGGTGTTTCATCAATTAACGCACTTTCATCTATATCTGGAGATAAGCAAGAAAAGGGTAGTTGTAATTTTTCAAGTAATGCTTTGCGATAAGGGGATGATGAAGCAAGTATTATTTGGAGTTTTTGCATATTTTATATTTAATAATAAATTATTTGCTAAAGATTATTTATTATAACAGCATTTTGAACAATAATTATAGATATGGGTAAAGATAATGGAAATTTAAAGGCCAATGTCACACTCACACCATGATGTGATTTTTTCAAAGTCAGAAGAGCGAATGAATACGTTAACACATTTTGCTGGTGTATTATTTGGTGTGGTTGCTTTAATTTTTTTAGTTATAAGAGCCTATGGTTCAGGCCTAGCCGTTAATGTTGTCAGCTGTGTTATATTTGCAGTAAGCATTATCATCCTTTATGCTTCAAGCAGCCTTTATCACATGCTAAGTGACGGCAAAGCAAAACGTTTCTTTAGAGCATTAGATCACTTAAGTATTTATTTATTAATTGCAGGGACTTATACACCAGTTGCCTTAATTATGGTTAAAAATCCATATAGTTGGATTATTTTTGGTATTTTATGGGGGTTGGTTGTTTTAGGTTTTGCTTATAAATTAATTTTTTTTCATTCGGGGTGGTTATCAACATTTATTTATATCATGATGGGATGGACTGCATTAGGCTTTATTGTACAGGTAATTGAAGCTTTACCTTTAGGTGCTTTAATGCTGATATTATTAGGTGGTGTAATTTATACATCTGGCACGATTTTTTATATGTTGGATGAACAGATAAAATATGCACATGCATTGTGGCATTTATTTGTATTGGCAGGTACAGTATGTCATGTTTTGGCTGTGTATTTATACATTGCTGGTATGAAGCATTAAAGATTAAAAAATTAAAGGAAATCGTTTAACGAATGAAGGCAATGATTTTAGCTGCAGGTCGCGGTCGAAGAATGAGGCATTTAACTGAAGATATGCCAAAACCATTATTATCTGTCAGAGGTAAAAGTCTATTAGAAGCACAAATTGATCGCCTAGTAAAAGCCGGTGTTAGTGAGATTATAATTAACGTTGCTTACCTTGGAAATCAGATTATTAAAGCCATTGGTTTTGGTGATCGTTGGGGTGTTAAAATTGCCTATTCTTGTGAATTAGAGCCACTAGAGACTGGTGGTGGTATTTGTCGAGCTTTAGCTTTTTTATCGGAGACGTTTATTGTCGTTAATGCAGATATTGTAACAGATTATGACTATAGCCAATTGCTTCAATTTACATTAAACAATACGCGCCAAGCTCACTTAATATTAGTTGAGAATCCGCCGCATCATCTAAAGGGTGATTTCTCTGTAGATAATAATATACCGACTACAAAATTGAATTCAAAAACATATACTTTTTCAGGGATTGGTTTATATCATCAGAGCTTATTTGAGGGATATTATTCAGGTTGTAATGTAAGATTACCTGATATATGGAAAAAACCAATGACCAATCAAAAAGTTACAGCTGAAATCTATCATGGTGTATGGGCTGATATCGGTACACCAGAACGACTAAGTGTTTATAATTAAAAATACTCAATATTTTCTTCTTAAGAAATTTTCTTAACATTAAAGCATAAAGCGCTTATGATGTTGGCATCTACTTAAAGAGTATTTGAGATGTCAATTTTAAGGAATAAAAATAATGTGGTTTAAAAATCTTATCATTTTTCAATTAACGGAATCATTTAAACTAAAGACAGAAGACTTTGAGAAAGCACTTAGTGAGTTTCGTTTCCAACCATGCCCTTCTTCAGAAGCCTTATCGCTTGG
The DNA here is from genome assembly GCA_021713415.1 of Thiotrichales bacterium 19X7-9. GTDB lineage: Bacteria > Pseudomonadota > Gammaproteobacteria > Francisellales > Francisellaceae > M0027. The sequence continues at coordinate 38,435 of JAKJJQ010000021.1, forward strand.
GTGGAGTTCGCCTTCTGGCCAAGCTGAAGGTACACTAGTCCATGCTGCTAATGGTTATTTAATGGTGGCATTAAAAATAGAAGAAAAAATAGTACCTGCCTCTGTAGTTAAAGAAATGCTAGATGAAAAAATAGAAGAAATAGAATTAAGGGAAAATAAAAAAGTAAGAAAAAAAGAAAAAGATGCGCTAAAAGATGAGATCTATCATAGTCTTTTGCCAAAGGCTTTTTCAAAGCATTCATTTATCTATGGCTATATAGATACAAAGGCTAATCTATTGGTGATTGATGCAGCTTCAATGAAAAAAGCAGAATTGTTAACGGTGCAATTAAGAAAAGCATTAGGCTCATTTAAAATTCAAACACCTGATATTGTAACAATTCCTTTATTATTAACTAAATGGTTAACTGAAAATCAATATCCAAATGATTTAGTTATTGAAGATAACTGTGTATTAAAAGACCCTGATGATAATAGTGGTACCATTCGTTGTCAGCGCCAAAATTTACTATCTGGTGAAATTGCACAGTTAATTGAAAATGGCCGTGAAGTGATTCAGTTGGGTCTAACTTGGAAAGATCAAATTGCTTTTGTTGTTAAAGATGACTTTAGTATTCGCTCGGTGAAATTTTTAGAGATTTTGCAAGATCAGGCAAATGATATTTTTACAGAAACTGAGTCGCAAAAATTTGATGCTGACTTTACAATAATGACAGAGAATTTACATGAATTTTTAATTGCAATGTTCGAATTATTTGCCAATGAGCCATTAAAAGTAAAAGCATTATCTGATAAGGCTGAAACTGAAGAAGAAGTAACAGAGAGTGTAACTGTAGGAGATTTAATGCCTCAACAATTAAATGATGAAAAAACTGTGGATGTTGACTCAAATCAGTAGGGAACAATGCAATGAAAATTACGATTTTTGGTTCAGGTTATGTTGGCTTAGTAACTGGAACTTGTTTTGCAGAGATGGGAAATCATGTTACTTGCATTGATATAGATTCTAAGCGTGTAGGTGATTTAAATCATGGACTGTGTCCAATTTTTGAGCCTGGCTTAGAAGCGCTCATTCAAAAAAATATTAAAGCAGGTCGTATTGGATTTCAAACTGAAGCAAAACAAGCAATAGAAGATTCAGAAGTTATTTTTATTGCTGTAGGCACACCACCTGAAGAAGATGGATCAGCGGATTTACAATATGTATTACAGGTTGCTCAAACAATTGGTATGCATTTAAATGATGAAAAAATCATCGTTAATAAATCAACAGTACCTGTTGGCACAGCAGATAAAGTTAGGATTGCGATTGATGCACAATTACAAAAGCGTCATTGTGATATTCAATTTCATGTTGTTTCAAACCCTGAGTTTTTAAAAGAAGGTGATGCAGTAAATGACTGTATGAATCCAGATAGAGTTATTGTTGGTGTCGACTCTGATAAAGCAACTGAAGTAATGAAGCGACTATATCAACCATTTAATCGTAATCATGATAAAGTGATGTTTATGGATGTTCGTTCGGCAGAGCTAACAAAATATGCAGCTAATGCAATGCTTGCAACTAAAATAAGCTTTATGAATGAAATGAGTCGTATTGCTGAAGCTGTTGGTGCTGATGTTGAACAAGTGCGTTTAGGTATAGGTTCTGATAAACGTATTGGCTATCATTTTATATATCCTGGTTGTGGTTATGGTGGTTCATGTTTTCCAAAAGATGTTCAAGCATTAAGGTATACTTCAGACAATCACCAATATAAGGCAAGAATCTTAGATGCTGTACACCAGGTAAATGAAGATCAAAAACAATTTTTATTTGAAAAAATTGAACAATACTTTAATGGAGACCTTGAAGGTAAGCATATAGCTTTGTGGGGACTTGCATTTAAACCAAACACAGATGATATTCGAGAAGCGCCATCGCGTGATTTAGTTGAAAAGCTTTTTCGAAAGGGTGCAACGGTCCAAGCTTATGACCCAGAAGCGATGGATAATTTTAAGAAAATTTATGTTGATAAGCCGATTTCTTTTTATACGACACCAGAGGCAGTATTAGAGAATGCAGATGCTTTAGTTGTTGTAACTGAATGGTCATGTTTTAGATCACCAGATTTTAATTTAATTAAATCTAAGTTAAATACTCCGGTTATATTTGATGGCCGTAATTTGTATAATCCAAGTTATCTAAAACAATTAGGTATGGATTATCTTTCAATCGGACGTGTATTTGAAGAGAGCGCATAAAACTATATAGGTTATATCATATGAAACAACAATATTGGATTTGCCCATCACTATTAGCAGCAAATATGGCAAGGCTTTATGAAGAAGTAGTTGCAGTAATTGAAGCAGGTTGTGATCGGATTCATGTTGATGTTATGGATAATCATTATGTGCCAAATTTAACATTTGGTCCAATGATTGTTGAAGCATTAAGAAAAGAAGGTATTACCATAGCATTGGACGTTCATTTGATGGTTGAACCTGTGGATGATTTAATTGAACAATTTGCTAAAGCAGGTGCAAGTAGTATTGTATTTCACCCAGAAGCATCTAAGCATGTTGATCGAAGTTTAATGCTAATTCGTCAATTTGATATTGAAGCTGGGTTAGTTTTAAATCCTTCAACGGATCCATCTGTATTAAATTATGTATTAGAGCGCTTAAACCGAGTATTACTAATGTCGGTAAATCCTGGTTTTGGTGGACAGAGCTTTATTCCAACTGTTTTAGAGAAAATTAAAACAGTACGTCAAATGATAGATGATAATCAATTACCTATTCGTCTTGAAGTTGATGGTGGTGTTAATGCAGATAATATTAAATCCATTGCACAAGCAGGTGCAGATGCATTTGTTGCAGGCAATGCAATTTTTAGCCATCCTAATTATAAAGAAGCAATTCAATTACTAAAAAGTCAGTTATAATTTACTTTATTATGATTGCAAAATAATCAAATCTAAAATATAAGATAGTATTCTACCATTATAATTGATTAATATATAAAACATAATGCTAGTTTAAGTTTGTAATTTTAAATATCTGGTTATTTAATATTTAATTATTCATAATCAACCCATCATTTGTTTAGGAGGTTGAATAATGACGCGTGAAGTATTAAAAGCAAATATTGCAAATGGCCAATTTGGTATGGTATCTCAAGTTAGAGTGACTAACGAGGCAGGCTTCCAAGACGGTATTTATGCTGAAAAAGAAAAAGAGTCTACACCTTGTTGTGGTCCAATAAGCTGTACGATACTTTAAAAATAAAGATATAGATCTTTATAACTTTGTAATAAATTATTTTTTATTAATATCTTTCATTTATAATTCAATAGCTTTCCGTTACAATCGTGCATAATAAAAAATACGAATGTAAGTAAATAGATGCGTTATTATTTACTGGGTGATCAATGTCTTATTTTTTCTTTTGGAGATCAAATTTCAAAAGAATTAAGTCATCAAGTCTTAACTGCTTATTATCTAATATCTGAAAATGAATCATTTCTGCAACAATGGCAAATCATTGATTTAGTGCCTTCATATAATGCTTTAGCTTTTCATTTTTTAAATAATAATACAAATACCTATTTGGAATTAGCTGAAGAACTTGAAAGACAAATTAAACTCGCTTTAAAAAATAAACAACAACAGTGGTTAAAAAAAACGAACCAATGGACAGTTGATGTTAGCTATGGTGGTCATGACTTAACTCGAGTAGCAGAGTATACACAGCTAGCTGAAAATGAAGTAATCAAATTACATAAATTGCCTACATACCAAATTGCAATGTTAGGATTTGTTCCTTTTTTTCCTTATTTGATAGGCTTAAATCCTAAGTTAGAAATTCCAAGGCGTAAACGGGCAAGAGTTAGAGTAAGTAAAGGAAGTGTTGCATTAGCGGGTATGCAAACAGGAGTCTACTCTCAATCATCACCTGGTGGTTGGAATATAATTGGATTAACTGATTTTGATTTGTTTGAAAGTTTAAAACCTGGTGATACACTTAAGTTTAAAGAAATTTGAAATAATTTTAAAACAAAAATGAAAAAGGAATTTATATGTTAATTAATTGTGATATTGGTGAGCGTGGAGAGACCAATCCAGTTGACCAGGAGTTATTACAATATGTAGATATTGTCAATATTGCTTGTGGCGGCCATGCTGGAGATGAAACAAGTGTTTCTTATTTCTCCCATGAAGCAAGACGACGTGGACTTATGGTAACAGCGCATTTATCTTATCCTGATGAGTCTAATTTTGGCCGTAAAGAAATGCAGATTTCTAATCAGGAACTTGCTTTAAGTTTGGATGAACAATTAACGATGTTTCCTTTTATTAGACGAGTTAAATTTCATGGTGCCTTATATCATAAGGTAAATACTAACCTTAAACTTGCTTTATTTTTAGCTAGGTGGTTAAGTACAAAAGGTATAGAGCAGGTATTAGTACCCGAAGGAAGCTTACTTGCTTCGGCTTGTGCAAGATTAGATATTGAATGTCTTTATGAGGCATTTATTGAGCGTCGTTACTGCATGATAGATGATCAACTAGCTTTAGTTCCTCGTGATAGGCCTTATGCTTGTATTGATGATCCAGAAGAAGCATTGGCTCAATATGAAGATATTTTAGCTGGTTATGTTAAAACATATGATATAAATCAAACGAATAAATTAGTCTCGGAACGTCGTTTAATACGAGCTGATACGGTATGTATTCACTCAGACTCACCGATTGCATTGCAGTTAATCTATCGTATTAAAGCCCTAGATTCTCATGCTGAAAATATCTGAACAAGGCTTATGTTTTGAAGCATTGATGCCAAATTATGGATATCAGGCTTTTGGCATATCACCTAAAGGTGCGTTAGACCAATTATCTTATCAAGAGGCAAAAATTTTACTAGGTGAGCCTAATTGTAATCAGGTGATAGAAATCGTCTATCCTCCTAAATTTGAATTTACTCAAGATTCTATTTTTGTACTTACAGGGGCTGCTTTTGAAGATGCAGAGTTAATATATAATAGTAAGTCGATTAATGTATCTCATGCAACTGTCATTTATGCGCCTAGACATAGCCAGTTAGTTCTAAAGAAAAAACAATATGGCTTTAGAAGTTATTTGGCAGTCTCATCATTATCAGATCAAAATAGAGAAAGAATTGGTTTAAAAAGAGGTGATTTTTCTCAATGGTTTCACTGGTATAAATTTAATCAACCAATTAGAGTTATACCAGCCCCAGAAATAGATATTCTTAAGAATCAAAATGATTTTTTTACATCTAGTTGGCAGATTTCATTACACTCAGATAATATGGGATTACGACTTGAGAATGCTAACAAATTAAAATATCAAGCCAAATCAATGATATCAGAAGCAGTTTCTGATGGTACAATTCAGTTAACTCAAGATGGACCAATTATTTTATTACGTCATCGCCAATGTACGGGTGGTTATCCTAGAATTTACAATGTAATAAGCGCTGATATTGATATGTTAGCGCAGTTTGTACCAGGGCAGAACATACATTTTGAAGAAGTAACGCTTGATCAAGCTTTAGCGTTAAAAAATAAAAAAGAAGCTGATTTTAAGGCATTTAAAGCATTTTTTATGAGTGTTTAAATGAAGTAAGCCTTATAAACTTATCAAGAATAGTTAACCCATACCGAAAGCAGTTGCATTAATTGAGTGCTCAAATCCAATTCGCTGGTGTCGCTGATCATCAAGCATTATATTATAAGTGCCATCGTTATTTTTATCACCAAGAACTCGATATTTTTGAAATAAGCCAGCTTTCCATGTTGAGCGTTCATTTAACGTTTCTTTATTATCAAAGCCATCTATCTCGAGATTATAATTAAATCCATCAACAACTCCAACATGAGCTAATTTATGTGTAATATCATTTCCAACCCAGCCACCAGTTGAAGTAATACTAACTTTTGCACCTAAATCTTTCTGTGATTTTAAATATTTAAGCATTTTTTTACAGACAAATACATCAACTCTACGTACACCATCAGGGTCTATTTTACCATGACGCTGATGCTCTAATCTTAATGGGATAAAGTCATTTGGGTTTTTAGTATCAGGCAATCGCCCTCTATAAAGTAAGTTTTTATCTACATCAACCCTAAAGTGTCTACTTTTTGGATCAATTGATCTAACTTTATCCATTACTGTAGCAATATCTTTATTTTCATTATGAAATTGGTTATTGTTTGTATCACCTAATTTGGCAGTAGCTATCTGAATTTTATTTGCTTTTTGTCCTGAATTTGTATGACTATTCAAAAATAAAAATGAATTCATAGGTGTTTTTTGAGTTGCATCTTTTAAAGCTTGTCCTGTACCATATAGTAAAGCCGTTCCACATGAAGATACGGTTGTTATAAAAGTTTTTACTTTTTGCCATGTGGTTCTATTTTTTTCAAGTCCAGCAATGTGTTTTTGATTATGCTCACTATAATTTTCAAATGCTTGCATATCTCCATTATACATATAGCGATTTAAACGCTCTTTAGTATCTTCAATAAGGGAAGTAGTTGCATTTTTTTTACTTTTTTTAGTTGAAAAAAGTTTATAGGTTGAGGCAAGACCTGCAGTTAAAGAAATACTTCCTACTGCGCCAGTAGTGATAGCTGCAGCTGCTGCACTACTAAGGCCTAAGTGGCTAAGTGCAGCGGTGCTGTAAGCAGCTAAACCAGCAAGCACAGGTATAGATAGTAGACCAAAAGAAGCAGCAATTGCCATACCACCAAGCGCTGTAAATCCTATAGCTCCAATAGCTAAAATACAGGCTTTAGCAATTTTTTTAGGTCTAAAAGGTTTATTGATATAGTTATCTAAGTCAATAGCTTGATCTTTTATCGTTTTCAACGATTCTTTATTATTAATTACTTGATGTATGTTATCTCTTTTACCATCTGATATTAGTTGGCGTACATTCTTTTCTAGTTTATCTTTATCAATTTCAACATCACCAGTTATATAAGAAATGGCCTCAATATAATCTTTCGTAAGTTTTGTGTTCTGCTTAGTTAACTTTTCTTTAAATAATTCAGGTGTAACATAAGCTGCACAACTGTCATGCATATTAGAACTTATAAAAATTTTAGCATCATCACCTGTACACTGATATTTATTTTTACATTGATCTAAAGTGATCTCCATCATATTTTTAACAGTCTGGCGATAATCAGTATCAATTTTGCCTTGTCCTTTAATAGAATATTTTAACTCTGGATTATTACCTTTATATTTATGTAAGTTTAATATTACATTATCGGGAATCATCTGAGGAAATTGACTATAAAATTTAGTTAATGCTGGAATTATTTCATCACGCGAGTCATCATCATAAAAATCAAATTCTATCTTACTTTCAAGGTGTGATGCTGCAATATCATGCATTTGCGCATAAAGAATAGGTACTTTGGAACCGTCAAGAAGCCATGAATTATTATCATCTGAGTCTGTTAGTTTTTTTTGATAAAGGCTTTCTATGGCACTCTTAAAAGAGTCTCCAGCTTTTTTATTAGTGAAGATATCTTCTAATAAAAGTTTGTTTAATGTTGTCGGCTTATGTGAATTTTTAAAATGTTGAACAATTGTATCAATTGCAGTGTATGCCGACTCAGTTTTACCGTGTCTTGAGATCATATTGTACTGATCAATAGATTTTGATTGTCTATTAGAACCAACAGTAAAAATTAGTTGGGTATTATTATCATTTTCATTTTCTTCATCTCTTTTTGCTTCTTCTTTATTTTCATCTATTTTTTCTAGAATTGAATTAAATAGAGATCGGTTACAGTCAATTACAAGTGATTTTTTATCTTTTTGATTTCCACTTTCATCGTTATATGCTGTAACATAGCTTGTATTAAAAATACAATGATCCATATCCAAAGAAACAACGCGAATTTTAGAATTTATACCTGGCATATCACACCCCTATTATTTAGTAAAAATTTAATGAACTAAGTTGAATATTCAATTTATAAGGAGTGTTAAAAATTAGATATTGGTAATAATTTTAAAAGCGATACAATTGACAGGATAATATATGTATGTTATTGACCATAGTATTTAAAAGTAAATTAAGAACCATAACTAGTAACTTTCCTAGTTTATTTACAAATAATTAAATAATATAATCAGACAATTGATTTGGTAGCTAGTAATTAGCTTTTAAAGAATTAGGCTAAACTAGGGGGAAGCAAAGATGAAATTGATTATATATCTAATTGGTTTAGGTATTATTTTTCCATCGTTAGTATTAGCTAATGGTCATGGCATGGTTATCAATAACTCTAAATATAAATGGGAAATGGATAAATGTGATGTTGGCTATGGTAACTTTTATATAGATAGAGGTAATTATCATTGTAAATTAGATAGTCCTGGGAATACTTGTACGATATCACCTGGAGATACTTATACGTGGGAGATGACGCATACAGGGGGGCGCTATAAAGCGTGTATACAATTTTATGAGTATTTTAATAATCAAAAAATTCAAGTCTGTGATAGTTTAGGTGGTTGTCAGTATCATTATGATGATTCATCTTCAAATGGGCCTCATTTAGTAATTAGTGGTCATACCTTTACAATGCCAGATTACCCACCACAAGGAGCATTCCCTTTGAAATTCCAAGTTCAAACAATTAAAGGTTTAGGTAGTATACAAATGGCTGCTTGTGGTATGAAAATTCAATATTGGCCAAATCTTAAACAATATTTTGCCTTTTGTATGAATTCACAAGAAGATAATGTGATTAATGTAACATTTAGTAAGTCATCATCACGTTGTTATATTTTAGAGGATAGAAATTCTGAGATTAAACAAGTTAATTGTGATAATGCAATTGGTTATGCTTATCCTGCTGATTATACTGGGGTAGTATTTTACTGCCAGCAGATTGATGGACATGAGAGTGCCTGTCCTTGGATATTGAAAAATCAAGTTAAAAGTATAACACCAAACATTGCACCAGTAGGTACAGTTTGATCTACAGCATTTTAAATAAATTTTGAATACTTCTTTCAATAACCATTTCTTTGATTTTGCCAGTTGTAAATTTCCATGCAGAAATAAAATCAATTTCTGGAGGGATAATTAACTCATCAGGGTTAACAAAAATCTCTACAACAACAGGTTTAGTTTGTTTTAGTGCTTTTTCTAATGTAGATTCTAATTCATTTGGCTTTGTTACAGTCATACCGATACAACCACAAGCTTCAGCAACTTTTGCAAAATCAGGATTAACTAAATCTGTAGCAAATCTAGGGTAGCCTGCAGCCTCCATTTCTAATTCAACAAAGCCAAATTTATTATTATTAAAAACGATAGCAACAAGATTAAACTCATAACGAGCAGCAGTTACTAAGTCAGCTAAAAGCATACCAAAAGCACCATCACCACAAAGGGCTATAACCTGTCGATTAGGATATTTTGCTTTAGCACCAATAGCAGCAGGCAAGCCAACACCAAGTGAACCATGATTATATGAACCAATTAATCTTTGAGCGCCTTTCATTTTTAAATAGCGTGCAACCCAGACAGTTACTTCACCAACTTCACCGATAAAAATAGCATCATCTTCTGCTAATTTGCTTACCTTTAGTAATACCGTTTGGGGGTGGATAATATCACCATCATCCACATCATATTTATCCAGTGTATTTTTAAGCCATTTTTCTTTTTGCAACTGTAGTTTTTTTAAGTGATTATCAGCTTGTTTTTGTTCAAGCATGGATAATAATTGAGTTATAGTAGATTTAACATCACCAATAAGGCCATAAGCAATTCGCGTGCGGTGGCCAAGTTTTTGTGGATTAAGATCAACTTGAATAATATTACCGTGCGTTGGTAAAAATGCACTGTAAGGAAAATCAGTGCCAAGCATAATAAGCAAATCACACTCATCAACAACGGCCATACCGTGTGGTGTGCCAACATGGCCTATACCACCAATTGAGTATGGATTATCATAGGCTAATACTTCACTGCCTTTTAAAGAGTGTGCAACTGGCGCATTTAGTTTTTTAGCTAGCTTTTCAACTTCATCAGAAGCGCCTCTAGCACCACAGCCAATTAGTATAGAAGGCTTTTTACTTTGATTAATTAATTCAATGGCTTGTTTTAATTCGTCTTCATCAGGAATAACGGTATGGTTTTTACGGATAAATGTTTGAATGGGTTGGTTGGTTTGTTCTATTTTTAAAGTTGCAAGATCAGTTGGAATTGCAATATGAGCAACACCACGTAATGAAACTGCTGCTTCAATGGCTTGTTGGATAAGGCGTGGAATTTGTTTTTCACTTTGTATAATAGCACTAAAAACACATGGATCATCAAATGCTTTACTCTGATCAATTTCTTGGAAATAATCACTTCTTGCTTCTTGGCCAGGTACTTGACCTGTGATAACTAAAACAGGGGAGCGATCTCTTGTTGCATTATAAATACCATTAACTAAATGAATAGCACCAGGACCGATGGTACCAACACAAACAGCTAATTCTTGAGATAATTCAGCTTGAGCGCTGACAGCAAAAGCTGCTGATTCTTCATGTCTTACTGTATACCATTTGATTCTGCCATCTTTTCTAATGGCATCTGTAAATGCATTCATTGCATCACCTGTGATACCAAAGATTTGCTTGATGCCGTATTCAGCTAATTGATAAACGAACTCTGCTGCAATTGAGTGTTTTGCCATTGATAGAACTCCCTGTAGTTAACTCATAAATATAGTTATTTTAGTATAAGAATTTGTTAGAAATTATTAAAGACATGTCATGCTTAGACATTAGTTTGATTTTTATTATTTTTTATTGAATAGCATGCAGTTAAATTGATATTTAATAACATATGAATTAGTGTTTTATTTTTGTTATTTTTAACTTTTGAAACAAAATATTTAATTTAAGGTTTACTTTTTACTCTAAATAGTGTTTGATTGTAATAATCAGACATTATTTTGTGGGAGTTGCAATTATGCCGTTAAGTCAGGAACAGTTAGCTTGGTATGTCCAAGCTCGAAGTTATTATGATCAGTTAGATGATAAAACTCTAAATCATTTAGCTATCGATAAGGACTTTAGAATGAGTCCATTATATCAGACTATAGTAGCGACTCATGCAATATTTGCAGGTGAGTTTATGGTAGAGGTTGAAGCATTACAACAAAGTAAACCATTAGGGTGTAAAGGGCATATATGTAATGATTTTTTAGATTTACATTATAAACAGCAGGTTGATTCTGATATTGCTAAACTAGTTGAAATTACAACAGTCTTTCGAGGATTAGGCCAAGTTATAAATACAGATGAAAATAATGATATTTTAATGACTGCTCAAGTTTGTATAACATCACCAAAAAGTTCACAAATGCTTGGTATTTCATTTCCAACTAATGAAGCAATATTGCTTTCTGCTAATAATTTAATCAATGCTTGGAAAAACGAAAATTATCCTAACTTGGTAGATGTTCAGCCATTTGTTAATGAGAGTTTGGATGATATCCTTAAATTTACAGCTGCATTAACAACTTTACATCAAAATAACAGCTTAAATGATAATACAGTACATGCGCTATTTGATTTATTACATAATCGCCAGTTAAATGATAATACACTGCAGTCATTGGTAATACTCAACCAAAATAATGCATTACAAAGTTATCATAATATCGTTGGTTTTGCAGATAAATTGGCTACTTATCAACGAGAAACAGAAAGAGATATTTCAGAAAAGTCAGCAAGTCAACTACTTAAATTATATCAGGCTAGTCCACATAGCGCAGATGAGTTTATTCAAATGGCTGTAGGGCAAAAACAACAAAAAAATAGCCTTGAGTATTTTTGTAATACGCTAAGTGCTGTTGGTATGATGACAAGTATTCCAGTTGGAGTTATTGCAGCATCAGAAGAACTAAAACAGATGTTAAAAGAAGATGCTATTTTGGATAATACTAGAGTAATAGCTAATGTTAAATCTATACAGTCAGGCTTACTTGGAATGCTTGCAAGTAATGATTACATTGAGCGAGATAAACAAAATGTTTCCGTCTTTTTGCATGGAAATCAGGAAATATTGTCCAGTTTTAATATATCTGCTATGCCACCTGCTCATTTTCATAATGCTGAAGCTAATGTCCATACTCAAGAACATATCGTCACTGCTCAGTAATCATAAAAGTAAGGGTAATAAAAAATAATTTTAACGTTTATTTATGTTAAATGTTGGGAGTGTTTAAATAATAAATTAGCTAAAGGAGTATCGTCTCCTCGGTGCATACCTAAGATATTAGCTTCAAGGTATTTATTTTTAGGCTATTTTGGCAATATATGTTGAACTTGAATATATTTCTTATAACAGTAATATTCTTTTTGGGGTATATAGTTATGAGAAAATCAAAATTTAATTCATTTTTAAGTGCATTATCTGATCTTACAATTAATCAATTACAAGTTTTACTTACACGTGCATCAGCTCTTAAAACTAATGCCTTTGTTATAGCTGAAACTGTAAACACATGCTCAG
>JAKJJQ010000022.1:0-50005 GCA_021713415.1 Thiotrichales bacterium 19X7-9
TCTGGTACATTAACGATTTCTGATACCGATACAGGCGAAGCCGTCTTTAATGCTGAAATGATTTCTGGTACTTATGGTGACTTAACCATTGAAGCTGATGGTGACTGGAGCTATTCTGCTGATAATAGTCAGTCTGCGATTCAAGCTTTAGGTCAAGGCGATACCCTTACTGATACGATTACTGTAACTTCAGATGATGGTACAACCCAAGATATTACTATTACCATTACAGGTACTAATGATGATCCAACTATTGGTGGTGATACGTCAGGCTCTGTAACCGAAGATGCAGCGGCTACTTTAACCACGTCTGGTACATTAACGATTTCTGATACCGATACAGGCGAAGCCGTCTTTAATGCTGAAACTATTTCTGGGACTTATGGTGACTTAACCATTGAAGCTGATGGTGATTGGTCTTATTCTGCTGATAACTCTCAATCTGCGATTCAAGCTTTAGGTCAAGGTGATACCCTTACTGATACGATTACTGTAACTTCAGATGATGGTACAACCCAAGATATTACTATTACCATTACAGGTACTAATGATGATCCAACTATTGGTGGTGATACGTCAGGCTCTGTGACTGAAGATGCAGCGGCTACTTTAACCACGTCTGGTACATTAACGATTTCTGATACCGATACAGGCGAAGCCGTCTTTAATGCTGAAACTATTTCTGGTACTTATGGTAGCTTAACCATCGAAGCTGATGGTGATTGGTCTTATTCTGCTGATAATAGTCAGTCTGCGATTCAGGCTTTAGGTGACGGCGATACGTTAACTGATACGATTACTGTAACTTCAGATGATGGTACAACCCAAGATATTACTATTACCATTACAGGTACTAATGATGATCCAACTATTGGTGGTGATACGTCAGGTTCTGTGACTGAAGATGCAGCGGCTACTTTAACTACTTCTGGTACATTAACGATTTCTGATACCGATACAGGCGAAGCCGTCTTTAATGCTGAAACGATTTCTGGTACTTATGGTGACTTAACCATTGAAGCTGATGGTGACTGGAGCTATTCTGCCGATAACTCTCAATCTGCGATTCAGGCTTTAGGTCAAGGTGATACCCTTACTGATACGATTACTGTAACTTCAGATGATGGTACAACCCAAGATATTACTATCACCATTACAGGTACTAATGATGATCCTACCATTGGTGGTGACACAACTGGTGGCGTAACCGAAGATGCAGCGGCTACTTTAACCACGTCTGGTACATTAACGATTTCTGATACCGATACAGGCGAAGCCGTCTTTAATGCTGAAACGATTTCTGGGACTTATGGTGACTTAACCATTGAAGCGGATGGTGATTGGTCTTATTCTGCTGATAACTCTCAATCTGCGATTCAAGCTTTAGGTCAAGGTGATACCCTTACTGATACGATTACTGTAACTTCAGATGATGGTACAACCCAAGATATTACCATTACCATTACAGGTACTAATGATGATCCTACCATTGGTGGTGATACAACGGGTGGCGTAACCGAAGATGCAGCGGCTACTTTAACCACGTCTGGTACATTAACGATTTCTGATACCGATACAGGCGAAGCCGTCTTTAATGCTGAAACTATTTCTGGGACTTATGGTGACTTAACCATCGAAGCGGATGGTGACTGGAGCTATTCTGCCGATAATAGTCAGTCTGCGATTCAAGCTTTAGGTCAAGGTGATACCCTTACTGATACGATTACTGTAACTTCAGATGATGGTACAACCCAAGATATTACTATTACCATTACAGGTACTAATGATGATCCAACTATTGGTGGTGATACGTCAGGCTCTGTGACTGAAGATGCAGCGGCTACTTTAACCACGTCTGGTACATTAACGATTTCTGATACCGATACAGGCGAAGCCGTCTTTAATGCTGAAACTATTTCTGGTACTTATGGTAGCTTAACCATCGAAGCTGATGGTGATTGGTCTTATTCTGCTGATAACTCTCAATCTGCGATTCAGGCTTTAGGTGACGGCGATACGTTAACTGATACGATTACTGTAACTTCAGATGATGGTACAACCCAAGATATTACCATTACCATTACAGGTACTAATGATGATCCAACTATTGGTGGTGATACGTCAGGCTCTGTGACTGAAGATGCAGCGGCTACTTTAACCACGTCTGGTACATTAACGATTTCTGATACCGATACAGGCGAAGCCGTCTTTAATGCTGAAACGATTTCTGGTACTTATGGTGACTTAACCATCGAAGCGGATGGTGACTGGAGCTATTCTGCTGATAATAGTCAGTCTGCGATTCAAGCTTTAGGTCAAGGCGATACCCTTACTGATACGATTACTGTAACTTCAGATGATGGTACAACCCAAGATATTACTATCACCATTACAGGTACTAATGATGCGCCAACTGCGGTTACTGATAATTTATCCACTGATGAAAATCAGATTTTGACAATTGAAACTTCTGAGCTTACTAATAATGACTATGATATTGATGGCGATTCGTTTAGTGTAACTGACATTGATTCTAGTGGTATGATTGGTGATTTAAGCGTTTTATATAATATGGGAGAAGTTGGACAAATTGACCTATCATCATCAACCACAATAAATTTCTCATCAAGCTTTACTAACCCTGTTGTATTTGCTTTTGTTAATACTGAAAATGACTCAGATCCTGTAATTGCTCGTGTTGATAATGTAACCCAAGGCTCATTTGACTTAAGCTTAGTTGAACCTGATAACTTAGATAACTCTCATGGAACTGAAACAGTTAGTTATATAGTGCTAGAAGCCGGTATATGGGCATTACCTGATGGCTCAACCATTGAGATTGGTACGTTTAACACTTCAAATGTTATTGGTAGTGCTTCAAATTTTGACGAAGTTGCCTTTGATCATGATTTTGATAATACGCCAATTGTGTTTAGCCAAATTCAAACATCAAATAATAATTTTGATTTTCTAAAAACAAGACAAAAATCACCAAACTCTGATGAAATTGATATTGGTATTGAGCGCTATGAAGATGATAGTTCTGACTTAGCTAATAATGAAACTATTGCCTATTTTGCTATAGAAGAATCATCTGGTTCTTGGTCAGGGCATAATTTTATTGTAGGAAATACATCTAATTCAGTTAGACATAATGATTATACTCAAAATTTTGGCACTGACTTAGGTAGTGGTGACATCAGTATGATC
This sequence comes from Thiotrichales bacterium 19X7-9, assembly GCA_021713415.1. Lineage (GTDB taxonomy): Bacteria > Pseudomonadota > Gammaproteobacteria > Francisellales > Francisellaceae > M0027. Next base: position 3,211 of record JAKJJQ010000022.1, read on the forward strand.
GGTCAACTAGCCACTTTTGATGGAGGAGATGATGCTTCATTAAGAGGGGTTAGCACAAACTCAACCTCAACCCAATTTAATGTTGAGGAAGATACTACAAATGATAGTGAAACTAATCATACAACTGAAATAGCTAACTTTTTTGCTATTGCAGGAAGTGGTTTATTAACTGCTGAGTTAGTATCTTCCCCTTCTACAATACCTGATTCACAAATCTCATCTATTGAGTATGATCCTGGTAGTAATTTTGATTATCTTGGTGAAGGAGAAACAGCAACTGATACATTTACTTATACAATTACTGATGAACATGGTGCAAGTAGCACTGAAACTGTAACTATAACCATTAATGGCACTAATGATGCACCTATCATCGGTGGTATTGATACTGGCACTGTAACTGAAGATAATGACTCTACATTAATGACTTCTGGTTCGCTAACCATTTCCGATATTGATACCGGTGAAGCTATCTTTAATGCTGAAACTATTTCAGGTTCTTATGGTGATTTAATTATTTCTGCTAATGGTGACTGGAGCTACTCTGCTGATAACTCTCAAACTGCTATTCAAGCCTTAGCACAAGGTGCTAATTTAACTGATAGCATTACGGTAACTTCTGCTGATGGTACAACTCATGATATTACAATTACCATTACGGGTACTGATGATGCACCTGTTATTGGAGGTGATACATCTGGAGCCATTACGGAAGATACTGCTACTACGTTAACTACTTCTGGAACATTAACTATTAGTGATATTGATGAAGGCGAAGATGCCACGTTTGCTGTAGAGACACTTTCAGGTATTTATGGTAGTTTAGATATTGCCGCTAATGGTGATTGGTCTTATTCTGCTGACAACGCTCAATCTGCAATTCAAGCTCTAGGTCAGGGGGATACCCTTACTGATACAATTACAGTTACAAGTGCTGATGGTAATAGTACTCAAGATATTACCATTACCATTACGGGTACTAATGATGATCCAATCATTAGTGGCGATACTACAGGTACTGTCACTGAAGATGCAGCTGCTACTTTAACTACTTCTGGTATATTAACGATTTCTGATACCGATACCGGTGAAGCTGCCTTTAATGCTGAAACCATTTCTGGAACCTATGGTGATTTAACCATTGAATCCGATGGCGACTGGTCTTATTCTGCTGATAATAGTCAAGCCGTGATTCAAGCTTTAGGTAATGGCGATATCCTTACCGATACAATTACCGTGACTTCAGCTGACGGTAGCACACAAGATATTACTATTACGATTACTGGTACTAATGACGCGCCAACTGCTGTTGCAGATAATTTATCTACTGATGAAAATCAAACTTTAGTAATTGAAACTTCTGACCTTACTAGCAATGACTATGATATTGATGGCGACTCGTTTAGTGTAACTGATATTGACTCTAGTGGTATGGTTGGTGATTTAAGCGTTTTATATAATATGGGAGAAGTTGGACAAGTTGACCTATCATCATCAACCACAATAAATTTCTCATCAAGCTTTACTAACCCTGTTGTATTTGCTTTTGTTAATACTGAAAATGGCCCAGATCCTGTAATTGCCCGTGTTGATAATGTAACCCAAGGCTCATTTGACTTAAGCTTGGTTGAACCAGACAACCTTGATAATATACATACTACTGAAACTGTCAGTTATGTTATACTAGAAGCTGGTGTTTGGGCATTACCTGATGGCTCTACCATTGAAATTGGCACTTTTGAAACCTCAAATGTTACAAGTGGTAGTTCAGATTTTGATGAAGTTAATTTTAGTCATAACTTTGACTCCCCACCTATTGTGTTTAGCCAGATTCAAACAACAAATAATAATTTTGATTTCTTAAAAACAAGACAAAAATCACCAACTTCTGATGAAGTTGACATAGTTATTGAACGTTATGAAAGCAATAGTTCTAACCTTTCAATAGATGAAACGGTTGCCTACTTTGCCATTGAAGAATCATCTGGTTCTTGGTCTGGACACAATTTTGTTATTGGTAAGACCCCTGATGCAGTCACTGATGATGATTACACACAATCATTTGGTACTGATTTAGGTACTGGTGACATTACGATGATAGGTCAACTTGCAACCTTTGATGGTAGAAATGATGCAGCACTACGAGGCAGTAGTACTAATTCAACTTCAACTCAATTTAGTGCAGAAGAAGATACAACTGAAGATAGTGAAACATATCATCCATCAGAAGTAGCTAACTTTTTTGCTATTGCAGGAGGTGGTTTATTAACTGCTGAACTAATATCTTCTCCTTCTACAATATCTGATTCACAAATTTCATCTATCGAGTATGATCCGGGCAGTAATTTTGATTACCTTAGTGAAGGAGAAACAGCAACTGATACATTTACCTATACAATTATTGATGAACATGGTGCAAGTAGCACTGAAACTGTAACTATAACCATTAATGGTACTAATGATGCACCTATTATTGGGGGAATGACTACTGGCTCTGTAATTGAGGATGGTGGTACTACGTTAACTACTTCAGGTAGCTTAACCATTTCTGATGTTGATACTGGTGAAGCTGTCTTTAATGCTGAAACTGTTACAGGCTCTTACGGTAATATAACCATTGCTACAAATGGTGACTGGAGCTACTCTGCCGATAATTCTCAAACTATTATTCAAGCTTTAGGTGATGGTGATACTTTAACTGACACCATTACGATAACTTCTGCTGATGGTACTACACAAACTATTACAATTACCATTACTGGTACTGATGATGCCCCTGTCATTAGCGGTGATATTACTGGACTTATAACTGAAGATGCTGCATCAACTCTGACAGCTTCTGGTAGCTTAACTATCTCTGATATTGATACTGGAGAGAATACGACATTTGTTGCTGAAACAATTACCGGTAACTATGGTAACCTAAGTATTGATGAGAATGGTGATTGGTCTTATTCTGCTGATAATAGTCAAGCTGCAATTCAAGCTTTAGGCCAAGGTGACACGTTAACTGATACAATTACCGTTATTTCAAATGATGGCACAACACAAGATATTACCATTACCATTACGGGTACCAATGATGATCCAACTATTAGTGGCAATACTACAGGCTCTGTGACTGAAGATGCAGCTGCTACTTTAACCACTTCTGGCACATTAACGATTTCTGATACCGATACCGGCGAGGCTATCTTTAATGCTGAAATTATTTCTGGTACTTATGGTAGTCTTAGTATTGAAGCTGATGGTGACTGGAGTTACTCTGCCGATAATTCTCAAACTGCTATTCAAGCCTTAGGCGATGGTGATACTTTAACTGACACCATTACGGTAACTTCTGCTGATGGTACTACACAAACTATTACAATTACCATTACTGGTACTGATGATGCCCCTGTCATTAGCGGTGATATTACTGGACTTATAACTGAAGATGCCGCATCAACTTTGACAGCTTCTGGTAGCTTAACTATCTCTGATATTGATACTGGAGAGAATACGACATTTGTTGCCGAAACAATTACTGGTAGCTATGGTAACCTAAGTATTGATGAGAATGGTGATTGGTCTTATTCTGCTGATAATAGTCAAGCTGCAATTCAAGCGTTAGGTCAAGATGACACGTTAACTGATACAATTACCGTTACTTCAAATGATGGTATAACACAAGATATTACCATTACCATTACAGGTACCAATGATGATCCAACTATTAGTGGCAATACTACAGGTACTGTGACTGAAGATGCAGCTGCTACTTTAACCATTTCTGGTACATTAACGATTTCTGATACCGATACCGATGAAGCCATCTTTAATGCTGAAACTGTTACAGGCTCTTACGGTAATATAACCATTGCTACAAATGGTGACTGGAGCTACTCTGCCGATAATTCTCAAACTATTATTCAAGCTTTAGGCGATGGTGATACTTTAACTGACACCATTACGATAACTTCTGCTGATGGTACTACACAAACTATTACAATTACCATTACTGGTACTGATGATGCCCCTGTCATTAGCGGTGATATTACTGGACTTATAACTGAAGATGCCGCATCAACTTTGACAGCTTCTGGTAGCTTAACTATCTCTGATATTGATACTGGAGAGAGTACGACATTTGTTGCCGAAACAATTATCGGTAGCTATGGTAACCTAAGTATTGATGAGAATGGTGATTGGTCTTATTCTGCTGATAATAGTCAAGCTGCAATTCAAGCGTTAGGTCAAGATGACACGTTAACTGATACAATTACCGTTATTTCAAATGATGGCACAACACAAGATATTACCATTACCATTACAGGTACCAATGATGACCCAACTATTAGTGGTAATACTACAGGCTCTGTGACTGAAGATGCAGCTGCTACTTTAACCACTTCTGGCACATTAACGATTTCTGATACCGATACCGGCGAGGCTACCTTTAATGCTGAAACTATTAGCGGTACTTATGGTAGTCTTAGTATTGAAGCTGATGGTGACTGGAGTTACTCTGCCGATAATTCTCAAACTGCTATTCAAGCCTTAGGTGATGGTAATACTTTAACTGATACCATTACTGTTACATCTGATGATGGCACCACGCAAGATATTATCATTACTATTACAGGCACCAATGATGCTCCTGTAGCAGTTGTTGATACAGCTACAACATCTGAGAATACTAGCTTACCCATTGAAGTTCTTGCTAATGATACAGATATAGATACAGGTGATATTTTATCTATTGAGTCTGCCTCTATTATTGGTTCTAATAATGGCTCTGTTACAATTATTGATAATGAATTAGTCTTTAATCCTGGATTTGATTTTGATGATCTAGCTGTTAATGAATCTCGAAATATTACGATCAATTATACAATTGAAGATAATAATGGCGCACAAAGTACAGCTTCTGTAACTGTTACTGTTACTGGTACGAATGACACACCAACTGCAGTTATAGATACCACAACAACAACGGCTGATTCAAGTATTACAATTGATGTCCTTGCCAATGATACAGATCCAGATACAAATGATACACTAACTATTATTTCAGCGACCATTGATGATTTAGGTGGAAGCGATGGTGATGATGATGACGATGATGATGACGACGACAGTGGTAATAATGCCAGCGTATCTACTACTAATGATGGACTTGTATTTGATCCAGGTGACGATTTTAATCATTTAGCGTATGGTGAAACACAAGATGTGACAATTAGTTACATCATAGAAGATAACCACGGCGCTCAATCAACTTCAACTGTAACGGTTACAGTTACTGGTGTTAATTATGATCCTGTAGCTATTAATGATACTTATGCCTCAACTGGCTATAGTACCGTTATTGATGTCTTAGCTAATGATTATGATCCAAATGGATCAACTCTGACAATTACATCAGCAACTGTAACAGGAGACTTAGAAGGAACAATAGAAATAATAAACAATCAAATCGTTTATATTCCAGATTTTGATGATCAAACTTCAAATTATTATAACATGATTTATTATGCATTCCCTGAAAATGCTAATACAACAATCAATTATACCATTGAAAATGATCAAGGATATCAAGATACGGCTAATGTTGATATAAGCCTTACTGATTTAGGATATTATTTGATTATTACAGATAACTACTCGAACTCGAGCTTCTCTTTATCTAATGAAGGTGATTATGTCAGAATGGATGGTAATGATGACTTTACCCTCTATGGTAATGCTGGAAATGATGTATTAATTGGTGATCGTGGTGACTATACATTTTATGGTGGTGCTGGTGATGACTACCTTGAAGGTGGGAGAGAAAAGGATGAACTTTACGGCGGTGATGGCGATGATATCTTAATTGGTGGTAAAGATAAAGATACGCTTGATGGTGGTGCTGGTGATGATTATCTTGACGGTGGAGATAAAGATGACATCATTTTAGGTGGTTCTGGTGACGACTATATTATTGGAGGTTCTGGTAAAGATACAATTGATGGTGGTAGCGGTATTGATACCCTAAGCTATGAAGATGCATCAAGTAAAATTACTGTAGATTTAAGTGATGGTAGTGGTTCTCAAGGTGATGCGAAAGATGATGCAATCTCTAATATTGAAAATGTCACTGGTTCTGATTTTGATGATACAATCACTGGTGATGATAATGATAATATTATAATTGGTGGTGCTGGTGATGATACAATCTATGGATTAGGTGGTGATGATACAATCTATGGATTAGGTGGTGAAGATACTTATATTTATCAGGCTGGCGATGATGATGATAGCTTCCATGGTGGTACAGGTAATTGGATAGATACCATAGAACTTCAAGGTATCGATTCAGCTCCTAATTCAGGTGATTGGACCTTAACTGTTACAAATAATGCTAACTTTACCGTAGACTCTGAAACTAATACGGTTGTCTTTGATTCTTCTGCATCTGGTAGCATTGTTCTTAATTCAGGAGAAGAGTTAGACTTTGATGAAATTGAAAAAATTGTATGGACATCATAATTAACTATATAAAAATGGATAACTAATATTATTAAAAATCAATAAATTAAGTTTCATACACATTACTTTAAAGGTTGAATTTATCATGTTAGACTAGGTATGTTAACTAACTGAATTGGACAATATTATATGGACGACCTAAACTTAACATTATTTATTTAAGAGTATTATAAATGTATGCTATGAAACAGAATAAGATAATTAGAACATTTATAACGCACCTTTGGACACATATTAAACAATGGTATGACAAAAAAACCATCGTAGGTGGGCTTATATTGCCATCTTTTGTAATTAATGTTTTAGCCCTTGCATTCCCACTAGTTTTACTTCAAGTGTATGATCGAATTATCCCAAATGAATCAACAACTACACTATTTTTGCTTGTGTTAATTGTTATTATTGCCATTTTAGCTGAATCTTTTTTAAAAATTGCTAGAGGCCTAATTATCTCGTGGACGGATGCTCGCTTTGATTATGAAACAAATTTTAAGCTGTTTAAAAAAATACTTGATTGTGATTTAACTAAATTTGAAACCTGTGGTGTTGGTGTACACTTAGAAAGAATTAGAGCGGTTAATGATATAAAAAATTTTTATGGTAACCAAGTTTTAACTAGTATGTTAGACATACCATTTGTCTTTATCTATTTATGGCTCATTTATTATATTGCAGGTGCGTTAATCTTCGTTCCATTATTCACACTAATTGTTTTATTAGCATTAGTATTCAAAAATGCTAATTCACTTCAAGGAGGGATTCAAGAAAAGCAAAGTAGTAATAATCGCAGAATGAACTTTTTAGTCGAAATTTTCAAAAATATTCATACTGTCAAATCGCTTGCACTTGAATCATTTATGCTTAGACGTTATGAACGATTACAAGATAAGACCTCTGAAGTCAATTATGAATTAAGCTTAGTTAATGCTGATTTACAAAATAATACATCGACAATATCACAACTTACTGTCATTCTCGTCGTCGCTTTCGGCGCTATCTCTGTAATTAATGGAAACTTAACCGTTGGTGGCCTTGCCGCATGTACCCTACTTGCATCAAGAGTGCTTCAACCAGTTGGCAGATCAATTGGTATATGGCACCGTTTAGGTACTATTAAACAAGCAGAGCAATCCATTCAAGATCTTGATTCATTACAGCCAATGGTAACAGTTGATACACCTATTACCGATAAAAAAATTCAAGGGCATTTACAGTTAAATAACATTAATATTAAAATTGAAAATAACTTATTATTTAATAATTTATCAATCGATATTAAACCAAATGAAATTATTGCAATTACTGGCGCAAACTTATCAGGCAAAAGTACACTTTTATCTATTTTAGCTGGCTTGGTTAAGCCAACTTCTGGGGAAGTCTTGCTAGATGGAGAACCAATAGATCACTATGATCCTGAGTTTCTGGCTAAACACATTGCTTATTTACCACAGAGTTCTGTTATTTTTTCTGGTACCGTATTAGAAAATATTACCATGTTTCGCCCTGAATACGATCAACGAGCTTTATCAATTGCTGAAAAACTTGGATTAGATATTATTATTAATCGATTACCACAAGGCTTTGATACACCACTAGGTAATACAGTAACAGAGCTACTTCCATCCGGTATTAACCAACTAATTACAATTGCTAGGAGCCTTTTAAAAGGACCTGAAATTATTTTATTTGATGAAGCAAATACAACCTTAGATCTAGCATCTGATAACAAATGCCAACAATTATTAGAAACTTATAAAGATCAAGCAACTATTATCATGATCACCCACAGACCGTCATACCTTAGACTTTCTGATAGACAGATTGAAATTAAAAATCATCAGCTGCATGAGGTGGTTTCATTATGAGTTATCATCCTGCTGGCATTCTTGATCAATCGACAGAAGATGTTTTATTTTCTTCAGTATTTAAAACCGATAGTCTATTTTTACGCACATTACGGCCATTACTAGAATCATTAAAATGGCATGGTACAGATCACCAATTAGCTCAAGCTCTACCGCACCTTTATCCAGCACTAAATCTTTCAGGCTTTCTTCGCGTAATGCGATTACTTGGTTTTCAAGCTAAAACATTTAAAGCTACTATTCAATATCTTGATCCAAGATTTTCTCCTTGTTTATATATTAGTAACGACCATCAAAAAGTATACCTATTAAAAGAAAAGAAGGAATCAGGATGGCTAGTCTATAACCCGATTGAAAATCAAGAAATGGTTATTGATATTGATGAAGCTGGCCGAATTTATATTTTTGAAGAAATAAAAGAAGAACATGATATCTCATCAAAATCAGCTGATGCTAATTGGCTATCATCATTACTAAAATTATTTAAAGGCCTTTTCATACAAGTATTTATTATTGGGTTAATATTAAATATGCTTGTACTTACAACTCCTTTTTTCGTTATGTCTGTATATGACCTTGTGATTTCTACTGCATCTTATTATATGCTTATTGCTTTTGCTATTGGCGCAGTTATTGCCTTTATTGGTATATTTACTTTACAGATTATCAGAGCAAAATTACTTGCTTATATTGGTGCAAAACTTGATCTTTATGTTGGTAATGCCATTATTAAACGTATATTAGCTTTACCTGCAAGATATACCGAATCAGGTAACGTCGGTGGGCAATTATCTCGTATTAAAGACTTTGATATGGTACGTGAGTTTTTTACTGGTCAATTAATGGTTCTATTTCTTGATTTGCCATTTGTTATTATTTTTATTATTACCATTGCTGCATTAGCTGGTTATATGGTAATTGTACCAATTATTACATTATTTATTTTTGGATTATTTATTTTAATTATGCGCCCTATCGTGCGTAAAGGACTTGTTCAAACTGCAAATGCTACAGCTCAATACCATCAATTTCTTCTTGAAGCATTAACAAACCTTAGAACCGTAAAATATAGTGCAGCTCAAAACCTATGGCTAGATCGCTTTAAAACTTTATGCGCTGACAGAGCTCAAGTCCAATATAAAATGGCAAATATCGATAATTTTATTATCACTATTTCAGATGCAATTATGATTCTATCTGCTTTAGGCGTACTAGCATTTGGAGCTATCTTAATTCTTACACAATCAATTACAATTGGTGGAATGATTGCCAGTATGATTTTAGTATGGCGTATTATTATTCCACTAAAATCACTTTTTGTAACATTTGCAAAGCTTGACCAGATAAAACTAAGTTTCCACCAAATTAATAATCTCATGAGAATACCGCCTGAGAAATCACAGTCGGTTTATTTTTCCAAATTAAATTATCTTAAAGGACGTATCACACTTCATAATATAAGCCTTAGATATCCAGGACAGCCTGATCATGCTTTAGTTAACATATCTGCTGAGATTCCACCTGGCAAGATGTTAGGTATTACTGGCAAAAGTGGTTCCGGAAAATCAACTTTATTAAAAGCTATCTTAAAACTCTACCCACTACAAAATGGTAGAATTTTACTTGATGGGCGTAATATTGAGCAAATTGACCCGGATGAATTACGTCAAACCATCAGCTATATCCCTCAAAAGACAATGCTATTTTATGGTACGATTGAACAAAATTTACGTTTAGTTAATCCAATCGTTAGTGATGAAAGAATCTGGAATACATTAGATGATATTGGTCTTAAAGAAGAGATAGAAAATCTACCACAAGGCATAGAAACACCAATTAAAGATCACTCTCAAGTACTTTCAGGTAGCTTTCAACAGCGTCTTAATATTGCCAGAGCATTATTAAAAAATTCAAAAATACTACTAATCAATGATGCATCCGATGCACTAGATATGACAAATGATGAACTTTTTATTAATTTACTTAAAAAACTAAAAAACAAAGTAACCGTCATTTTAATTTCACAAAGACCATCTCACCTATTAGTAACTGACCAAGTTATGATTCTTGATCAAGGCAAAATGGTTGCTGGAGGTAAATCTGAAGATATGATAAAACTAATTATTCAAGGCTTAAAAAAATGACAAAGAAAAGTTTAAAACAATTAGTTGAAAAACAAGTTACTGAACAAAGACAAATCTGGTATTTACCCAAACATATTATCCTTGAAGAATTTCAATCAAGAAAATATCTTGTATTAACAACTTTTTGTATTTGCAGTTTAATTATTGCACTATTAATCTGGGCTTCTCTTGCTAAAGTAGATGAAAAATCAGTGACACAAGGTGAATTGATTCCTATAGGACGTGTTAAGATTGTTCAGCATTTAGAAGGAGGCATTGTAGAAAATATTTTAGCTGAAAATGACACCTCTGTTGAAAAAGGCCAACCCATTGTTCAACTCAGCTCAACTGCTTATGAAGCCGAGTTAAAACAATTGAAGTCAAAACAAACTTCACTTAGCATTGATGCGAGACGCTTACAAGCCTATATTAATAAAGAAGAATCACTTGAAGGGAAATCCCATATAGATAATATTGATGAAATTGCACTACTAAATCAGGAAAATCAATTACTTTCAATACAAAATGAAGCACGTAAAGATCAATTATCTATTCTTCAAGCCCAAGTTAATGTCCAACAAGAAGAAATAGTAAGATTATCAGAGCAAATTAAATCAACTGAAGAAAATTTAGAACTATTAAATCAAGAAGTATCCATGTATGAAGAACTTGCAGCTGATGGTTATGTCTCTAAACGTGAATACCTACAAGCACTAAGAACTAGAAATACGGGTAATAGTGAATTAGCTTCATTGAAACAACAACTAAAACAAGCCAAACAAAAACTTGTTGAAATCATGCAATCAAAAGAAAGTGCTGAAACTAACCTTCATCAAGAAGCTTCAAGTCAATTAGATGATATTAGAAGTGAGCTTAATGAAGTTGTCTATAAAATCGAACGCCTACAAGATAAAGTAGAACGTACAACAGTTAGAGCCCCCATATCCGGTGTTGTTAAAGGACTTGAAGTTACAATTGGCCAAGTAATCCCTCAAGGTGGTGAAGTCTTTACGATTGTACCTGAAGATCAAATGCTACAAGCTGAAATTAAAATTCAACCTAAAGATATTGGCCATGTTCATATTAATGATCATGTTATTGTTAAAATCATGGCATATGATTATGCACGCTATGGTAGTATTACCGGGACATTAGCTGCCATTTCTGCCACAAGTTTTAAAGATCAAAAAGGTAATGCATATTATAAAGGTATTGTTGCTTTAGATACTCAAAGTGTTAACCATATAAGTAATAAACTCAAACCAGGCATGACAGTTGAAGCTGATGTAATTACAGATCAAAAAACCGTATTAGAATATTTATTAAAACCAATTCATACAACATTAGAGTCATCATTTTATGAAAGATAAGTTTAATAATAATCCATTTAAAAACTAAACTTATATTAATAAAACAAGTAAAATAAATATAAAGCTGCTTATAATCTTTTTAGGAATGGTACATGCAAAATACAGAAGATAATATCAACATAAAACACTGTATTATTTTTGGTATCCCTGCATTTTTAGTAACTTTTGATTTAATTGCAGTTGGCATGTTATTACAAAATTTTGCTGACTATTTTGATAAACCTGTTGATATTATACAATTAGTTTTTTCGATCTATTCATTTACTATGGCGGTTTTCTTTATTCCAGTTGGAATGCTATGTGATCGAATTAATCCAAAGTATATTCTTTTTGCTGGCATCCTTTTATTTGGCATAACTTCCTTAGGTATTGCTGTTACATCAAGTTTACTAATTATGGTCATTCTTAGAGCTTTTATGGGATTAAGTGTCTGTTTCAAGTTTGTTAGCAGTTTATCTTTAGTACACAACTTATATCATGGGCGTGCTAAAGTTAAAATGCTAGCCTATTGGGCAGCAATTGCAGCTTTTGGTGCCGTCGTCTCACCTGTTATTACCGCATTTATTGTTAAATATATCAATTGGCAATTTATTTTTATAATTAATATCCCTGTGTCATTAATTATTGCTTATTTAGTGCTGATATATTTAAATAAAATTAAGCAAACCACACACACGAAGCTGCACCTTATAACCATAATCAGATTTAGTTTATTTATTCTTTGGACAGGATTATTAATCTTATTACTAATTTTAATGGCGCGGTTCTGGCATAGCCAATTCTACCATATACTAATTAGCATTTTTGCATTATTAACCATTATCGAAGTTATAGATGCAATGAAAAATAGAATACGTATTCAACAATACATTCCTTTTTCATTATTTACCGGCTGCTTTTTAAGTGGCTATAACTATACCATTATGTCTACTTGGCTTATTTCTGCATCAATATGGCTTAATATTGTTACTAAACATAACCTACCTCTCATTGGACTAAGTTTAATGAGCTTTACCACTATGTGTGTTATTGCACCAATTATTGTTGCGACTTGGTTAAAACATAAAAATGCCGAAAGCGTTGCCTTTGTTGGTGTTTGCCTTAATTTAATTGGTTATCTATTATTTGGCCTATTTTCAACATTGGATGTGCCTTTTTATACTTATTGTATTAGCTTTAGTTTTTTAGGGTTTGGCTGCGGCCTTATTGGTCCATTTGCTAATGTACTAGCACTTAGAAATATCCCTATAAAACAGGCAGGAAAAGCTTCTGGAATTTTAGCTTCTTATCGATGGCTGTGGGCGGCGCTTGGTTCAGCAATTGCATCAATTTTATGGGTACATAGTAACCATACACTATACTGGATAATTATAATTATCATCATCTATTCTATCATTACATCAATTATATTATTTACAAGCTCAATACTACAAAAAAAGTGTAAAGTTAATTAATGGTTTCAAGGCATAACTAAGCCTTGATTATATTGAGGCAAAAGAACAAACTTCATTTGATAAACATCATTGATCATTTTTCCAGTGATCACATCTTCTGTATTTCCTACACTATAAAGTTCTCCATGATTAATAACTGCTACTTTATTTGCATATTTCAATACTAAATTCATATCATGTAATACCATAATCACAGTTAAGTTTTTCGCTTTTGTAAGGCTTTCTATTAAAGATAAAATTGAATGTTGATATGCTATATCTAAATGACTGACATGCTCATCTAATAACAGTAGTTTTGGTTCGTTATCATCTATTAGGTTTAATTGTAATAAAACACGAGCTAATTGTACTCGCTGTTTTTCTCCTCCTGATAATGAAAAATAATCTTGATCCTTTAAATGTAGTACATCTGTCAATTTCATAATATCATTTACTTTTTGACCAATCGCCCGACTCGATAATAAATGACGATAAGGATAAAGACCTAAACGGATAACTTCATATGACTGAAAGTTAAGTGACATCGTAGTACTTTGTGCTAAATAAGCAATGAGCTTAGCCCGCTTTAAAAAAGATAATTTTGATAAATCCAAATTGTTAAATTCTATTTTACCATCAATCTTATATAATGATAATATTGTTTTTAACAAGGATGATTTACCAGCGCCATTAGGGCCTATAATAGCTAAAGTTTCACCTTGATTTATCTCTAAAGAAATATTATTTAGGATTTTTTTTGAATCTACGGAAACTGAAAGCTTTGAAATATTTAGCATCTTGTGTCTTTTTCTTAACTGGAGGAATTAATTTAGTTACGGCCCAATTGACAATTTCTTCTAACGCTAGATTTATTTTTTCTTCTAATTTATTAACTTCTTCGTGTGATAATACAATTTCTTGATCATTCTCTGCAACTAGTTGGTGGACACCTTTTAGCACAATTAAAGGTTTATGTTTTAGTTCACATATCTCTGCAATTGCAGCTGTTGACATATCAATCAAACTTACTTGATTTACTTCAAGAATATCCATCACATCTTGAGATACATGACAATTATTTCCTGAGGCAATCACACCTAATTTATATTTAAAGTTAACACTCGCTGGTACGACACAAGGATAATTACCTAATGCATATTCCATCATCGCATAGTTTATCTCTGTTTCATCACAATCAAACTGTCGATCATAATATTGTGCGTTATTACACAAGTATAAATCACCTGTTTTTGCATCATGTGGTAAACCCGTTGCAAAGCCACAGCTAATAACATAATCAGGATCAATGGTTCGAATACCTTCCCAAGCTAAGAGTGAGGCATTTAAAGTTCCACAACGTGTAAAGCCATAGCGTTTTATCTCTCCAGATACTAAAAGATATAGTTTTACTTTAGCCTGTATTGCAACATACCATTTTGCAGGCAATCCAGGATCGATATCATCTTCAAGCGGAACCATTGTAAATAAATCAATTAATGGTTGTGCTTCTTCATCTGAAGTAGCAATAAATAATAATTTTTTAAAATATTCCATAAGTGACATCAACCAAAAAAGTTAATCTTAGTATTAACTATTCTAGTTTGATTCAATCTATTAAACAAAGCTTTTTACTACTTTCTTATATCTTCAAAAAAAGATTTTACATTGTCAAACCAACTTTTTGATTTAGGTGAATGTTTATGCTTACCGTCTTTTAAGGATTCAGATAATTGCTGCAATAAATCTTTTTGTTCATGATTTAAATTGACCGGAATCTCAACATTAATCCTACAAAATAAATCACCCATTGAGCCACCACGTAATGGCTTGACTCCCTTACCTCGTAATCGAAATAATTTACCATTTTGTGATTCAGCAGGAACTTTTAAAGTAACCCGCCCATCAATTGTTGGTACTTCAATAGAGCCACCAATTGCAGCCATAACCATATCAACAGGAACATCACAGTAAAGATCATTACCCTCTCGCGTAAAAATTGCATGTTCTTTAACACGTACTTGAACATATAAATCACCTGCGGGCGCGCCTTTTTCACCAGCCTCACCTTCACCTGTTAATCGAATACGATCACCCGTATCAACACCACTTGGAATTTTAACTGATAATGTTTTAGTATCTTGAACTCTGCCTTGCCCATAACAACTATTACAAGGATCTTTAATTACCTGACCACGCCCATGACAATTTGGGCAAGTTTGCTGAACTGAAAAAATACCTTGTGACATTCTAACTGCCCCTGCACCACCACAAGTACTACAAGTTGTCATACCGCCATTATTTTTTGAGCCACTTCCATGGCAACGTTTACACTCAACAACCGTTGGTATACGTATTTTTTTATTGGCTCCATGAACTGCTTCTTCTAAAGTAATATCTAACGTATAGCGTAAATCATTTCCTGGCTGCGGCTGGCGCGCGCCACCTCTTGAACGAGAACGACCACCACCAAAAATATCACCAAAAATATCACCAAAAATATCATCAAAATTACCACTAGAAAAGCCACCAAATCCACCGCCACCCATTTGGCTTGGGTCAACACCTGCATGACCAAACTGATCATAAGCAGAACGTTTTTGTGGATCACTTAGAATTTCATAAGCCTCTTTAGCTTCTTTAAACTTACTTTCAGCCTCTTCTAAATTTTCTTTGTTACGATCTGGATGGTGTTTCATTGCAAGACGACGAAATGATTTTTTAATCTCAGCCTCACTTGCCCCTTTTGAAACACCTAATATTTCGTAATAATCTCTTGTTGCCATTTTTAAATCCTAAGCTCAATCTACATTAAATTATCATGCTAATATAAAAAATGCGGGCTAATCCCGCATTTTCAAGTATGAATACTAACTTAAAGAGACGATAATTTTATTTATCATCCTTAACTTCTTCAAATTCAGCATCAACAACATCATCATTTTGAGACTGATCATCAGATTTAGCATTTTCTGAAGCAGCAGGCTCATCAGTAGCTTGACCACTTTGTGCTTGCTGTTGTGCTTCAGCTGCTTGTTGTTGCATCAATGTCATCAGTGCTGCTGAAGCATCCGTTAAAGCTTTAGATTTTGCTTCAATTGCATCTTTATCATCACCTTTAATTGCTTCTTCTAATTCTTTAGCTGCAGCTTCAATTTTAGTTTTATCTTCTTGTGGTACTTTATCACCTAACTCTTCTATTGATTTCTTTGTGCTATGAACCAATGCATCTGCCTGGTTACGAGCCTGAGTTAATTCATGGAACTTACGATCACTTTCTGCATTTGCTTCAGCATCTTTAACCATTTTATCCACTTCTTCATCAGATAAACCGCTAGAGGCACGAATAACAATAGATTGCTCTTTACCTGAAGCTTTATCTTTTGCAGATACATTTAAAATACCATTCGCATCAATATCAAATGTTACTTCAATCTGTGGCATACCACGTGGTGCAGGTGGAATACCTGTTAAATCAAAACGCCCTAATGACTTACTTGCTGATGCCATTTCACGTTCACCTTGAAGAACATGAATAGTCACTGCACTTTGATTATCTTCTGCTGTTGAAAACACTTGTGTTTTACGTGTTGGAATCGTTGTATTACGTTCAATCAACTTAGTCATCACACCACCTAATGTTTCAATACCAAGTGATAATGGATTTACATCAAGTAATAAAACATCTTTTACATCACCGGCTAAGACACCACCTTGAATGGCTGCACCTAATGCAACCGCTTCATCAGGGTTAACATCACGGCGAGGTTCTTTATCAAATAGGTCTTTTACTGTCTCTTGAACCTTAGGCATACGCGTTTGACCACCAACTAGAATCACATCAGAAATATCTGATACTGAAAGACCTGCATCACTTAATGCTTTTTTGCATGGCTCTAGTGTACGTTTAATCAAGCTTTCAACTAATGACTCAAATTTTGCACGTGTTACTTTAATATTTAAATGCTTAGGACCTGAAGCATCTGCTGTAATGTATGGTAAGTTTACATCTGTTTGTTGTGTTGATGATAACTCAATTTTTGCTTTTTCAGCTGCTTCACGTAAGCGTTGAATTGCCAGTGGGTCATTGTGTAAATCAATGCCTTGCTCTTTTTGGAACTCATCAATTAAGTAGTTCATTAACGCAACATCAAAGTCTTCACCACCTAAGAAAGTATCACCATTAGTTGCTAATACTTCAATTTGACTATCTCCATCAACATTAGCAATTTCAATAATAGAAATATCAAATGTACCACCACCTAGGTCATAAACAGCAATTGTTTGATCACCTTTTTTCTTATCCATACCATAAGCTAATGCAGCTGCGGTTGGCTCATTGATAATACGCTTAACATCAAGACCTGCAATTTTACCTGCATCTTTAGTTGCTTGACGCTGTGCATCGTTAAAGTAAGCTGGCACTGTAATAACTGCTTCTTTAACTTCTTCACCTAAAAAGTCTTCAGCTGTTTTTTTCATTTTACGTAATATTTCAGCAGAAACTTGTGGCGGCGCTAACTTTTTACTCATTACTTCAACCCAAGCATCACCATTATCTGCTGCAATTACTTGGTAAGGTACTTTTTTAACAATATCGTCTTGAACGACTTTTTCATCAAAGCGACGTCCAATTAAACGTTTAACTGCATAAATTGTATTTGCTGCATTGGTTACAGCTTGGCGTTTTGCAGGCTGACCAACTAAAATTTCACCACCTTCAGTATAAGCAACAACTGAAGGTGTTGTACGATGCCCTTCTGCATTTTCTAAAACACGAGGTGTTTTACCATCCATCACAGCAACACAGGAATTAGTAGTCCCCAAATCGATTCCAATAATTTTACCCATTGAATATCTCCTAAATTTTCTTATTTAATTGTTATTTCATATTCTCATTAATTTTTCGAACTTTATAAACATGGTGTCAAGCTTGTTTTTTTTCAAGTCTTAATGATTCATTTTTTATATTTTTGTTCTATTTTTTAAGCTGATCGTTTAGATACAATCACACGAGCCGGTCGAATGACACGATCATTTAATCGATATCCTTTTTGTAATACTGCAATGACCGTATTAGCTTCAACTCGATCGTTTACTTGCATTGACATAGCTTCATGTAACGATGGGTCAAATAAATCACCTTCTGGGTTAATTTGTTCAACACCATATTTAGCTAAAGTATCAATTAACATTTTCATTGTTAACTCAACACCTTGGCGCATTGCGTGAACTTGTTCATCATCACCTTTAACATCACAAGCATGCTCCATACTATCAACAACGGGAATTAAATCTTTTAAACACTTCTCTAATGCAAATTTATGCGCATGTTCAACATCACGTTGTGTTCTTCTACGAAGATTTTCCATTTCAGCATGTAATCTTAATGCTTTATCTTCAGCTTCATGTATTTTCTTTTTTGAATTTTCTAGCTGCGCATAAAGCTCATCAACTTTTTGTGCCAACTTAGTCGTTTCACTTTTTGGTTTTTCATCAACTGTTTCATTGGTTTCATCATCTGTTAGATCAGTGACATCAAAATCATGCACTTTTTTATGACTATCTGAATGGTTTGACATACCTATTATTCTCTCTTTTTATTAATTTATATTTTATTAAGACTAAAGATTAGGGCTAATAAGATATTTTTCAAGCCTAAAATTTGTCTTTATTTTTATCATTATTTGAATTAATAATAAATAATTGAGCAATGGACAACTTAGACGATGTAATAACACATTAAGGATAACGTTATGAATCTAATTAATTATGGTTTTCAAAAATTCAAATTTACTTTAATCATATGTCTTTCGATTTTCATTATTTCTAATAACAGTTTTGCTGCACCTAAAAAAGAATTACTTAACCATTGGGTATCATTTGACCCTTTATCAAAAGCTGATATACAGTACCCTATTTGGCAACACTTTCTTAATCAATATTTAATAGACAAACCTCATCAAACACTAATTAATTATAAAGAAGTAACGCCAAATGATAAAAAACTATTATCTGATGCAATCAAGCGCCTCGAGAGTATTAAAATATATCAGTATAACCGTAATGAACAACTTGCTTACTGGATTAATTTGTACAATATGGAAACGGTTTATTTAATTCTTGAACATTACCCAGTTAAATCAATTAAAGATATATCGAGTGGTTTTTTCTCATTTGGTCCATGGGATATGGAATTATTAACCGTTGATGGCAAGAAATTATCTTTAAATAATATCGAGCATGGTATTATTCGAGCCATTTACAATGACCCAAGAATTCATGCAGCAGTTAACTGTGCATCAATTAGCTGCCCTAATTTAGATGCAAAAACATATCAAGGCAATACAATTGATCAACAATTAAATCAAGCATTTAAAGCTTTTGTTAATTCACCTAAAGGTGTTTCCATTAAAAATAATAAACTTTATCTATCTGAAATATTTAATTGGTATGGCATTGACTTTGGAGATTCTAAAAAAGATGTCTTAAGATTTATTAAACTTTATGCCAACCCTGAACTTAAAAATAAATTACAAGCATTTAATGACTTTGAATTTATGTCATACAACTGGAATTTAAACGAAGTTAAATAAATATCATCTATACTAGTTATTAAGTTCACATGATAGAAGAATAATTACCATGGATGATAAAACACCAAAGTCACTATGGATACTTTCCTTAATTTATATGACTTTCACCTTTGCATTTGGTGTATTTTTATCTTACTTATTGGTCATGTTAGAATTAGTTTACGGCCTAACTAAAGACCAATCTTTCAATTTATTTGCAGCTTTTAACTCACTTGCTTTTAGCTTGCCCGTTTTAGGTGGGTTTTTCTGTGATAAATTTGGCTTTAGAAATGGTGCAATGGTTGGCCTTTTATTTAGTGCAATGGGTATGTTAACCTTACTGATGCCTGGATTTACTTTTTTAATATTAGGTTTATCTATTTTTCTTGTAGGTAATGCATTTTGTACGCCGGCTCTTTGGTCACTTGTTGGTATGTTATATCATAAACAACATAAAAAACGTGAATCAGGTAGTACTATTTTCTATCTACTATTTAATATTGGCTTTCTATTATCAGCCATATCAGCAGGGTTCATGCTCAAATATTATGGAAAACCAGGTCTAATTCTTTATATCATTCCTTTATTTTTTGGTTTTTTACTGATGCTTTTGTTACGAAAAAAAATTCGCACACATAATGAACTTATCTCTGGCAAAATTTTAGTACGTGGAAAAAGTAATCTTCATAGCACTATGATGATCATTATTATCTCAATTACTTTAGTTCCAATATGCTATTTTTTATTAAACTTTGTCATGATTAATAGCATCATTATGTGGGTAATTGTTGCACTTGCTTTTCTGTATATTATCTATCTTAGTATCTTTATTAAAGATAGACAAAAATCTAAGCATTTAGTTGCTTATGTCTGTTTATGTTTTATTGGCTTTGCTTATCTAATTATTTTTAACTCTGAATTTGGCCTTTTACCCATTTTTGCTCAAAGCAGTATTAATCTTATGATTGGTTCAATTCAACTTCCTGCAGGTGAAATTACTTCTCTTGATGCATTTTATTGTATCTTTTTAGGTTTAATTTATAGTACGCTTTGGACTAGGTTAGAGAAAAAAGGCAAAAATCCCTCATTTCCAACCAAATTTTCTTTAGGGTTAATATTTGCATCAATTGGTTATCTTATTTTATCTCTACTAATATTTACTCATTTAAGTTCAACTTTCACTGTTTTTTGGTTGCTATTAGTATTTTTATTTTTTGTTTCAGGTGAATTAATGATTCTTCCTATTGGTATTGCAATGGCAGGAAAACTTGCACCAGAAGGAAAGGAAGGGCTATTAATGGGCGTTTGGAATATGGTTACTGGTGTATCTGCAGTTTTCGTTGGGTTTATCGCTTCATTTACAGTTTCACCCAAAGGATCCAGTTTATCTGTGATCAATACTCAATACTTAAAGGTATTTTTCACACTTGGGCTGTGTATTTTTATTGTTGGTTTAATTGCTTTTATTCTAAGGGGGTTAATTAAGCGATTATTATAAATGGTTAAATACTAGGAACAAAGTTAATCTTAACCTTGCTCTAATCCAGCTTGATAAGTTTTGCCTGTTAGTAGCTCGTATTTTTTCATTAGCTCTTCTTTTGACTCTCGTAAATTTGGATCTATTATGATACAGCCAACTGGACAAACTTCGGTACATTGAGAAGCTTTGAAGTGACCTACACATTCGGTACATTTTTGAGGCTCTATTTCATAAATTTCTTCACCCTGAAAGATTGCCTCATTTGGGCACTCAGGCTCACAGACATCGCAATTGATGCATTCTTCTGTAATTAAAAGTGCCATAACAACATATATTCCTAATCTATACTTAATTTAAATTTATCCTTTAGTGCTTCAATAACCACATCAGGTACTAATGAAGTAATACGATGAGGGTCGATTTTAGCGACTTCTCTAACCATTGTCGAGGAAATTGAAGTATATTTTTCTGCAGGCGTTAAGAAAATTGTTTCTACCTGATGATTTAACTTGCGATTAATCGCAGCCATTTGAAATTCATATTCAAAATCAGAAACCGCTCTTAAGCCTCTTAACACAGCATCTGCATCAACTTGAGCAAAAAAATCAACCAAAAGCCCACTAAATGGCTTTACAATAACATTTTGATATTGACTAACAGCTGATTTTGCCATTTTAACACGCTCATCAGCTGAAAATAGTGGTGCTTTTCCAGTTCCCGTTGAAATTGCGACGATGACTTGATCAAATAGATTTAATGCACGTTCAATTAAATCTAAATGACCTAATGTTAAAGGATCAAATGTTCCAGGATAAACAACACAACGCATCTAAAATAATCCTAACTCTAGTTTCGCTTCTTCTGACATCATATCTGAGTTCCATGGTGGGTCAAATACCAACACAACATCAGCACCATTAATATTTGGAATTTGTTTTAGGCGTGTTTCAACATCTTCAACTAAAACTGGTCCCATACCACAACCTGGCGCTGTCAAAGTCATTTGCACGCCAACATGATAATTACCATCCTCACACAAGGTATAATGTAAATCATAGATCAACCCTAAATCAACAATATTAACTGGTATTTCAGGGTCATATACCGTTTTCAATTGTGCCCAGACTAAATCTTCATCAACTGGGTCGCCTGCTTTAATATTACTATCATCTACTGGCATCTTAATTATTTCTTTACCAATTGCATCAGCATCTTTACCTTCAAGGCGGACTAAATTACCATTAACATTCAGCGTATAGCTACCACCTAAAGCTTGTGTAACAAGGACTTCTTGACCTGGCATAAGTGTAATTGATTGCCCATAAGGAATTAAAGTGACTTCGACATCTCGTCTGACAATTGCCACATCTTTAAAATTCATTTAAATTACCTTTTAGAGTCACTTACTCATTTTCTTCAATATAAGGATTACTATCAGTTGGTGCTACTGTAAAGCTTTCGCCACAACCACAACGTGCAGATTCATTTGGGTTATGATAAATCAATTGTGATAACCCCATTTCTTGTTTAACAAAATCAACGACTAAACCTGTTAGATATAAAATTGCATCATTATCTATATAAACATTAATTTCATCAAACTCTAATACAGTATGATTTTCAGGAACTTGATCAATCACTTCAGTAACATAACCTAAGCCTGAACAACCCATTTTCTTGACGCCTAAACGAACACCAACACCACCTTTATTTTTAATATAATCTCTAAAATGTTCTTGGGCATTTACCGTTAAGGTGACCAATTGTTTTTTTGGATCAAATACTTCACTAGTCATTTTTATCACCTCTTAATATGCTTATCTTAGCATTTTCGTTATTTTCATTAAACTATCCGCTAAATATTCTGCCTCTTTAACAGTATTATACACACCAAATGACGCTCTTACTGTTGATGGTACTTGAAAATACGCTAATAATGGCTGGGCACAGTGATGACCTGTACGTACAGCAACACCATAAGTATCTAATAACATGCCAATATCATTTGCATGTGCACCTTCTATAACAAATGTCAAAACTGACGCTTTATCTTTAGCCGTTCCAATAACTCTTAAGCCATCAATTTCATTTAATCGTTCTGTTGCTTTATTAAGTAAATCTGCTTCATACGCTTTGATATTATCTAAACCAATAGCCTGAATAAAGGTAATTGCTTCTTTAAATGCAATAACGCCTGCAATATTTGGTGTACCAGCTTCAAAGTTATGTGGAAATTCAGCATAAGTCGTTTTTTCAAATGAAACGGTTTCAATCATATTACCACCCCCTTGATAAGGTGGCATTTTCTCAATAAATGCTTCAGATACATAAAGTACACCAACACCAGTTGGCCCATAAAGTTTATGTGCTGAAAATGTATAAAAATCACAACCAAGCGCTTTGACATCAACTGTTTCATGAATTACACCTTGAGCACCATCAATACACACTGCAGCATTATAATCTTTAGCTAAATCAATAATTTCTTTTACTGGATTAACGGTGCCTAAAACATTAGAAATATGCGTTAATGAAACAAGCTTTGTTTTATCTGATAGTAATGATCGATAAGCTTCCATATCTAGTGAACCATCATCCAAAACAGGAATAACTTTAATTACAAGACCTTTTTCTTGTGCAATCATCTGCCAAGGCACAATATTAGCATGATGCTCCATAACCGTTAAAATAATCTCATCACCAGCTTGGAAATAAAATTGCTTTAATGATTGAGCAACTAGATTAATACTTTCAGTCGTTCCTTTAGTAAAAACGATTTGATGGGGGCTAGCAGCAATAAATTCAGCTACAGCTTTTCTTGATGCTTCAAATTCATCAGTGGCTTTATCACTAATCTGATAAGCACCACGATGCACATTTGCATAACCTTTTGTATAGATTTCATTAATCTTATTAATAACACAATTTGGCTTTTGCGCAGAGGCTGCTGAATCTAAAAAGCATAGTGGCTTACCATGCATTGTCTCATTTAATATTGGAAACTCATTCCTAATTGATTGAATATCTATCATTTTTTACAACTTTCTATTTAATTAAATTTGCATTTTTTTAAATGCTTTTGAAAATCGATCTTGAATTATACGCTAGTTAATGAATAAATATAAGTATTAGTGGGGTTTATTTTATTTATGAATTTATTGATGCTTTTTATAGCTTCATAGACCTTGGAAAAACTTTACCCTCTTTCTCAACTAAGAGTCCAAGCTCATATAACTTCTTCAAATCACGTGATTTTGTTTTATCCGTTAATTTTTTATACCATGCATTATAATCAGTCATTTTTTTCATCTCTGATACTTTAATCC
Source organism: Thiotrichales bacterium 19X7-9 (assembly GCA_021713415.1). Lineage (GTDB taxonomy): Bacteria > Pseudomonadota > Gammaproteobacteria > Francisellales > Francisellaceae > M0027. Next base: position 27,890 of record JAKJJQ010000022.1, read on the forward strand.
CAGGATTTCTCCGAATAAGCATCATAACCGAATACTGTCTGTCATTAAGTTTTTTATCATTCTTTAAATGAATTAAACTAGCTTCTACTAGAAGCAAATCGATAAAATCATTTACTCGGTCATGTAATTTATTAATAACTTCAAGCATACCTTTTAAAAAAAACATTATAAAATCTGAATTTGGAAATTGTTCTTTTTTATCTGATGATTTCCGCACAACATTAAACAATGCAAAATATTCATGAATATTGTCCGAATAATATCTGGCTTGAGCAAAAGGTGCATATTGAAAGCCTTCCTCTGCATATAAAATACCTGCCTCAATAACTCTACCAACACGCCCATTTCCATCCCAAAATGGGTGTATTAATTCAAAATACAAATGCATTAGTGGCGCTCTAATTAAAGCAGGAACTTCAGCTTGAATAAGCTTACTATGCCAATCTAATAATGTTTTTAACAATGTATGAATATCTTTACCAAACTGAGGTGGCTTATAAAGCCCACCATGGTTTTTACTCCCAACTCGAGTTATTATTTGTTTCGAATTATCTCTCAAAACACCTGGTTGGTATTCACTTTTTTCAAGCTTGTAGCCTATTAATTTATGCACTTCTAATATGTTTTCATAGGTAATTTTCCAACCATCAACTTTAGCTTGTTTTTTAATATAATCATAAGCTTTTTTAATATTAACAGCCCTCTGTTGCTCAATATCTTGAATCTGTTTAGGATCTAGCCTTAATGCGTGATCCGTCTCATCTTCAGTTAGCTTCCCTCCCTCAATATGATTTGTTCCAAAAACTGAACTAACGATAACTTCTCTCTCCAATTTTTTTGCAAGGCTTGATAATGGAGAAGATTTAAAGCGACTTTGTGTATCTAAAACCCTCTGATAGAGCAATTTAAACTCAAAGTCATCATCTATACCTAATTGAAATTTAAATATACCTGATCTTTGTGTTTCAACTTTTTCAGTTAAATCTTTGTCTAAAAAAATGTCCATAAAATGTCTCTGCAGATATCCTTAAATAATCGATACAATTCAATAATTTATAATAAATTAAATTAATTTTTAACAAAAAAATGTCTAAAAAAATGTCCATTATTTCGTACTTCGTATATAACTATATGTTTCCTTGATATCATTAAATAATCTTCCATTGAGTTTAACGATATATAACTTTCAAATCAACACTGAAGAATATATGAATTTCAACGAAAACTCACTACCTGATCAATAGATCTTGCCTGGCTTAACCCCATAATTAATCTATCAAGCCCAAGTGCAACACCTGCACAATCAGGTAAGCCTGATGAAAGTGCCTCTAATAAATATTCATCAACTGGCACTTGAGCTTTACCTTCCCCTTTCCTTATTTCTAAATCAGAATCAAAACGTTTTTTTTGCTCTATTCCATCTATTAGCTCATAATAACCATTGGCTAACTCTAACCCTTGGTAAAAACATTCAAACCTTGCTGAAACTACGCCCTCGTCAGTCTCAATAATTCGTGCCAGTGCGCTTTGTTCTTTTGTGTAATGATAAATAAAATAAAATATATCTTTTTCTAAATTTGCTTCAATACAATAAGAAAACAATAATTCCAATGCATGATAACGCGTCACTGATTCTAAACCCTGAATTTGACCTATAGTTTGATCTACCAAGCTTTGAAGTATTTCAAGTTTCTCTGTATGTGGATTAACACCTAAAACTTTTTCAAATATATTTTTATATGTAATCACTTGAAATTCAACAGAAGGTAATAAAACCTTTAATAAAGCCTTTATTTCATCCATTAATTGGTAATGATTGAAATCAACTCGATACCATTCAAGCATGCTAAACTCAGGATTGTGTTTAGGACTTATTTCTTCATCACGAAATGCCTTTGAAATTTGATAAATACTACCACTGCCAGCGGCTAATAAACGTTTCATTGCATACTCTGGAGAACTCTGCAAATAAGCTCTTCCATAGATTGTATCAAAGTTAAATGTCTCAATATATGGATCAGTGACAGGGCTTGGCATTATCAGAGGTGTTTCAACTTCTAATACACCTCGCTTTTGAAAAAATGCTCGAATCTTTCTTATTACTGAAGCTCTAAATTGAAGCATTTCAATACTAGCAGATGGCTTCCATATATCAGGCATAGTCACAATACTCAACGATCAAGCCTAAAGAACGCCGATTATTAAATTCTTCTTCATTTAAACGAAAAACCACTTCTAAATGATCATTTTTCTCAAACTTAAACGACTGAGGGTAGCGAGATGCAAAAAACCAAATTGCTTTATACTCTTTACCAGATTCACTACGAATTAATAGTTGTAAATGCTCCAAAGTTTGGCCAACAAATCGATGAGAAACCAATTGAGCATTTAGTGTAAAGATAGGTACATCAAACTCTCGTCCAAATGGTTCAATCTGACTGATAAGTTCAATCGTCTCTAACGTTAATGAATTATCGCTTATAACACCATCTGTGTATATTTCTGGACCTAATAAATGATTATCTACTTGTGCTTTAACCAAAGATTCAAACAATGCACCAAAAACTTCTAAATCATCTTTTTTAATGCTTAATCCCGCAGCCATTTTATGGCCACCATATTTAATTAATAAATCAGGATTAATCTGATGAATCTGATCAAGTAACTCTTTTAAATGAATTGCTTCAATACTTCTAGCTGAAGCTGTAATAACTTCCGGTTCATTAAGTTTAGGTGAAAAGAAAATAACAGGGCGACCAAATGTATCTTTAATTCGACTCGCTGCAATCCCATGTACGCCTGCATGGCCATCTTCAAGGTATAAACAAATTGATGTTTTAGCTTTTTCAACCTGTTCCTTAGCAAGTGCTAAAGCTTGATCTAACATTTTCTTTTGAATTGCTTTGCGTTTTTGATTCTGTTTGCTTAACTCATCAACCCAGCGTATGGCTTCATTTTTTGATTCTGACAATAAAAAACTTACAGAAGAGTAAGCATCTGATAAACGCCCATCACTATTTAATAAAGGCCCAACTGTGAAACCCAAATACTCAGCATTAATCTTACGTGGAAATAGTTGACGCATTGCTTGCCAACATGGCCTATTCGATGCTTCAATTTGCTTTAAACCAGCTTTAACCACTGCGCGGTTATTAACACTTTTTGCCATTGAAACACAATCAGACACAGTACCAACAGCAACAAAATCAAGTACACTTTTTAAATCTACAGGCTTAGAAAGATAACCATTTTCAATTAAACGCTTTCTAACGGCTGCCATCAATAACCAAGCCACCATACAACCTGCAATATAAGGATCAGGAAACTGACAGTCATTGCGTGTGGGATTTAAAACAGCAACTGCACTTTGAGGAATTCCATCTAATGCAATCGCATGATGATCTGTGACAATCGTATCAATGCCATGACTTTTGAGTAAGTTAATTCTTGGTTCATCCGTACTACCATTATCGGCAGTAATGATTAAATCAGGTTTTAAACTATCATCTAAAATACGCTTGGCTAATGCTTCTGATAAACCATAACCTTCTTCCATGCGATGACCAATATAAGAGCGAATTTTCTCTTTTGGATGATTAAACCATTTTGTTAATGCCTCAATAATCACAGCATGAGATGTTTGACCATCACAATCATGGTCAGTTTCAATACCAATAACTTCCTTATTGACTAATGCATCAATTAAACGTTGTGAGGCTTTATCCATATCAGCAAGTAAAAATGGATTATCTAAAAATGAAAGTTTTGGTTTGGCTACCTGTTCTACCTTTTCAAAGTCGCTTGGTAGACGTGACGCTATAATTTTTGATAGTAAATCTGGCATACCTGAACTACAAAGTGTTTGATATATCCGATCATTCACTATTCTCTTTTTAATTGATGGTTTTAACATATAATTCAACTAGTTTTAGGTTAATTAAATATAGTATAAAATGATTTTTAGGCACTGGCTAATGCTTTTGTTTGCCTATTTTTTCGTTTGGTCCGCTGAATATGCTCAAAACAAACATTAACAGTAGCCTTAGCTAGTGAAGCTAAAGGAATTGCAAAAAACAATCCCCAAAAACCCCAAATACCACCAAAAAATAGTACTGCTGCAATCACTGCTATTGGATGTAAATTTACCGCTTCTGAAAATAATAATGGAACGAGTAAATTACCATCTAATGCCTGAATAATAAAATAAACTAATAATACATAAAATAAAGTTGCACTGATTCCAAACTGCATGACAGCTACAATCACCACAGGTATTGTAATAATCACCATACCTACATATGGAATAATAACCGACAAGCCAACACCAACAGCTAATAATAAAGCATAATTCATTCCAAAAATGATAAAACCAATATAAGTTGCAATGCCAACAATTACTAACTCAAGGCATTTTCCTTTAACATAATTTGATAACTGTGGTTTTAATTCATTCCATACTTGAATAACTGCTCCCTTTTGCTGTGGTAATAGCCCTGAAACCCAACGAATCAGTTGACGCTTATCTTTTAAATAGAAAAATACTGATAGTGGCACTAAAAATGCATAAACCAATAAATAAACAACACTCGGAAGAGAAGATATAGAAACAGATACCAATGTTTTACCAAAACTTGCTAACCTTGCCATTTGTACATTTGCGCCTGCATTTAAAATAGAATCAATTTGCTCTGTTGTAATATACTGAGGATAGTGCTCTGATAAAGCATACAATTGTGTTTTAAATGAAGTATAAATATCTGGTAGTGATCTTGCTAATTCAACTGCCTGATGGATAATCATTGGCACTAAAAATAAGATTACTGCACAAACGACTGCCAAAAAAAGTAAAAAAACGATGACAACAGAGATTGTCCTGGATAGTTTCAAATAGTGATGAAGAAATTTAACAGGTGTATCTAAAATAAAGGCGATCACAATACCCGCTAATAGTGGCGCTAATATTTCTCCAAATAAGCTTAAAAACAAAAAAATTAGAACTAAAACTAAAATAAAAACGGCTGTTTCCATTGAGTCAAATCGAGATTTATACCATCTCGAAATAAAATCAAGCATTCTCTCTAATCCCCAAGTTACTTTGATCATCTTAATCTTTGCTTTAAGTTTGCCTTACTGTAATAAACCGTGCAAGTGAATTTTTCTTATGCTACAGTCTGATATATTATAACTATGATGGAGATATCAAGGGATGCAGCAAGAAAAAGGTTTAACTAAAAAAATCTTAATTGGCATTGTGCTTGGCTTAATTATCGGCCTTGCATTACATCCTTTTGCTCATGTTAGTTGGATCGATATATATCTAACAGATGGGCTATTTGATATGATTGGTAGCATTTTTATCACCTTAATGAAAATGCTTGTTATCCCTTTAATTTTTGTATCCATTGTTTGTGGTGCTAGTAATTTATCAGACCCTAAATCACTTGGACGTATTGGCATTAAAACATTATTACTGTATCTACTAACAACAGCCATTGCCATTACATTTGCTATTACATTTGCTAGTTTATTTCAGATTGGAAAAGGTGCTGATTTTCAGATTGATTTAAATACGATTAAGATCAGTGCGCCTAACACGGTAAAAGATACCATCTTAAGCTTATTTACATCCAATCCAATTGAAGCTTTAGCAGAAGGAAATATGCTTCAAATTATTGTATTTTCATTGTTTTTTGGCATCTCTATTAGCTTAAGTGGTGAAGCTGGCGCGAGAATCAAAAACTTTTTTGATGATATTAATGAAGTAATTATGTCATTAGTTCATATTGTATTACGCTTTACACCTTACGGTGTATTTGCCCTAATCGCTAAACTTGCAATCACAACTGAACCTGAAAAAATTCTCCACCTATTAGGTTATTTTGCCACTGTTTTATTTGTGCTTTTTGTTCATTTAATTGTCACTAACTCATTCTTACTTGGCATACTTGGACGCTTAAACCCAATTATATTTTTTAAAAAAATGATACCCACTCAACTATTTGCATTTTCAACTTCCAGCAGTAATGCAACAATTCCAGTAACATTAGAAACTGTAGAAAACCATTTAGGTGTAAATAAACGCGTTTCTGGTTTTACTATTCCACTTGGTGCTACTATCAATATGGACGGCACATCGATTATGCAAGGTGTTGCAACTGTATTTATCGCCCATGTTTATAATATTGATCTAAGTTTAACTGCTTATTTAGTTATTATTGCTACGGCAACTTTAAGCTCAATAGGTACTGCTGGCATACCAAGTGTGGGGCTTATTACATTAACACTTGTGTTAACTCAAGTTGGTTTACCTGTTGAAGGCATTGCATTAATCATTGGTATTGATCGTATTTTAGATATGGTTAGAACTGCTGTTAATATTACGGGGGATGCAGCTGTTACTACACTAGTTGCTAAAAGTGAAAAAGAACTTGATCTACAATGCTTTAAAACAGCATCTTAAAAACTACTATTTTTATTTTACTAAGCATCTAGTCTATATTTACTGATATAGATTATAAAACATGCGGCTGTAATACACACAATGACAAATCATAATAAACCGATTATATATTTAGATCCTGCATCAATATGTGCTCGCTCTGCGTTAAAGAAAACAGACATTCAAATTACATCAAATATAAATGATGCAAGTCTATTATGGCTTAGAAAAGGATATCGTAACTATTATCAAAAGCTTAAAGCTTTTCAATACCTAAATCATTTTCCAGGTGAAAATAATTTCAGTAATAAAGGCAAACTCACTGAAAATCTAAAGCTTTATAACCACTTAAATTCATCTACACTCAAACTTTCTGATTTTTATCAAGAAAGTTACTGTTTATATAAAGAAACAGAGATCGATATATTTTTTAGTCAAATGCCAAAAAGTGATAATAAACAAAATTTGTGGATTCTTAAACCAAATAATCTATCAAAAGGTAGGGGCATAAAAATATTATGGCAAATTAATGAGTTAAAATCTTTACTATCAAATAAAAGTAATTATACACTACAGTTTGATGATCAAAAACCGCGTCAATATATTGCTCAGCGCTATATAAAAAATCCATTACTATTAAATAATAGAAAATCTGAAATAAGAATTTATTGGCTCATTATTTCTCTTGAGCCATTAATTGCTCTAATTTACCCTTATGGCACAGTCCGTTTAAATAGTGAACCTTTTCAACTAGCAAGTTTTGATAACCCACTGATTCATATTACCAATATTTATCAGCAAAAAAAACACAATCAAGATGCTAAAAATCAACGATTAAAATGGTCATTTGAAGAATTAGATCAATATCTATTAGACAATCAAATGATCCAACAACTATGTTTTAGCCAAGAAGTACTCTTACCACAAATCAAGCAAATACTCTGTTATGTTATCCAAGCAACTAGAGATAAGCTAAACCATAAGCCATATAAAGGAAATTACTTTGGTCTATATGGTGCAGATTTTATACTCGATAGCAATCTAAAGCCATGGCTAACAGAAATTCAGAAAGGCCCAGGACTTAGCTGGAGTGATCCAATTAAAGGTAATATCATACCACTAGCGCTACATGAAACCATTCAAATTATTTCAGAATTATCCTATAAAAGGCGACTCAATCAAAATCTAAATAACCTAAATTCAATACAGCATTTTCAATATTTGATTAATGAAATTGATTATTAAAGCTTATGAGCATATTTCTTTTCATGTTTTAATAACCATTCTTTCCTAGAGATACCACCACCATAACCACCTAATGCACCATTAGTATTAATGACACGGTGGCAAGGAATAATCAATGCCAATTGGTTCGCACCATTGGCATTTGCCACAGCACGAAATGCTTTAGGGTGATCAATTGCTTTAGCTACTTCTAGGTAAGATCGTGTTTTACCTGGTTGAATTTTTTGTAGTGTATGCCAAACTTTTTTCTGAAATTCAGAACCTAATAAATAAATAGGTGTTTTAAATTCAAATGAGTTAGCTGAAAAATAATCTATTAATTCACCTTTAATTTGTTCAATAATCTTAGTATTACCGGGAATAACTCCGATTTTAAGACGTTTCCTTAAGCGTTCAATTTCTCTTTCAAGGCCCCTACGTTCAATAAATTCAAGTAAATATAGATAATCATTATCTGCAATTGCAATCATTGGTCCTAAAGGTGTGTCTAACCAAGCCGCTGATAATACTTTTCCATCTGCTCTATTAGGTACTGTACCCATAATTTTTGAAAATGCATCACAAAAGCCACTGGCTGATTCATAGCCTGCCTCTAATTGAGACTCTATCACTGATGAACCTGATTTAATCTGTTTCATTGCAATGCCCATTCTTCTTGATCTTGCATATTCAATAAATGTCATATTAAAACGCTTTTTAAACTGCCTTCTTGCGGTTGATTCATCGACACCAATAGCTTTGAAATCTTGATCTTTCCAACGCTTTGTCGGCTCTTTTTCTACCGCATCAATCAGTTGTTGAATAACATTAGATATTTGATGTGGTGACAGTAGTGGCTTACAGCGCTGACATGGCCGATAAGATGCTAACAAGGCTTCTTTAGCTGTTTCAAAAAATTCACAATTTTCAAACTTCGGTTTTTTAGCAGGACAAGAAGCATGACAGAAAATACCTGTTGTTTTCACGCCCACATAAAAAAGCCCATCATATTTAGTATTTCTTTCAATCAATGCCTGATAGTATTGTTGCTTATTTTCATCTGCTATCATATCAATAACCCTATATTACCTATTTTTAGATATACTATATCAAGCTTTTTATATCATTGCTTACGAAAATCAGGCATGGAATTTTTTAGTGTTCGCTAGTGGTTTCAATCTGCATATCTGAGTGTTTCTCTCTATGACTTAAGAACAGTAACTTTTGATTATCTGAAGTACTCTCATTAACACACCCTTCAGATACAGATACGCTAATATGTGGCCTATTCTGTTTGAAAAATGACTCCCATTGACTAATTTGATCTTGTACAAACGATGTTTGTGATTGTAACTTAATACCACTTAACTGATTAGTCATTTCTTGATCTTTTTTATGTGCTTTATTCTCTAAGTCAGGCATAGACTCTGATTGAGAAGCATATGTAGTATCCTCACTATATGCTTCAATCATAACTCTAATTTCTTTTGCCATATCAGTAGGATTTCTTTGATCTAATAATATTTTAAGGCTAATATTAAAACCTCTTAACCCAGAAGCTGTTTCAAATAATTTTCTTGAAGCTTCATCCCGCATTAAACCAATAAATATATCAGCTGAAAATAAATGCATTAAATAGGTTTCTAATTCATCTAATACCTTTTTTGAACCTTCACTATCTTTATACTGCGTAAGTATTTTTTCTAATTTACTTGCTTCTAAGCTTAGTAAATTAAATGTATTAACCAACTTGCCTTTAAAATCATCATCAACATCTTGTTCTAATTTTTCAATATTCCATTTGGCACTTGCAAAATTTATTCCAGGCACATTAACTTCTTTTGGAAAAACTCTAGCATTATTTCTTAAAAGATTACTCTTATTTAAAACAAAGTCATCATGATCATCTATATCTTTTAAGGTAGTGATATTATTGCCAAGCCCAATATTATTTAATAAGTCGTCACAAGTTTCATTCGCCTTATTTTGACTAATTTCTATGTTTTGCATTTTCTGCTGGAAAAAAGACATATTACTTAAAACGAGTATTGTTCCATCATTTAAAGTGACTCCACCATTGCCATCTTTAGATGTCTCCAGCAAATTGGAGTAAAGCCTAAATGGTGGTAAATAGGTAGTCTGATGAACTAATTGATTACTATAACGTTGGTTTTGAGATAATACTTCAACCTTATCTTTAGTTATTTGAGGTAAATAAGCATAACCTGGCTTATCAGCTGTATAGGCATCACCTTTACTAAATATACGATCTACATAGAATTGATTTAAACCAAGTACAATTGCATTTTCAAGATGCAAATTTTTATTTTGATTACCTGCATAGACTGCTACATCCAACCAAAAAGTATAAATTCTAGCTGCATCCTCAATTGAGTTTGCATTTAAAATATCTGATATTACTCTAAATGTAATCCTATCAAAGTCTGAAGCTAGTGCTTGATTAAGCTGCGCTCTACCTTGACTGTTTAGCCCTAAAGCAAGATCATGAGCTGCAAATTTACTTCTTATTTTCCAATCTAAACTATTTGCATATAATTTTACTTGCTCTTGGTAACCATTTTGTTTCTCACTTGAAAATCTATTTTTAATTGAATACCTAAATACAGATTCTGGAGAGGTTGTCATACGATATCTTTTCTTCATATGAGCTAATAAAGTTAAAAATTCTTGATGAGTCACATTCTTTGCCTTAGCTTATAATCATAATATTATTTTACAGACAAAAGCACAAATATCGACCAAAATATTGTTTCATAAATAATCAGATATATTGAATTTTTTCTATGCTCTTCCTGGTCCAAATTTAACCATCGACTCTACTAGTATAAACTTTAACTTCACTAATTAATTTATCTAATAAATCCTTAGCACTTAACTGAGTTGCCAAGTGGATATTTTGTCCTGCCCATAAGGACATATAATCAGTATTTCCTTGTTTTTTAGCTTCACTTCTCATCTTTGTTGTTAGTTTATTTTGAATCGGATAATCTAAAATTGTTTGTTTATATTTTTGCATGCATTGAATAAATTGATTATTTAAACCTCTAGCTAGCTTTCCTGAAAATACGCTTGTTAATGTTGTTGTATCTTCTGTTTGTTCTAAAAGTAATCTCTTATAAGCTTTGTGAATACCAGACTCATCAGTGCATAAAAACGCACTACCTAACTGGGTAGCTGATGCACCCAAGCGCATAAATTTTGCAATACTACTACCATTCATAATACCGCCAGATGCTATGACTGGAAGATTAACTTTAGCAATTACTTGATTTAATAAATCAGCTAGTGGAATTAATGAATTTTCTGCCTTATCTAAAAAACTACCACGATGTCCACCAGCTTCACTACCTTGTATCACAATGGCATCAACTTGATAGTTTTCAAGCAAACAAGCCTCTTCAAGTGATGTTGCCGTTACTATAACAACTGAATTAATCTTTTTAAATTGATTAATAATATCCATGCTAGGAATACCAAATGTAAAACTAACAACAGGAACGTTTTTTGCTAGAAGCACATTCACTTGCTCTTCAAATACTGGTGCATAAGGTGCAGCTACAGGCTCAGTTATAACGCCTAATTTACAACTACATTGATTAATTACATCACAAGCTTTTTGCATATCTTGAGTCGTTGTAGTATGAGTCTCTGGCGTAAAGAGATTAACTAAAAAAGGCTTTTCTGTTAATTTATGAATATTATTAATTGCATTATTAAGCTGATCTGCTGATAAATAACCCGCACCTAATGAGCCTAGTGCACCATAATTAGAGACAGATGAAATAAGTTCAGCAGTAGTTGCACCGCCAGCCATTGGTGCTTGAATAATTGGATATTTTATTCCTATCCGATGTGTTAAATATGCTTTATTCCACATAACCCTTTCAACACGATGTAAAAATTAATCACCCTGAGGTATAGGATCACCTAAATCCTTATTAGGCTTATCTGATTTTGTTTCTTTTGTATCATCAGATACTTGAGCACCTTCTGTTTTAGTCTTATTATTATTCTTTTTATCGCCTAAACTAACTGTCCAATCACCAGGCTCGCGAACTGGCTTTCGATCCATTAAATCATCAACTTGCGCCGCATCTAAAGTTTCATATTTCATTAATGCATCAGCCATTGCATGTAAAATATCAAGATTATCGGTTAATAAACGATTCGCACGTGCATAGTTACGGTCAATAATATCACGCACTTCAATATCAATATCACCTGCTGTTTTTTCTGAAAATGCTGGTGCTGAATTTCTACCCATTGAATGTCCTAAGAATGGATGCTCATCTTCTTCAGCATATAATAATGGCCCCATTTTATCTGATAATCCCCATTTAGTTACCATACTGCGAGCAATATTAGTAGCTACTTGAATATCATTAGCCGCACCTGTTGTGACATTTTCATCACCAAAAATAAGTGCTTCAGCAAGTCGCCCACCATATAAAGATGATAAACGACTTTCTAGTTCTTCTTTACTTTGACTAACTTGATCTCCTTCAGGTAAGTACATAGTAACACCCAATGCACGTCCGCGTGGAATAATACTTACTTTATAAACAGGATCATGTGACGGTACTAGACGACCAATAATTGCATGGCCTGCTTCATGATAAGCCGTTAAACGTTTTTCATCTTCACTCATTGCCATTGAACGACGCTCAGTACCCATTAAAATTTTATCTTTAGCAAGTTCTAACTCTTCCATGCCAACTTTGTTTTTATTAAAACGTGCTGCAAATAATGCTGCTTCATTAACAAGGTTTGCCAATTGAGCACCTGAAAAACCAGGAGTACCACGTGCAACCCAATCAGCACGAACATCATCAGCAATCGGTACATTTTTCATATGAACTTTTAAAATTTGCTCACGCCCTTTAACTGAAGGTAAACCAACCGTTACTTCACGGTCAAAACGCCCAGGACGTAAAAGTGCTGGATCTAATACATCAGGTCGGTTAGTTGCTGCAATAACAATAACACCTTCATTACCTGAGAAGCCATCCATTTCAACTAACATCTGATTTAATGTTTGTTCACGCTCATCATGACCTCCACCTAAGCCTGCACCACGATGACGACCAACTGCATCAATTTCATCAATAAATATGATACAAGGTGAACGCTTTTTAGCTTGCTCAAACATATCACGCACGCGAGAAGCACCAACACCAACAAACATTTCAACAAAGTCTGATCCAGAAATTGAGAAAAATGGGACTTTAGCCTCTCCTGCAATGGCTCTAGCTAATAAAGTTTTACCAGTTCCTGGAGGACCAACCATTAACACGCCTCGAGGAATTTTACCGCCCAAACGTTGATATTTAGTCGGATCTCGTAGAAAGTCAATAATTTCAGCTACTTCTTCTTTGGCCTCATCAACACCTGCGACATCATCAAGTGTTACTTTAACTTGATCTTCGCCTAATAGCTTAGCTTTACTTTTACCAAAGGAGAATGCACCACCTTTACCACCCCCACTCATAGCACGCATTAAGAAAATCCAAATAATCACTAATAGAATAATTGGGAAGCCATTAATTAACAGTCTAAGTAAAAGACTGTCTTTTTGTGGTGGTTTGGCTGTAATATCAACCTTATGCTTTAGCATTTGATCAATTACAAATGGATCATTCCAAGGTAAATTAGTATTAAATGATTGGCCAGAAGCCGTTCTTCCAGTAATCGCCCTACCATCAATATAGACAGAACGAACCTGATTGTTATCAATCTGATTGATAAAATTCGAATAACTTAATGTATCCGTGGAAGCATTTTGGCGATTAAAACTAGAAAATAAAGCAATTAAAATGCCTGCAACAACTACCCAAAATAAGACATTCTTCCACATATCATTTTTCATCTAAAAGCGACCTCTACCTTCTTAAAATAACTAATTACAACAGTAAGTATAACATAATGATCTGTTAGTATCATCTATAGTTCATTTTCATTGTATTGTTGGACATGATATCACCATAAGCTTCAAGTTTCCAATGATCTGTAGCAAACTGATGCGTAATTGGAATCATTCTGCCCACACCAAATGAGCGATGTTGAAGCCGAATAATAGGTGGCGCCTGTTTTCGCTTGAACTCCGCTCGATCAATTAATGATAAAATTTCTTGAATTTCTTCTGCTGTTAATTGGCATGAAAGTCTTTTTAACTCAATAACTTCATCTTCTTCTAATAAATCACCTTCAATCGATAATTTTAATACTGCATCCAATAAATCATAAGGTGGTAAGCTATCAGAGTCTTTTTGACCTTCAGATAATTCAGCAGAGGGTGCTTTTTTTATAATTGTTTTGGGTATTAAATGACCTTCAGTAGTATTAATATATTCAGCCACTTGATATACATCAGTTTTATATAAATCTCCTATGATGTTAATACCACCATTCATATCGCCATATAATGTTGCATAGCCAACAGATAACTCACTTTTATTGCCACAAGAGATAACTAACAATCCAAACTCGTTGGCATATTCCATAACGATTCTTCCTCGAATTCTCGCTTGGATATTTTCACAAGTTAAACGAGAAGGCTCTTTTTTAAAGGCATCATTAAAAAGGCTGCAACTAAGTTGATAGTCTTTACTAATAGGCCGATTATATAATTTAACACCTAAGTTTTGACAAAGTAACTCAGAGTCACTAACACTGCCAATTAATGAATAAGTCGAAGGCATTGTAATAGCACATACACGCTCTTTACCTAATGCTAATGTTGCAATGGTTAATGTTAAAGCACTATCTATACCGCCAGATAATGCGATCACAACACCTTTAAAGCGGCATTTTTCCACATAATCTTTCAAACCAAGTTTCATTTGCTCAAGAAAAAAAGCTTCTTTAATATCTTGTTTAAAATCCAATATTTCAGATTGCATATCAGTATCGACTGTAGCAACTGATTCAGTAAAAGCTGGTAATTGATATTTAAGATTACCCTCTTTTGAGACTACAAAGCTTGCACCATCATAGACAATATCATCATAACCACCAACTTGATTTACATAGTAACAATCTGCCTCCATCGTTAAGGCTAACTGTTTTAATAATTGGACTCTTTTTTTGTATTTATTATACTCCGAGGGTGAACTATTAAGGGTAATAATACAATCTAGTCGCCCCTGATATGCTTTTAAATTTGTCAACGGATGATGAGCATATAATCTTTCTTCTTGATCCCATAAATCTTCACAAATTAGAATACCAATATGTTTATCCCTATACTTAAAAATAGGCGCTTGATCACCTGCTTGAAAATGCCTTGGTTCGTTAAAAATGTTATAAGTAGGTAATAATTGCTTATGATAGGTATGTATAATTTTACCTGAAGCAATCACTAAAGCTGAGTTATAAAAGAACTTACCCTGGTTTAAGTTTTCTGTAATACATCCTAAGATAATTGCACAATCATACTGATTAGATAGTTTAATTATTTGTTGTAAGTATTGATTTTGTTGTTGAATAAAGCCATTTCGTTCAACCAAGTCAAATACATAATACCCACTTAGTGCTAATTCTGAAAAGACAATGATATCGCTTTGATCAGCATAATTTTCAATTGTTTGTTTTATTTTTTGATAATTATATTCAAAGTTACCTACTATATAATCAAGCTGTGCTAATGTTACTTTCATCGATAAGCTCACATTTTTATTATTTTTGAAATCGTTAAGATTTAATTTTGACACCACGCTTAATGCAATAGTAACTAATGACATATAATACAACAATCACAAGGCAAACCATTGCAAATGCAAACCATGGACTAATTATTTTAGTGCCTAAACTTGCATAACGAAAAAAATCAACAATATAAAAAATCGGATTAAATTGTGCAATTGCCTTCCAGATAGGTGGCAGCATAGACAAACTAAAAAAGACACCACCTAAATAAGTCAATGGCAACAAAAAGAAGGTAGACACTACTTGTGTGTCATCAAATTTCTGTGAAAAAACCCCATTAACTAAACCACCTAATGCAAAAGCAAAGCTACTTAATAATAAGGCAATAATCATCAACGGCAGTGAGTAAATACTTAAAGCGCCAAAAAGTATTGCAACGATACTGACTAATACACCCACAATAAGGCCACGAAATACAGCACCTGATACATAACCAAGAATCATTACATGTGCATTTAATGGTGCAATATACATCTCTTCAATACAGCGTGAAAAACGATCACCAAAAAATGATCCAACAATGTTGGCATAGGTATTATTCGTTACCGCCATAATAATAAGCCCAGGTGTAATATAGTGAATATAAGAAACACCATGAATATAACCAACCCTTGAGCCAATGACTTTACCAAAAATTAAAAAATATAATGTCATTGTAATGACAGAAGGTAATAAACTTTGAGGCCAAATACGAAAAATTCGTGTAACTTCTTTATAAAATATTGCTAAAAATGCAAACCAATAATCACGCAATGCCATAATATTCCCCTACTTATTGCACAGTTGCATTATTTTTTCTAACCAAATCAATAAACAACTGCTCTAATCTTGCCTTTTTATTTCGTGCGCTAATCACTTGAACTTGATGCTCGGTTAAGACACTAAAAATATCATTTAATGTGTACGATTTATCTACTGTGACTTCTAGTGTTAATGGATCTGGTAATTCAACCTCAAGTGCTGCTGCATCATTAAATTGATTAATATCTTCTATTGGTGTTTTCAAATCAAAAACGAATGTTTCTTTATCAAGATTTCTTAATAATGATTTCATATCCGTATTAGCAAAAATTTTTCCCTTATTCATCAAAGCAATACGATTACACATACTTTCTGCTTCTTCTAAATAGTGAGTCGTTAAAATAATTGTTAACCCTTCTTCTTTATTTAATTTGGTTAATACTTCCCAAATTGCATGACGAATTTCAACATCAACACCTGCTGTTGGCTCATCTAATATTAATAGCTTAGGGTTATGAACCAATGCTCTTGCTACCATTAGTCGACGCTTCATACCACCTGACAAAAAGCGGACTTGCGTATTTCTTTTATCCCACAACTGCATTTCTTTTAAGCGCTTTTCAGCACGCTTTTTGGCCTCACTTCTACGAATACCAAAATAACCTGCTTGATTAACTAGAATATTAATAGGTGTTTCAAAAATGGCTAAATTAACTTCTTGTGGCATTACACCTAATAATGATTTTGCCTCAGATGGATTTGCATCCAAATCAACATCAAAAATACAAATGCTACCACTGGTTTTATTTACTAACGATGAAATCATGCCAATAGTTGTTGATTTACCCGCTCCATTAGGCCCTAGTAATGCAAAAAAATCGCCTGCATTTACAGATAATGAAATATCATTAACCGCTTTAAATCCTTTAGTTTGACCATCAATTGGCTTGTATACTTTTGTTACCTGTTCAATTGATAATGCAGCAACACTGCTCATAAAACAACCTCAAACTTAATCTTATTAACAAAATGTATTTTGTGATTTAAATCACTATCATAGTCGGCTTCTAATTGAATGAAAAGCAATAAAGCTTGGCATATATACAATTTCTAAAGAGAGAATGAAATATTATATATACATCAAAAAAACAACTTACGTTTAAAATAACGTCATGTTTAAAAACTAGATTATTTACTAAAATAAATGGTGCCCGGGGCCGGACTCGAACCGGCACGGGAGTTACTCCCGAGGGATTTTAAGTCCCTTGCGTCTACCAATTTCGCCACCCGGGCAACATATTTTTGGAGGCTGAGACCGGAATCGAACCGGTGTCCAAGGCTTTGCAGGCCTCTGCATAACCACTTTGCTACTCAGCCCAACTGGAGCGGGAAACGGGACTCGAACCCGCGACCCCAACCTTGGCAAGGTTGTGCTCTACCAGCTGAGCTATTCCCGCAGCAAGTTTTAAAAATTGCTACCAAGTTAAACTTAAATTTTCAAGTTTCGCTCACTCAAATTATCTGCTCACATTGGAGCGGGAAACGGGACTCGAACCCGCGACCCCAACCTTGGCAAGGTTGTGCTCTACCAGCTGAGCTATTCCCGCGAAACTGAAAGTCATTATACGGTGCGAGTTCCTATTGTCAACACTCGATTTAACCTTTTTAAGCTTTTTTATTTCCTGCTGATTAATGCGTATACAATTCATGCTCAGCAAAGAAAAAAGCAACTTCATTAGAAGCTGTTTCTTGTGCATCAGAACCATGAACCGCATTAGCGTCAATGCTATCAGCAAAGTCAGCACGAATTGTTCCAGGTGCTGCTTCTTTAGGATTAGTAGCCCCCATTAACTCACGGTTTTTCAAAATTGCATTTTCACCTTCTAGTACTTGCACCATGACAGGACCTGAGATCATAAATTTCACTAAGTCACTAAAAAACGGACGTTCTTTATGTACCGCATAGAACTGAGATGCTTCTCTTTCTGATAAATACATCATTTTAGATGCAACAACTTTTAAACCTGCTTTTTCAAAGCGGCTATAAATCTCACCAATTACATTTTTTGCAACTGCATCAGGCTTGATAATTGATAAAGTACGTTCTACTGCCATTTTTTTCTCCTCATTTTATAGCAAATTTTATTAAAACATATTTTTTAATATTTTGTGTTCGGCATTATAATAGAGTCAATTCGATATGCCCAGAGCCGAAGATAATTTTTTATGAAAAATTCTTCAAAAAGCGCTTGACCTAGCTATAAGAATTCGGTTTAATACGTCACATCGGCCAGATAGCTCAGTCGGTAGAGCAGAGGACTGAAAATCCTCGTGTCGGCAGTTCGATTCTGCCTCTGGCCACCATCATTTAAACCTATATCGATCAATAAATTAGTGAACAATATATTTATAAATTATTACTTATCAAAATCACTAATGGGTACCGCAGGGTACCAAGAATTTCTGACCTTCTTCATTTTGGCGTTAATTGAGGAGAGCATTCCTAACATAGTTGTTATGCAGCATTTTTATAAATATATCGTTTAACTAGTTTCCAATCTTTAGCCCATTGGTGACTTGCTAAAGAGGTTCTAAGTTGCAACACTTTGTGAGCGGACTCTCGACTCCATTGTGCCTTATGTTTCTTTTTAAATCTGGTATTAATAACACTCTCAACACCACTTTCTATCGCGCTGCTTGTATAGACTTGTCCTGATGAACGCCTTAATTCATAATTAACCAGATACGCTTTATTGTTGACAATGTACTTCAGTAAATCATGCATTTTATCAGCAAAATCAGTTGTGATAAGTATGCCATAAAGCTCAGATAGTCTAATGATTGCATCTTCTACTTTACCATGCCACACCTTCCACTTTACTGATTCAAGTTGCTCAGATTTGTCGCTATTTAATTGTCCAATTAGTGTGTCAAATTTTTTAGAAATATGGTACCAATCAAGAATATAGGTAATTGATTTGCAGTATTTTTTAAGAGATCTTAAAACATTCCAACAATTCTTGGCACCATCTGATGAAACAACGACATCAGTTTGTTTGGTTAACCCCTCCTTCTTAGCAGCTATCAACATCATCACTTTAATGGATTTATGATGATCTTTATAACTTGAAGCCGCATAAGATTTCTGAGTGATTTCTCTATCTATATTATCTATTTTTTTAGATACTTTTCTGATTAAATTTTCAGGGTTGTAAACTTTAGTTAACAAGGCTTCAAAATTACCTCGAGCTGGGTGTTTATCTTTAATATAACCACCATCTGTTTGAACGACTAATTCTTCTGCAGGCTTTATTTCAAAGTCCTTAAGACAAGCCTCATCTTGATGTATTTCATGTAAATATTGTCCCAACACGCTCAGCTGTTCTCTTTAAATTCAGCTGTCCATTCACTGCTCGATGACGCTTTACTTGTGCATCTAACTCATGCTGTGCTTCAACGAATGACATCTTAGATGCAGCAACTGCTTGCATCTCTAATAAATCAGGATGGCGGTAATCGCCAAAAAGCCCCTGAATACTATACGTTATAAGCTTTCTACACTCATTATTAGTGCACCTTCTTCTGGGTAAGTTTATCTTATGATCACTGAATACGCTATTAAAGTTAGATTCATATGTACCATAATTTCTCATTTCACTGCCACATGCTGGGCAGGTGTCTTCAAGATCGTAAACAGTTGATTGAAATTTTAGGTAGTTATTCTGTATCCGATGCAATACCTCTATTTGTTATGTATGGTTGTAACCTAAATCATCTATTGATTTTGGAGATTTAATAACTTTTTCCTCTGTCACTTCACGATGAATTATATCTTGTGTTTGATCATCATAAATCTCTGTTACGATTCGTTGCTTTAGTGCCATAAGTTACTCCATAATTGTAGGTTACAAAAATAGAGTAAACATAAACTGTGTTAGGAATGCTCTCATTTATTTGTTTGGAATTCAACAAGGTTATAGGAATCTAAAACAGATCCAAATTAAATGCATGGAGATAGGAATGGACTCTATAAATAAAATACTTTAAAATATATATTAAATATAGCATAATATTAAAATACATATACTTAAGGGTGTTGCTATGTCATATATTGATGCACAAAAAAAAATTGATGAAAGCCAAAACTCTAAAGAATTATCATTGACCATAATGGGACTAAATGATAAAGATTTAGAAAGGCTTATAGATAAGAATCAGAATTTTTTCTCAAAACTTGAAACCTTAAATTTAAAATTTAACCAATTAAGAACTTTACCTGATAATATTGATAAATTACAAAATATTAAAAATCTAAATTTATCTTTAAATCAATTAGAGGAGCTACCAGAGAAAATAGATAAATTACAACAACTTGAAAGTTTAAACTTAGATGCAAACTCCTTTAAAGAATTGCCTATTGGTATTTGCAAATTAGCTAACCTTCACACTTTAAATATTAATTCAAATGTTTTTCTAACAGATCTGCCTACAGATATTAATGCGCTGACCAATCTTAAATATCTAGATTTATCAAACAATCATATGTTAAGGAATATACCAAATGGTCTATTTAATCAATTAAATAATCTTGAAGAATTTATTTTGATAGGTAATTGTTTTTCTCCAGAAATTATTGATGATATTTGCAATAATTTATCTAATACCAATGTTATCTTAAATTCTCCAATAAATTGGAAAGAAGGTATTTTTAATAAATTACAATTTTCCAATAATACCCGGAAAGATATAATCGAGTCTGCAATAGGACAAAATCAACCTTTACAAGAGTTTTTATCAAAAGCAGAGTCATCATCACTATATAGTGATGATAGCACTGCAGAAATTGTTTTACATGGGTTAGAGCGTTTGTTTCTTCAATTATGTAATGATGATAAAAAAGAAAGCATTGTATCTGAAATTATAGCGCATAGTACAGATTGTTCCACTCCTGTTTCTGATCTTATAACACGACAATATATATTGTTTTTGCAAGAAAACAACCAACCCATTCCAAATGCATTAATAGCAAGATTAGCTATGTCAAATTACATTGAAACTAATCATGATCAGCTTTTTTTACAAGAGGGAGAAAAAATAGAGCAAAAAGAAGGTTTGTTAAACTCATTGTTTCTAGATAATAGGCTTGAATATGAGGATAATAAGCTTAAATTTTTAAATGTTCCTTATTCTTGGCCTTCTAATACGGAGAACATTGAATACGCGTTTAGTCAAATTACTGAAAATACTGCTGAAGCATTTTTGAAAATGGTTAGTCGTATACAGCATGATCATAGCTTAATTAGTAAAGATGATTATTATCAGCTAGATACAGAGAAAATAGAGGTCATTGTCGAAAATTATAGAGCAAGTGTTTTAGGGATCAAAAGTGAGTTTATAACTTTAATTAATGAAGCATATGATGGGTTTATGACTTTTTTTGAAGAACAGGAATATGATTATGAAACAGATCCTTGTAAATTTTTCACAAATGGCTACAAAAAAGATATGGTTATACAGAGCATAATAGAAAAATCAGGGGTATTGCTTGATAATGATAGAGAAACTAATGTAGAGTTAATGGATAAGTTATATGAAAAATGTATTAAAGAGCTTTCTCAAACAAATTATCCGTTTTAT
The DNA here is from genome assembly GCA_021713415.1 of Thiotrichales bacterium 19X7-9. Taxonomy (GTDB): domain Bacteria; phylum Pseudomonadota; class Gammaproteobacteria; order Francisellales; family Francisellaceae; genus M0027. The sequence goes on from JAKJJQ010000022.1 coordinate 49,656, forward strand.
GATGTAGAAACTAATCAGAAGGATACAGCGGCTATTCCTGATTGCCATATGTAGATTATTGGGATCTGTCGCAGACTCAATTTTTGGTTCTGTTGCTGGCTAATCACATTGAAAATCGTCTTGTCCCGATATATTTTTCTGTTGAAAAATCATCTATTTCATCACACACTACACGACAGTAACGGTGTAACCCATTGATTTTTCATTGTTATCGTTCATTCTTATAATCGCCAAAAAACAAAAAAGAGCGATATGATGAAACACATCAATGAATTACAACAGTCACTGAAGCACTATTTTAACTTATCTTTTTGGAATACTGAATGCCTAACTTACTTTATTATTGCTCT
>JAKJJQ010000023.1:0-48408 GCA_021713415.1 Thiotrichales bacterium 19X7-9
TACCTTAGCCATTATGTTAATTGGCAAAGAATTATTGAGCGAACTCACTTATTGTCTGATAAATCAGTACAATGGCTGGAAATTCTTATAAAGCCAGATAAGTTTCAACATATTTCGCCAAAATAGCCATATACAATTTGCAATAGACGATGGGAATTTTCAAATAGTTGATGCTTATCGCAGAGGAATGATTAAACTTAAATCTATAGCTGATGCTAAGAATTCTCATTTTATTAGTCCAATTTCAGGTAATACAACTCCTAAGTTTGAATATGAAGAAATTCCTGACCCAATTTCTAATAGGACTGAATATGAAGAAATCCCTGATCCCATGTACATTTCATCAAGTGATGATTTTAGCTCGATACCTAGTCCATTTCTTTTTCAAGAAAGCAGCACAGACCAAAGTTATAACGGTTACCTTGAAATAAAATAATATAATTAACTATTTCTCGAACATGGCTTTACCATAACAATATTTTTATATGTAGGTGCCACAAAATTACCTCCAAGCTCATTTCTTACAGTTGCTACATTTACAACATGATAATCTTGATTTATTAAAACTTGTGCATTTTTTTCATCAGTTATTGCAATCGTTTTTAGTTTATCATTAACTAAAGTAAAAATTGGTTTATTTAATAACTTTTTACTCAACTGCTTAAGTAATTCTGCATTTTCTTTATTTAAACTAAATTTCAGCATATGCTCTGACTGACATAATTGATCACTTTGAAAAGGAATGACAATCAATGGATTTTTATCTGCTGCTAATACAACTTTTATTAAGCAAATAGAGACGATTATTGCAATTAGAAGTGTAATTAAATTATAAATAAATGTTTTTCTGTTCATGATATTCCATCATTTTGCCAATTACTTTTAATTTAGTGGCCAGGGTATCGATTTTTAATAAAAATATAAACAGAAAATAGCAATATTATTGTAAATATTCCTCCTCCAATTAATTCTGAATAATTTGAAATAACATCAACTAATTGATTTATAAATAAACCACCATTTATATTAAATAAATTCAATAATTCAAATAACCCAAGTAATATGGAAATTACCAAAGCTAAAGATGAAATAATAAGCTGGTATTTTTTATAATACTGCTTATTGTCATTCGCAATTGATACAAGTTTTGCCATTACTCCTGCACTTAATGAATCAACTAATGCCATTCCCAATGCAAAAGCCAAAGGCAATAACAAAATAAAGCTAATCGAAATACCATTGATATAAGAACTTGCTGCAAGCCCTAATAATCCAATTTCTGTTGCTGTATCAAAACCAAGACCAAAAATAAAACCAATAAAATACATTTTATAGGGCTTATTAATTGAAGCTAACAAAGGGGTTGTTAACTTTGGTATAAAACCAACATTCTGATTAATTTGATCATGTTTTAATAACTTTACAATAAAAATACAGTTAATAAATGCCATTAACCATAAAAAAATAATTGATGTTAATGCACCAATATACATACCTGATGTCATCACTATAGATGATTGTTCTTTAAAAATACTAATACCAAAGATCAGCAAAACTGTCATAATAAGCACAATACTAGAATGACCTAATGCAAAATAAGTTCCTGTTGTTAAATAGTATTTTTTTTCAACAGCAAATTTACGCGTTACATTATCAATAGCAACAATATGATCAGCATCAAAACCATGACGTAACCCAAGTAAAAATGCAACTAATACCATATAAAATACAATCATATGACTTTGTAAGATAAGCAATGTCAATAACCAAAATACTAACGCTACTAAGCTATAGCACTTAAAAAAATGTTTAAACATAAAGGGTAATTCCAATGATTTAAATTAAGATTAATTTCGAGTAACATTTAATGTTAGAAAATGCGCAGAACAAGAAATACATGGATCATAATTTCGAATCACCATTTCAGCATGTAGTCGTAATTCATCATCAGCTCGATCTAGGCCAAATTTAGTTAATGATTGCTTTAAATCAGCTTCCATACAAGCTAAATTTTGTGCCGTTGGCGGTGTTATTCTAATTTTACTAGCCAAGCCTTGTTCATCAAACTCAAAATAATCTATCTGAACGCCTCTTGGTGCTTCACTAGCTCCCCATGCTTTACCTTTTTTAAAGGTAACATCAACATAAGGTTTCTCTGGATACTGATAATTACGGCAAATCGCTAAAATTTCATAAAATGCATAATAACACTCAATAGACCTTGCTAAGATACTATGAAAAATATTATTGCTTGGAAATGACACTCCCGTTTCATTGGCTAAATCTTTTATCTTTTGTGGTAAGCAATCAAAATTTAAATTAAAACGTGACAGTGGTGAGGTTAAATAAGGTTTGCCATCTTTAGTTGAATGTAATGCTGTCGATTGAGGCACATGAAATTCTTTAAAATGTTCATCCCACTGATCAATATGAAACTTTAATCCTGTACTGGTAATAACATGATCTGCGATTACCGGATACTGGCCTGATTCATCACAAAGTGTTACTTGAACTAAATCGTCAAACTCAACATCAGGGTAAGGTAATGTTGCAAACCAACGAACTACAGCTTCAGCATCAACTAATGCATCTTCCAATCGAATAATGAGTTCATCAATTTCTTTTTGTTTCGGCGCGCGATAAAATCCACCCACCTTAATTGCACCCGGATGCACAGAGCGGCCACCAAAAAGTTTTAAGATATCATTACCTAATTGTTGTAGTTTTACGCCACGTTTAACTTCATCTGGAAAATCTTTTGCCATTTCAATTGCTGAGTGATAATTCAGAAAATCTGGTGCTGCTAAAATATGTGTGTGCAAATAATGTGATTCCGTCCATTCAGCTAGATACATCACACGACGCATAGAATGTACCCAAGGTGTCACTTCAACATCAAATGCTCGCTCCATTAATGTCACAACACTCATTTGATAGGCCATAGGACAAATACCACAAATCCTTGCAACGGCATCAATAATCTCGTTTGGTTCACGGCCTTCTAAAAACTTCTCAAAATATCTAGGTGGCTCATAAATTCTAACATGACATTTAGTAATTTCATTACCTTCAATAACAAGATCAAGCGCACCTTCGCCTTCTACGCGCGCTAGAATTGGTACTTCAATTGTTTTTACATTTTTGGATGATTCATTTGTGTTCATTTAAATCACCTGCTTCCTTAAATCCTGTTTGTTGGTTATTAATAAAATGATATTTACGTGCTATCTCAGCATCAGTTAATCCCATTTCTTTTAATTTATTTGTCATTGCATCAAAGTTGGCATATTTTGAAGCACCATAACAGCCATAACAACCCCGATTAATTGCTGGGCATAATGCATCACAACCATTGGCCGTTACAGGGCCTAAACATGGCTCACCTTTTGCAACCATAACACAAGTAATCCCTCGGTGCTTACAAGAGACACAAACAGGGTCAACAACCTTTTCAGGCTCTACCTTAAATAATAATTGTCTCACAGCATGGTACATTTGATCAGCGCTAACAGGACAACCAGATATTTCAAAATCTACTTTAATATAATCTTTAATTGGTTTTGCTGTATCTAAATCACTGGCTTCAACCACATGTGGATGATCTGGGTAAACTGCTTTAATCCAATTTTTAAATTCTTTTGCATCAATATTATTTCTTAGTCCTTGAATACCGCCTGAAACTGCACAAGCACCCATTGAAATTAAATAACGGCTATTTTCACGAATCATTTTAATTCGCTCTACATCATGTTTAGTATTAATACTACCTTCAATGATTGCAATATCAACTTTAGCTTCTTCATCAACCGCACCTGCTTCAGCAAAATGCTTAATTTCAACTAAGCCTGAAAGTTCTATTAATTTTACACCCTTATTGATAAAAGCAAGCTGACAACCATCACAAGAGCTAAATTTATGTACCGCTAATGTTGGTTTTTCTGGAACATTTTTTAAAGGATCGTAAGCTGACATAATTATACTCCTTCAATTGCCAATAATTTTTCTACTTGTGGATAAGCATAGACAGCACCATCTTTACAAACAAATTCCTTGCCCATCTGACAATGCCCACAATGACCTACTGCACACTTCATACTACGTTCAAGACTGACATAAATTTGAGCTTCTGGTACACCTTTTTTAATAAATGCTTTAGCAACATTAATCATCATAATCTCTGGACCAACACTCATTACAATTGTATTTGCATAATCAATATCTAAATCATCAATTGCTTCAGTGACAAAGCCTTGATACCATTTCCATGGACCAAAAGACTCACCTTCTGTTCTTGTTATAATGACTTCTGTATTCGCCAACTCATTCCAACGTGTATATTTATCCTGATAGATTAAACCATCACTATGGCGTAAACCTTGTACAACATAAAGTTTACCAAAACGCTCTCTTTCTTGTAATAAGCATTCAGTTAAAGCAACTAAAGGTGCATTACCTAAACCTCCTGTCATAATGACAACATCTTTCCCATAAGCATTTTTAATCGGCCACTGGGTACCAAATGGTCCGCGAATACCTACTCTGTCACCCTTTTTTAGTTTAGCCATTCCTTTTGTTACACGCCCAACAACTTGTATCGTATGTTCAAAACGGTTTGGATTAAATTCTCGATCATTAACAATTGAGATTGCAACTTCACCAACACCATAGAGATAGATCATATTATATTGGCCTGGTTGAAAGCGATATTTCTCCCTTAATTGAGGATCTGTTAACTCTAAACGTAGGGTAAAAATCTCATCAGCATCTTGTATAAACTCAATGACTTCTGCTTCAAAGGGTAAATATACATCATCTTCTATAATCATTTTATTCCCCACAAATTGTATTGATTTCATCTGTAACATCAATTTTAACTGGACACCAAGTAATACAGCGCCCACAGCCAACACAACCCTTCGTATCAAATTGATCTCGCCATGTTCCAAATTTATGCACTAGCCATTGACGGTAACGATATTTAGGTTTTTCTCTATATAGCTCACCATGGGTATAACTGTGATCTAAACCAAAACAAGAATCCCATTCTCTTAAATGCTCTGTTTCATTACCATCTAGTTTAGGTTCATCCTTTTCTGTATGACAAAAACAAGTTGGGCAAGCCTGTGTACAGCTACCACAAGAAAGACAGCGTTTTGCAACATCATCCCACTGTGGATGGTCCAAATTTTGTTTTAAAGTTTCTTCCATAATCGGCACTTCTGGTACTTTTTTTACTTGTTGTGCAGCTGTTGTTTCAATCTGTTTAATTGCTTGATTAATTTGGCTTGTTGTTGCTTGATTTAATTGAAGCTGAGTTAACACTTGCTCTCCTTGATCTGAACCTGACTCAACCACAAAACCACTGTCAATTTCAGTAACTGCCAAATCAAAGCCTTTATTGGCTTTAGGTTGATCACCCAAACTGACACAAAAACAGTTATGATGACAACTAGTACAATTAGCAGCGATAATAAATAATTGCTGACGTCTTTTTTGATAACGAATATCATGATAGGTATTATCAATAAATACCTTATCTTGAATCTCTATTGCTCGTAAATCACAAGGCCTTACACCAAAGATTGCATACTTTGGAATATGCGCTGACTTTTCAAATGAAAGTTTACCTTCAGCATTACGTTTTACTTTCCAAAGTACCTCTCTTTCTTCAAATAATAGTGGTTTAATTGACTGAACTGGTACAGTCCAACCAAAAGCGCGCTGACTATCTGTTTTTTTAATTGCATAAAATGCTTCTTTCTGCTCATCAACATAGCCCCAAGGCAGTTGTGAAGCTTTATCAACTGTATCATAAACAATCGCCCCATCATCAACGATAGGAGCCTTAACTTCAAAACCTGCGCTTTTTAAAATATTAATTAAATTGTCTAGTTTTTCATAAGGTAAAAAAAGTTGTTGTTTCATATCTTAAACCCATTAACAAATTCTTGGCAATTGCTCGCCACTTAACCAATCGACTCGTCTTAAACCACCAAATGCAGTTTTCATAGCTACATAAGGACTCTGTTGATCATTTAGTTGAATTACTTCTGCTATGACCTGTGCATTTTTACCCTTTGGGTGGTTTCTTAAATCTTTTAAAACTTGATCTGCTTGATTTTGATCACAAAGCATTAATACTTTACCCTCATTAGCAATAAATAATGGATCAAGCCCTAATAACTCACAAGCAGATAACACTTCATTTGACACTGGTAATTTTGCTTCATCAATTTCAATACCGACGCCATATTCATACGCCCATTCATTTAATGTTGCAGCAATACCACCTCTGGTTGGATCTCGCATTGCTTTAATTGATGCATTAGAATTAAGTAGATTAGAAATAAGATCATTTAAATGGATTGAGTCACTTAAAATTTTTGTCATAAATGTTAAGTTTTCTCTTTCTGACATCACAGCAACCCCATGATCTGCGATATTACCATTAACAATAATTTTATCACCTGGCTTTACTATTTCTTTAGCTAAAGTATGTTGTGGTTTTATCACACCAATACCTGAAGTATTAATAAAAATACCATCTGCCTTACCTTTCTCAACCACTTTTGTATCACCTGTAACAATAGAAACACCCGCAGTTTCAGCAGCTTTTGCCATAGACGTGACAATCGTTTTTAAATCACTTAAAGGCAGCCCTTCTTCTAAGATAAATCCAACTGAAATATATAATGGTGTTGCACCTGAGACAGCTAAGTCATTAACTGTTCCATGTATTGCTAATGAGCCAATATTTCCTCCTGGGAAAAAATAAGGCGATACAACATAGCTGTCGGTTGTATAAGCTAACTTACCATTTATTTCTGGTAAAACAGCCTGATCTTCTTTTTTATTTAAATAAGGATTGTCAAATGCTTTTAACATTAGCTGATCAATTAGGCGATTCATTGACTTACCACCTGAGCCCATGGATAGATCAACAACATCTTTTTTAAAATTAAGTTTTATCATTTAAGCACTCCGACTATATTGATAATGAGCAGCACATGCACCTTCTGAAGAAACCATACAAGCACCCATCGGCTGCTCTGGTGTACAAGCAACACCAAATAGTTTGCAGTCTAAAGGCTCTTTAATGCCTCTTAAAATCTCAGGACATGCACATGCTTTGTGCTCAATACCTTTTACTTTAGGTATTGAAAATATTTTTTCCACATCATATTTTCCATATTCTTCGCGTACTTTTAATGCACTTAAAGGAATAAACCCAAGCCCACGCCACTCAAACTCTGAACGCAATTGTAAATAGTTATCTGTTAATGTTTGAGCACATAAATTCCCTTTCTCAGTCACTGCACGTGTATATTGATTTTTAATACTCAAATCACCATCATTAATCATTTCTACAAGCATTAAAATTGATTGCAAAATATCTAGCGGCTCAAAGCCAGAGATAACAATTGGCTTTTGATATGTATCTGCAACATCCTTATAGGCATTACTGCCAATGACAATACTGACATGAGAAGGACCAATAAAGCCATCGATTTGTACAGGATTACTACTGGTTAATATCGCACTCATCGCTACAGGTGTTAGAACATGGTTACAAAAGACAAAGAAATTATTTAAATCTTCTTTAATTGCCCTATCAATTGCTACAGCAGTTGGTGGTGTTGTCGTTTCAAAGCCAATTGCAAAAAAGATCACGCATTTAGCTTCATTATTTCTTGCTAACTCTAATGCATCATCCACTGAATAAATCATTCTTACATCAGCACCACGCGCTTTTGCTTTAAGTAAACTGTCCTGATTAGTGCCTGGCACACGCAACATATCAGCATAACTACAAAAAATGACATCCTTTTGTGATGCTAACCAGATTGCTTGATCGACTCGAGCAATGGGCAATACACAAACTGGACATCCAGGACCGTGAATCATTTTGATATTTTTAGGTAATAAATCACTGATCCCATAACGATGTAACGCATGAGTATGACCACCGCAAAATTCCATCAATCGATAGTTTTTATCTTCTTTTGATGCCTGATGAATTTTTTCAAATAACTTTTTAGCAACTTTTGGTTGTCTAAAAGATTCAATATATTTCATAGCGACTGTTCCTCTAGCATCACTTTAAAGTCATTTAATGTTTTTTCTGCTTCAAGCTTATCTAATTTATTTAGTGCATAACCAACATGGATAATAACAAAATCATCGATAAATACTTCATCGGATAATAGTGCTAATGATATTTCCTTAGAGACACCACCAACATTAACGATTGCCCGCTGAGGTTCAATCAATTGCGTAATTTGTGCAGGAATTGCCAGACACATAATTTTGATCCCTTATATTATTTAATTTTTCTTGATGTATTTTTGCTGCAATAAAAGCTTGCCCTAATGAAATACCACCATCATTAAATGGTAAGAATTTTGGTATAAACACATTCAGTTTATGTTCATTTAATTGCTTATATACTTGACTTAATAGGATGTTATTTTGAAAACAACCACCATTTAAAATAATTTGATTAACCTTGTTATTTGCTGCAGTTTTTATTATCCACTGAGCTAAAGCATAAGCAAAACTACCATGAAATAATTCGCTTGCAGCTTGAGTTGATTTATTTATTTTTTCATTTATTACACTATGAATTAATGCACTGAGGTCTAATTGATTTTTGTCATTAATCTCAAATAATGATCGATTAATTTTAATTTGTTTAACCAATGATTCCAAACGCATAGCAGCTTCTGCTTCATAAGTGTTATAGTGACAAACATTCAATAAACTACTAACTGCATCAAATAATCGACCACAGCTTGTTGTCGTAACATTGGTTCTACGTAATTTTAAAATTTGTTGAAATTCTTTTGATCTTGGTAATATATCAAGGTATTCCAATGATTGTAAATTAAATTGCTCTTTTAGAGCAACTGCCATACGCCAAGGTTCTTTCTGTACTTTATCAAGTGAAAAGTAACTCATTGGCAACAAACTACCACAACGGTTAAACGCAAACTTTTCTGAATTATATAAAAATAATTCACCGCCCCAGGCTTGAGCATCATCACCATAACCATAGCCATCTAAAATCACGCCTAAACAGTCACCTTGAATTTGATGCTCTGCAATGACAGATGCCATATGTGCCTTATGATGCTGAACTGGGTAAATCAGTAAATTAAGTGATGCTGCAATCTCAGTTGGATAAAAATCTGGATGTAACTCGGTTGCAATTGCATCAAACTTAATTGCATAAAGACGTTGGATATGTGCTAATGTTTCACAGAAATACTCAACTGTATATTGACTATCCAAATCACCAATATGCTGAGTAACATAAGCTTTATTTTTATTGACTAAGCATAAGGTATTTTTTAAATGACTACCTAAAGCCAGTATATTAGGTAGTCTTTCATCTAAATGAATAGCTTTAGGTGCATAACCTTTAGCCCGACGAATAATATTGGTCTTATTATCATTACAAACTACAACAGAGTCATCACAGCGCATACTGATCACTCTATTATGATCAACAATGATATCTGCAATTTGATCAAGCTTTTCTTTTGCTTGATCATTATCGGCAATAACAACATCACCGCTTAAGTTAGCACTGGTAACAACCAATAAAACATCATTTTTTTGCTTTAACCAATCTGACTTAGTAGGCCTACCTAATAGTTCATAAAATAATAAATAGTGTATGGCTGTTGAAGGTAACATAATACCTAATTTATCTAATCCAGGACTTAACGTATTGGGTAAATTTATCGCTTCTTTTTCTTTAAGTAATACAATCGGTGCTGCAAAAGACTCAAGCTCAGTTATTTCTTGATCTGATATTTCGACATATTGATTAATTGACTGAGTATTTAACGCCATTAATGCAAATGGCTTATTTGCTCTTTTTTTACGCTTTCTTAACTCTGAAAGTGCTGCTTTGTTTTTAGCATCGACAATTAAATGAAAACCAGAATTCCCCTTTAAAGCAATAATTTGCCCCTTTTGTATTGCTGTTGCTACATTAGATAAGTTATCTGATAGTTGTGGTCCACAGTCTGAACACGCCGTTGTCTGTGCATGAAATCTACGATTAAGTGGGTCTGTATAAGCTTTTTGGCAATTAGTACATAAATTAAAATCAACAAATGCTGTTTTATCCCGATCATAAGGCAATTGATTAATTGCAGCATATCGTGGACCGCAATTAGTACAACTGATAAATGGGTATAAATAATATCGACTATTAGCATCAAATAATTCATTTAAACAATCATCACATATTTTAATATCAGAAGAAACATCTGTTAATGCAGCACCATGATCACTTTGTAAAATTTTGAAACAATCAAATGCTTGCTTAATTTCAATATACTTAATATCAAATAAATCAATTTTAGCTAATGGAGGTAAATTAGATAAAATAGCTGTTTTAACTTGCTCAACATCAAGTATATCTAGCACAATATTGACACCAAGCGGTGTATTTTTAATAAATCCTTTCCAATGATAATTGTCAGCTAACCTATAGATAAAGGGGCGAAAACCAACACCTTGCACTATGCCATTTAAAGTTAAAGATAATGCTTTCACACCAATAAGCCTTTAAGCCACTGATACCAAGTATCTAAATGAGTCAACTGTTTAACCGAAACTGTGATTACTTGAGCCTTTGGTTGTATTTTATGAATATTTTCCTTAAGTTTATCTACATTAAAATCAACATAATCTAGTAAATCTATTTTATTAACAATAACCAAATCAGCACCATAAAACATATCAGGATACTTTAAAGGTTTATCATCACCTTCAGTTACTGAAATTAAGACGATACGTTTATTTTCACCTAAATCAAATAATGCCGGACAAATTAAATTACCAACATTTTCAATTAACACAAATCCATTAGGCTTGATATCTAAATGCTCAAATGCGTGTGACACCATATGAGCATCTAAATGACAGGCTTTACCTGTGTTAATCTGATAAGCTTGGGCACCAGCTGCTCGAATGCGATTAGCATCAAGCTCGGTATACTGATCACCCTCAACAACTGATATTGGATATTGGCTCGATAAATCTTTTATACTCTGAACTAATAATGAAGTTTTACCAGAACCAGGACTTGATACAAAATTTAATAATACACTTTTCTTTTCATCAATAAATTTTCTATTTAATTGTGCATAGTGTGTATTTGTCTCTAATATGGCTTTTTCTAGTTCAATACTTTCATGAACATGGGCATGATGATGATGACTTGCATCAGTTGCTTCTAATAAGTCTTCAGTATTTTGACAACCACAAGTTGTACACATAATTTTAATTCCTTTCCTATTTAAGCTGAATTTTTTGCACTAACATTTCCATACCTGATAGAATTTTTCTATCATAGGAATTACAAAATGGACAAGCTTGATATAATTTCTCTAAGTCAAATTGTTGATGACAATTAATACACTGTGCACTACCTTCTATTTCTGTAACTTCTATCGTTGCTGAATCAAGTGATGTACTTTTTACTGCTACTGGAAACCAAAATTTTAGAGACTCAATATCAATTGCTGCTAACTTTCCAATTGTTAAAATAATTTTTTCAACTCTAGTTTGAGACACTTGATTTAACTTTTGATCAACAATTTGGATAATATTCTGACAAATTGAAAATTCATGCATTACGGTTTTTCACTAGAATTATTTAATATGAAGCAAGTATACCATAACTATAACCATAGCTAACATGACATAAATCAAGTTTATAGTGATTTTATTGAAAGTTTATACTTATCTTAGATGAAGCTTATGACTATAATAAATCAATAAACAAAATTAAAGTTGAATACTGTGTCTGAAAACCTAGTCTTAACTCTAAACTGTGGCAGCTCATCAATTAAATTTGCTTTAATTTCTCTACAGTCTCAAAAACTAATCCTACAAGGTCTCGCTGAAAATATTGGACAACCTGACACCTTATTTAAATCAACCTATTTGAATGATACTCCTATACTTAAACAACTCAGTCAAGCTAGCTATGAAAGTATATTTACAGAAATTAAAAATGAATTAACTAAATATAAACTGATTGATGATGTAAAAGCAATTGGACATCGAGTCGTTCACGGTGGTCACTTATTTCAAAATGCTACAATCATTAATTCAGCAGTCATTAACACCATTGAATCATTAATACCACTAGCGCCACTACATAACCCGCATAACTTATCAGGCATTAAGTTTTGCCAGAAAGTATTTGATCATTTACCTCAGATAGCTGTTTTTGATACAGCCTTTCATCAAAGTATCCCTCAAAATCATTATGTATATGCATTACCTTATGAATTATATGAGAAACATCATATTAGAAAATATGGATTTCATGGTATTAGTCATCAATATTTAACATTAAAAGCAGATCATATTCTGCATAAAACCAAAGGTAACTATATTACACTTCATCTTGGCAATGGTTGTAGTGTTACTGCAGTTAAACAAGGTAAAAGCTTTGATACATCAATGGGCTTTACACCTTTAGATGGCTTAGTAATGGGTAGCCGATCAGGTAGCATTGATCCCGGTATCATAACTTATTTATCAGAGAAGTTACATTTAGGTATCAAACAAATAGACCATCTATTGAATAAGCAAAGCGGATTATTAGGTCTATGTGAACACTCAGATATGCGTCAAATTCAGTCATTAGTTCATAAAAATGATAAAAAAGCTAAACTTGCTTTAGATTTATTTTGTCAACGAATTACCTTTTTTATATCTGCTTATTTTGCTTATTTTGAAAAGCTTGATGCGATTATTTTTAGTGGTGGTATTGGTGAAAATTCGAGTTTAATCCGCCAATTAGTCATTAATAACCTTAAGAACTTAAATTTTTTAATTGATCAAAATAATAATAAGCAACATGGGCAAGAAAGTAATTATCATATTAATTCATTTGGCCATCCCACCGTATTAGTTATTCCAACAAATGAAGAATTAATGATTGCAAAAGAAACTGAAAAACTCACAAAATTTGTATAAATTTTAACCAAAAATATATTAATCAGATGAAATTATCCCTATATTATTGACTTTTTGCACATAAAATTATAGGTTATTCTTCATAATATTTTATGTTTGATTATTTTATGTAGGGGATTGCGCCATGCCACAATTAACAGCTTCATTTTTTGAAATTGCAGAGATAAAAAAAGAAATAGATCCAGTTATATTAAATCAACTTTACAGTGATGAACCATATTATTACCATAATGAGCAAGACAGTGATTTTAACTTTGCTAAAGCACAGCTAATAACGTTAATGAATCACATTATCAGCTTAAACCCAGATGGCATGGATAAGCTTAATGAACTTAAAGTTAAAATTGCAAGTGACTTTACAGAAGCTAAAATTAATTCTCATCCGGATCGTGTAGCAATTTTACATTCAATGAAAAAAGAACTAGAGCTTTTATACTGTAACTATCAAGAAGAAATAAAAAACGCAGATAAAGCAAATTTTAATGACTTAATTGTTAATCAATGTTACCAAGGTGCTTATTCAAATATACTAATGTTATCTAACAGATTAACATGTACTGATTTTAGTTCGACTATTGTCCAAGCAAAAAAAGAGGCATTAATTCAGTTAGCTGCTCAATTTACTAAAAATAATAACCTCTGTGATATCCCAGGCAATGAAATTCATTTTACTAACACATTATATAATCATATAGCAAACGACTATAATTTATTAACAATTGAAGATGCATTTATACCTAATATTGATGGCAATACGTTAGAAGCATTTAAAGCTTATGTTCAAGCTAATTTAAATTATAATTTACTGATTAAACAATTAGACCAAAGAAGCTGGATTCTACCTGATTATACGACAGAAAATACTGGTTTAATTCATAAATTACTTCCTGATAATATTAATAAAGAGAAATTCACAGATGAGCTTTTTGATACTGAGTTTCAAATTAATGACCCACAAAGAATTAAAGCTCTACTACTTGACTTTGCTTTGCATGCATCAGCTTTTGTAGAAAACAACTATATAGTACTTCAATCTAATGGCCAAAATAGTGATATCAAACCTATTATATATACACCAAATGATTTATTTGTCATAGACAATGACACTAAACGTGAGGAACTTTCTAGGACTTCAAATAACTATTTTAAACCAGTGAGTGATCAAGATATCGATCTATTAAAACATTATTTAAAAGATTTAGATCAGCTAGAGGTTAGTCCTTGTTTTCGATATTTATCACAAGAAACGATCGGTAAATTAGCTAATGAAGCGATACAAAATGGATATAAGAATGTAATTCAGTCATTAGCTTTATCACTGTGGGCTAAAAATGAACATCTAAATGATGAAAGTGAAGACTTCATCTGTTTACAGATTAAAGAAAATCATCAAGCTTTTTTAAATAATATTGCTAGTATTAATGGTCAACATCCTTATGATTTTGGTGCAAAATATAATAATATTAAAATTATCAGTGAAATGCTTGCTCAAGGTGTTCCATGTAACTTGTCTTCTGTTGCAGCAATTGCAGCTGAAAACGGTCAAAGTGATGTAATTGATTATTTATTTCATAATTATGGTACTAGCAATAATCTTTTTGAAGCCGTTGACGGTCTAAACAGAACCTTTGTTCACTATGCTGCAATCAATGGTCATGTTAATATATTTGATAAATTACAAGAACTGCAACAAGCTCAAGACCAGTCAGATATCAAATTTCTTGGATTAAATTTTATACAAAACTTAGCTCAGGCTGATGCTTCAAGTACAACAGCAGCACACTATGCTGCAATTAATGGCCACCCAGATATACTAGAAAAGCTTCATAGTTTAAATATCATTAATTTAAACTATGACATTCTCAATGGTCTAGCTATATTAGCATCTGAAAATAAAAAAGTTAATGTCTTAAAATTGCTTCAAGAACATGGCGTAGATATCTCATTTAGTGTTAGTCAATTAATTGAAGATGCATCTAAAACAGGTAATGTTAGTTTACTTAGAGATATAGCCAAACTAGATAATATTGATTTTAAACAAAAAGTTGGCACTAGCATGGAGGCGCCTGCTCACCTTGCAGCAACATATGGCCATGTTAACGTACTTAAATTTCTAAATGATTTTACTGAATTTGATGAAATTGATTTTAATGGTAATACACCTGCACACCGTGCTGCTCAATATGGTCAATTAAAAGTCATTCAATTCTTTAAAGAACATAAAATTGAACTTCTAGAGCAACCTAATAATTCAAATGAGGCTCCATTAGATTTAGCGATTATGCATGGACATTTAAATTTATTAGCCGATACTTTTAATGATGCATCTACTTTAGATGCTGAAGATTTTAAATCATTTTGTCTTTATGTTGCTACGACTGCAGCAAAACATGGCAAAGAAGATGTATTAAACTTTCTAAAAGAAAGACTACCGACTCAAGATTTTATTGATGCTTTACAAACTGCCGATGACACTGAAAAAACAGCGGCTCAATATACAATTGAAAATGGTCATACTAATCTCTTTAGCTCACTAATTAAAGAACTCAATGTTAGTAGTGATCTAATGATAAGTTATGCTAAGCTTGCCACAGAACTAGGTGAATCAGATATTCTTGAATTAGCTCTCAACCAATTAAAGCTTGATGCTTCACTTAGCTTTGGCATCTTTGTCAATGATTTAGCAATGATTGCTGCTAGTAACAATAAAAATAATATCATTGAATTACTATCAAATAACTATTTACTAGATTTACAATCTCAAGCAATGACACTTGCAGAAACTGCTACAAAAAATGACCATTATGATACCGTTGAGTTTCTGCTTTCCTATATAAAAGAGCATGATGCAGAAAAGTTAAATGATACACTTGAGCACCTTGCTATTATTGCTACTGAATATGGGGCGACTAACATATATAGTTCACTTGTAGAGTATGGTTATAATTACCAATCACAAATCCACCGACTTGCTCAAATTGCTGCCAGTCATAATCACCATCAATTATTCTGTATGTTTGCTAATGAAATAGATATTCATCAACAACCAGGGTTATACCAATCAGCCCTGGCAATGTTAGATTGTGCCACAAAAAAAAGTGATGCTGAATCATTAAATTTTCTTATTGAAAAACTACAACCAAGTGATACATTTAACTTAAATGAAACAACCTATCATTTAGCAGAAATTGCAGCTAAAAATGGTAGTGACCAAATAATTGAATTATTAAATGAAAGATATGCTCTCGATTTACATAAACATGGTAAAGCATTATCAGAAATTGCACTAGCAAATGATCATGAGGAATTAGCTGAAGAATTATCCGAGTGTGCCAATACCCAACCTGAAGGCCCACCTCAATTATTTGATGCTATTCCTAACCAAGACTTACTTCAAAGGATGGGGTATGGATATGATTAATATAGATTTAATAATGCTTTGAGTTTCGCTTTTACATCAATTACTTCTTTCTTTGATGCCCTACCCTTAAAAGTCGCCTGCCTTGCTTTCCAGTCAATACTTTTTACTTGGTCAGAAAGAACAACACTCAATTTACCAATTTTTTTTAATATAACCTCAAAAGGATAACCTTTAGATTTAGTTGTCATTGGGCAATAAATCATCAAACTTGTTTTACAATTATATTCCTTTGGGCTTAATACTAATGCCGGGCGATACCCCTTATGTTCATTGCCAGTTTGAGGGTCAAATTTAACCCATACAATATCACCAACATCTGGAATATATTCTGTACTTGGTAGTGGCACTATAATGACTCCTTACCAATTGGTTTACCAAGCGACACTTCTTCATGCAGATTATCCTCATTTATACCATCTAAAAGCTCATTAAGATCATAAGATTTTGAAACAGGTGTTATAACAATTTTATCTTCAAATTCTTCTATTTCTACCTCACTGTTAATCGAAATATGCATTGACTGTAACATTGATGATGGTAAGCGGACAGCAGCACTATTGCCCCATTTTTTTATTAATGTTTTCATCATTTAACTCCAATTACATTTTAAACTGTCTACAACAAGTATATACAATGTAGATACAAATTACAACTAAACAGCCTAAAACGTATAAGTAACCCCGCCAGTAATAGCATCAATATCTGAAGCATCACCCGTTCCTTGTGTGCCATTTACAGTTACATCACTATTACCAAATATATGCATATACTGAATAAAGAAGTTAAAACCTTCATATTGATATCCTACGCCACCGGCTACTGTAAAGTTCCAAGAACTACTCCAATCGACTGTTACGACATCGCCTGATTGCTTAGAATAAGGATGAACATACGAAATACCACTTTTGACAAATAGATCCAATCCAGTTGAGGTTAATAATTTTACCTTTGCTAAAATAGGAATGATTAAATTGCTAACCTTTACACTTCCACCATCTTTTTCATCATATTTTGCCAAGTCATTACCATAAAATATACCTGTTTCAGCACCTACAGCTAATGTATCTATTAAGGCGAAATCAGCGCCTATAGTTGCACCATAAAAAAAGTTTCCTTTCTGTGTATCTGCTTGCCAATTACTAACACTTGAATTGACTTGTGCATAACCCATTTGAGCGCCTACAACAATACCTGATTTAACCTTTGTTGATTTTGCATATGTACTTGTCATAAATAGGCTAATAAACAAATACAAAATGAATAATGATACATGCTTCATCCACTTAATCTCCATAGAAAATATAATATCTTCTTACAAGTTTAGATGTGTATATAGCATCCAGCCAGGCATTTGGTATAATAAGATTTACATTTTTTTATTCAATGCTGGGATACATATACTCAATGGCTTTACCTATATTTTTACTACCTACCAGCCAAAATACTGGTTTAACCTCACTACAACTAGGTCTCGAATTTGCACTTGATCAAAAAGGATATAGCGTTTATAAGTTTAACCCTTTAACAGATACAGATTTGACGCCTAAAGAAATCGAAGCTTATCTAGCTAATGATGATTTAACCTCACTACTAGAATACTTACTAGATTATGCTAATACTGCTTCTAGTGGCAAAGATATTCTACTTGTCAAAGGCAGTATTATCAAACCAAGCTTACAGGCTGATTTTGGTTGGTTTACTCAATATAAGAGTCAATTTAATCAAGCGTTAATTCAAGCATTAAATGCTTATGTTATTTTAGTAACAAGTCCTTTGAATAAATCTTTAGTTGAAATAGAATATGAATTAGCACAAGCAAGCGTAAAAATTGAACCAAATAACCTGATTGGTACAATTATCACTAAATTGAATGCACCAGTTGATCAATCAGGTAATATTAGCTTTAGTTTACTCGATGAAAAACCACCAAAACTTAAATATAAACTATCTAAAAAAGATATTGAAAAATTACCAATTTTTTCTGAATCAAAGCTAAAACTAATTGGTATTACCCAGTGGAAAAATACACTAACAAACCCAAGACTTTCAGATATAAAAACATTTTTAAATGTAGATATTTTAAATGAAGGTGACATTACCAAACGGCGTATTAAAACGATCACTATGTGCTCAAGAACTATTAATCGGGTTGTCGATGAATTAAACCCAGGCACTTTAATTATTACATCAGCAGATCGATCTGATATTATTATTGCTGCAACATTAGCCAATCAAAAAGGCATTCGAATTGGTGGGTTATTACTAACTGCACGTGATAATTTAAACAAAGAAGTATTCCAATTCTGCTTAGATCAAGCTAAAGGAACAAGTCTACCCATTCTTACTACCAAAAATAAAAGTATTAGCACAATCCTAAAATTAACTGATCTTGATTATAGTGACCTTCCTGTTGATGACCATGAACGTATTCAATTATTAAAAACTTCTATCTCAGATGAAATCAATATAGATGAAATAGAAAATAAGCTTCATTCACAAGTTGTCAAAAAAATGTCTCCAGCTGCCTTTCGTTATTATCTAATGCAAAGAGCTAGATCTAATTTACGTAGCATCGTATTACCTGAAGGCACTGAACCAAGAACGATTCAAGCAGCTGTATTTTGCAACCAACGTAAAATAGCTAATTGCATTCTACTTGGTAAAAAAAATGAAATCCTATCTGTTGCTGAATCACATGGTATTACAATTACTGAAGATATGATAATTATTAACCCAAGTGATATCAAAGAACAGTTAATAGAACCACTTGTTCAACTACGCAAACATAAAGGCATCACGGAGTCTATGGCTAAAGATGCCTTAGAAGGACCTATTACTCTCGGCACGATGATGGTACAACAAGGCTTAGCTGATGGACTTGTATCTGGTGCAGTCCATACAACTGCTGATACGATTCGTCCGGCTTTAAAATTAATTAAAACAAAAGAAAATTATCATATCGTCTCATCGGTATTTTTTATGTGTACCGCTGATAAAGTACTTGTCTATGGCGATTGCGCAATTAACCCAAACCCTACAGCTGATGAATTAGCTGAGATTGCTATTCAAAGTAGTGAGTCTGCTATCTCTTTTGGTATTGAGCCTAAAATTGCTATGATTAGCTATAGTACAGGCTCATCAGGGACAGGTAAGGATGTTGAAAAAGTAAGAAAAGCCACTGAAATCATTAAACAGAAAAGAGCTGATCTAGTTATTGATGGCCCAATGCAGTATGATGCAGCCATTGATCCAAAAACAGCTAAAACTAAAGCCCCCAATAGCCCTGTTGCTGGTAAGGCTAATGTGATTATTTTTCCTGATTTAAATACAGGTAATACCACTTATAAAGCCGTTCAACGAAGTGCTAATATTTTAAGTATTGGCCCAATTCTTCAAGGTTTAAACAAACCTGTTAATGATTTATCCCGAGGTGCTACTGTTGATGATATTATTTATACAATTGCTATTACAGCAATTCAAAGTTAGGAAAACCACTGTTTAATTTGAAATATTTCTTTTATTGAAAATATTTATTTTTCATAATATCCTTTTATCCTTTCAAAATAAAACGAAAAATAGAGGGTTGAGTTAGACATGAAAATCAAATTATTAGAACTTCAAGAGATTAAAAAAAATAGTCTGCATACACTAAATCAAGTTAAAGTTAATACTGAAAAAGATAATGGGCAATTCTATCAAACAATCACAAAACAACTTCATTCTACTGCCGAAAAATTATCTTCATTAGCTGATAAAACTATGCCAAGCGAAGGTTTTTTTGTTTCTAGATTTAGTAGAGTTATTGGTCAAAGCCCTTCAGTAGTTGCTGATGATAAACTTGTTGAGTGTTCAGCCGATATTGGTAACTTAAATAATCAACTTTCAAATTTAAAAGCATTACATAATAATCTTCTTGAACTAATAAAGATTAAAGAAGATATAGCTAACACTCAAGCACAATTTGATTTACAGCCACATTCAATTGAAAAAAAACAACTATATGATACCGCAAATACCACCATAAATGCCATAAATATGATATTAAATGCTACTCTTGAGGATATTGATAACTATAGAGGAAATGGCCAAATGGAAAAGCTTGAAAGTATAATTAATGATAATTATAGCGCTTTTACTGTACAAGCAAAAGCATATCGTGCAGGAATTCGATCTGAGGCTGTTGAGAGCATTTTCAGTTATAGCCAACAAACAAAAATAGAAAAAGAGAAAATTGGCGAACCTAGTAAAGAGCTTAGAGAAACTGCTATTGATCCTGAGAGAGAAAGACAAAAAACTCAAACTCTCTTTTTCTTCGAAAATGATCAGCCAAATGAAAATCCAAGTATTTCTTATGAATAAAGCAATTAAAATACCTTAGCTATTTTTTTATTGATTGACTGACTGTTAATATTGCTGCAATTGAAAACAAACCTACTTTGACATATTTTTGACACATTGATGTTTTTTAATTATTTATGGATATTTTTACTTTATATGCAACACACTACATTATTCATCAATCACCTTAACATAATATTGACCATCTTCATCTTGTTCAACACCATGGATATCAGTTCCAAATCCAGGCAGTTGCTGACCAATATCGGTAAGCATTAATAAAAAATCTAATATTACTTTAGATTTTTCTGTAATACGCTCACCAGGCATAATTAAAGGTATACCTGGCGGATAAGGTAGAATCATTACAGCTGAAATTTCACCTTGCAGCTTTTTCAATGCTACAAGCTTTGTTTTACTTTTAACTAACCGCTGATAAGCCTGATGTGGGTTCATCACCAATTCTGGTAAATGATCAAAAGCATGATACATTACCTCAGGTAAGTTATGCTTTACAATTACTTGATGTAGTTTATCTGCTATATCTTGAATTGACTTATTTCGATAAAATACTGGATCTTCTCTATAAATAGAAGGTAGAACTTCCCGTACAGGACGGTTTTCATCATAGAGCTGCTTAAATTTATTTAAAACAGCTAATAAACGCATTGATTTGGCCTTTGTAATACCAACACTAAATAAAAATAGCATTGAGTAAGGACCTGTTTTTTCAACAATAATACCGTGATCTTCTAAAAATTGAGCAACAATACTTGCAGGAATTCCGCGCTTTTCTAATTTAGAATTTTTGTTAATCCCCGGTAGTAAAACTGTAACTTTAACTGGATCTAAATATAAGTAATCATCATCAACTTGTTTAAAGCCATGCCATTTGTCATCCTTTTTTAAAGGCCAAGCTTTTGTTGTTCTAATATCATTTGGTTGCCATATATCATAAAACCAACTTTTAGATGATTTATTTAGCTGTACAACTTCACGACGAAAATCCATTGCCAAATGAATACACTCTTGTATTAGTGCATGTCCTAGTTTACCTTTCATCATCGCTGCTGAAACTTCAGTTGAAGCAACAATTGGATAAAAAGGAGATGTCGATGTATGCATCATAAAACTTTCATTTAAACGTTCATCATCATAACTACCTTTAACATGAACCATTGAGGCTTGGCTAAATGCCGCTAATAATTTATGTGTTGACTGTGTTTCAAATACAGTATGATCTTTTCTAATTTTTTTAAGTCCCATGCCATATTTACCGTGATAAATAGGATGAAAATTTGTATAAGGCACCCAGGCACTGTCAAAGTGGAGATTTTTAACATCTAATGCTTTATGAATTTTTTCAACATTATAGAAAATACCATCATAGGTTGAATTGGTAATAACCACATAAACTGGCCATGAAGTAGCTTGAGGATGCTCATCAAGCTTCTTTTGAATGCTCCTTTTTTTAAACTCACTTAAACGAATACCACCCAATATGCCATAAGCATTACGTGTTGGTTTTAGATAAATTGGATGAACATTAACCATCATCATTAAGTGTGTAATTGATTTATGACAATTACGGTCAACTAAAATCGTATCACCATCAGCAGCAGCGTACATACCAACTACTTTATTTGAAGTTGAGGTACCATTGGTTACAATTAAAGAACGATCTGCATTAAACACATTAGCAATATACTTTTCAGCAGCTTGATGTGGCCCTGAATGATCCAATAAACTACCTAACTCAGTCATTGAAATTGAAATATCTGATTTAAAAACACCTGGTCCATAAAAATCATAAAATGCAACGCCAACAGGACTTTTCTGAAAACCACCCCCTTGCTGATGACCAGGTGTGCAGAATGAATAATTATTCTCATTGACATAGTGCATTAACTCTCTTGTAAACGGTGGTAGAATATGTTGAAAATATTCACTAATACCCTGATTAATCCGCTCAACCCCATCAGTTTCCAATGAGGTATCATACTGTAAAAAATCAAGATTTAGATTAAAATCCTCTAATTTTAAATCTAAATCAAAATGTCTATCCCCTAATGCAAAAACTGGCAATTGAGGATTATAGCTTGCTATATTAGTAAATGCAGATAAATCAAAATGATCCCAATCAAGTACTAAACAACAAATACGTGCATTCGACTTTAGAATTGAAATAGCAGAAACTAAATCTTCAACAATTAACGTGTTATAGCCTAAATCTTGCAATTTATGCTCTAAGCGATACAGTGATTCAATCTTATTTTTCAATAATGTATGATTATAAATAAACAAAATATACTTCACAATCTCCCCTCCTAATTATTATCAATTTTCCAATGATGTACGCGTCGATAGATTGAACGTTCAAAATCTTCTCTATCTTTTCTGACATAAAATATTAAAGATCCTAGTGATACAACAGTTACACCAACTAATGCATAGCTTTCAGCACCAACATAGGCTGCAAAACAAAAACACATTGCAACAACTGCTGTCACTGTAATGGTAAAATGTTTAACAGGATGCTCAACTACATCAACTAAATTTAGCGCTGAGTAAAAATAAGGCAAAATTGTCATTAAAACTGCAATAGAAATAACCTGACCAAATATACCAGCAGTTGTTTTAGAGCCTAACATTACAAGAATCATTAATATACTCATACCTAATGCAGTTAATAATAACCCTTTTACTGGTGTATTACTTTCATTTAATTGGCCAAATACTTTAGGTAATGTTCCATCATGTGCAGCCCTTGCACCTGCTTGAGCTGTTAACATCATCCATGAGCCTAAAGATGCTAGACATGCAAAAGCAACCACTGCTGATACAAATGGGGTTGCCCAACTTCCAAACATATAGCTAACTGTTAATGAAAATGGTGCTGACGAATGAGCAACATCGCTATTTGATAACATACCTGATATTGCTGTACAAGATAGAAAATAAACGATGGCTGCAATACTAACACCAATCATCGTAGCACGAGGAATCGTCACCTTGGGATTTTTAACTAAGTTTGAATTCACTGAAGCACTTTCAATACCAATAAAGCTCCAAATACATAATAAAACACCACTAAATACAGCATGAGTACTCGAATTACCCGAACTATTCCAATTTTGAACAAATAAATCTGGATTAAAATAAAACCAACCAGCTAAGCCTGTTAAAAGTACTGGTATTAATAATAAAACAACACCAATTGATACCAAGCGACCTATCCATTTTGCACCCAATAAATTTAAGCCAACAAAAAGCCAGATGATAATAATTGTGGCAATACTTGATATAATTGGATCATTTAATGCTGGTATAAATGTTGATAAATAAGCAACGCCTGTAATTGCAATGGCTAAATTTCCCACCCAATTAGCATTAAAATATAAAACCCCTGTCTGAAATCCTAAAATTGGTGCAACTTCTCCAGCATAACCAACGGGCCCACCTTCTTGAGGATTTTCTGCACCTAAACGCGCATAGACATAAGCTAATGCAACAGCGCCAATTGAAGCGATGATCCAGCTAATAAATGTCACTGAGCCAATTGCTGCTAAATTAGCTGGTAACAAAGCAATGCCTGAGCCCATCATATTACCTGCAACAATTGCTGAACAAGCAATAACGCCTAACTGATTATTATTTGACATGGACAAACTTCCCCTATATCACAGAACATACAAATTAAGTAAATAGAATCATTTATATGTAATATTAGTTTGAGATTTTTTATTTTAGAGAGAATATACACAATTAAATTAAATTGATAAAAACATTAAAGCAATTATTCAAAGTTAAATTGATATAAGTCAAAAAACATAAAAGGTGAGCTATTCTTTATGATTATTTTTCTTCTTTTTAATTGAAAATTGAATCCATGCAATAAAAAACCAAATAATTGGTACAATAAATAATACACCAGTAATGACAATTGCAATCATACTTATCTGGCCACCTAAAACTTTAATTAGTAATAGCAGAAAAAATATTAATCCAAATAAAAACGGAATAAGTACCATTTAACTCAACCTATACTTATTATTATCTTCACAAATAGTATAACATTAAAATTATCGCAGCGCGTCAAATAGCCAGACCAATGACACATGAATGCTAATAGCATAATACTTGAAGAAAGTAAGTATTTTAGCACAGAGCATACATCGATAATTAAATCATACATTTCAAACAATTAGACCATTAAAAATTCAAATAATACGATAACATAGCTTTATTGATTTAAAGTGAATAGTAATTTTAAATATCAACTTCACCTTTACACAAATATGAAAATATAAAATACTGATACCGGGAAATTTTAAGTATGTACAAAGTTTAGTTGTGCAAATATTGAAAATCGTAAAGATTAACCAAGGAGGTTACACATGCATCATATTCTTGTTTTAGGTTCAGGAAAAATCGGCACATTAGTTGCAAGCTTATTAGCTGACTCAGGTGACTACCAAGTTTATTTAGGTGACTTAAAAGCGCCTGAAAAAACGCCAAACACAAAAACGAAAATTACAACACTTTCATGTGATATCAATGATCATGGACACCTAAGCGCATTAATCAAAAAGTTTGATATTCAATCTGTTGTTTCATGCCTACCTTATTTTTGCAATCCAAAAGTTGCGCAAGCTGCAGCAGAGCATAAATTAAACTATTTTGACTTAACTGAAGATGTTAAGGTGACTAAAAAAGTCCGTACGCTTGCTACAGATAATGAGACTGTTTTTATTCCACAATGTGGTTTAGCTCCTGGATTTATTAGTATTGTTGCTAATGATCTAATCAAAAAGTTTGATGAAATTGAACACGTTAAAATGCGTGTTGGCGCTTTACCATTAAATGTTAGCAACCCACTGCAATACGCATTAACCTGGTCAACTGATGGCGTTATTAATGAATATGGAAATCCATGTGAAATTCTAGCGAATAGTGAAAAAACACTTGTTCCAGCTTTAGAAGGTTTAGAAGAAATCCAACTAGATGGTTTAAATTATGAAGCTTTTTATACTTCTGGAGGTGTTGGCTCTTTAATTGACACTTATAGAGATAAAGTTAAAAACATGGACTATAAAACCATGCGTTATCCTGGTCACTGTGAAAAATTACAGTTTTTAATGAATGATCTTGGCTTAAATCAAAAACGTGACGTGCTTAAAAATATTCTTGAAGATATTATACCTGAAACGAAACGTGATGTTGTCCTTGTCTATGTTTCAGTTTTAGGTACGATTGATGGTAAATTGATTGAAGAAAACTATGCAGAGAAATTCTATCCTAAAACCCTATTTGGAGAAACTTTTACTGCAATTCAGATGACAACCGCCTCTGGTATTTGTGCTGCAATCGATATGGCTGTTATAGAAAAAACATTAAAAGGACCATTAGCAACACAAGAAGAGATTAATTTTACACATTTCTTAAACAACCGCTTTGGTAGTTATTACAACAAAAATACCAATAACACTTCATTTGGATCTTCTAGCCTAAAAAAGACTCAAACCGTTACAAATAATGCTGAAGCAATCGCGGAGATTTAAATAATGGATACAACAATGACTGAATCACAAGCAACAATACATGTATCATCTGAAAACCTTAGCTTAGATGATCAAATTAAAACAATTCTTAATACATTTGGACTAACTGAAAATCATAGTGGCACAGCAATTGGTAGTCACTGGCTTGATAATGATGCAAATAGTACGCTTGTATCACATACACCCATTACTGGTAATCAAATTATCAGTATAAAAACCACCTCCAATGCTCAGCTAGATGAAGTGATTAAAAAATCTAATGATGCATTTACTCAATGGCGTCAAATACCAGCACCAAAACGTGGTGAACTTGTTCGCTTAATTGGTGATAGACTACGTTATTACAAAGATGCCCTTGGTTCATTGGTTGCTTTTGAAATGGGTAAGTCAAAACAAGAAGGTGATGGTGAAGTTCAAGAAATGATTGATATGGCTGATTTTGCTGTTGGCCAAGCACGCATGCTTTATGGTAAAACCATGCACTCTGAACGTCCTGAGCATCGTATGTATGAGCAATGGCACCCTTATGGTATTGTTGGTGTTATTAGCGCATTTAATTTCCCAGTTGCTGTTTGGTCTTGGAATGCATTTATTGCTGCAGTTTGTGGTAATACCGTTATTTGGCGCCCATCTGAAAAAACACCACTTTGTGCATTAGCAGTACATAAAATATGCCAAGAAGTATTGAAAGAACATAATTACCCAGATATTTTTTCACTGGTTGTATCAGATGATGTTGAATTTTCAAAATCATTTGTGAATGATACTCGCCTGCCAATGATCTCATTTACTGGATCAACACCTGTTGGCCGTCAAGTTGGTGGACAAGTTGCTGAGCGCTTTGGTAAAGCTTTACTTGAATTAGGTGGCAATAATGCTGCAATCATTGATGAAACTGCTGATCTAAAACGCACAATACCAGCTGTTGTATTTGGTGCTGTTGGTACAGCTGGACAAAGATGCACAACATTAAGACGTTTAATCGTTCATGAAAGTATCTATGAGACAGTTGTTAAAGAATTAGCTTCAGCTTATAGCAAATTAAAAATAGGTAATCCTTTAGATACGAATAACCATATGGGGCCACTAATCGATCAAGCTTCAGTTAATTGCTATTTAAGAGCAATTGAAGCGATTAATAAAGAAGGTGGCAAGATACACTTTGGTGGTAAAGTAATTAATAAAGAAGGATTTTTTGTTGAGCCAACCATCGTCGAGGCTAAACCAAGCTGGAGCATTGTTAATGAAGAAACATTTGCACCAATTCTTTATGTTATGCCATATAAAACAATTGATGAAGCCATTGCTATTAATAACCAAGTAGATTACGGCTTATCATCAGCAATCTTCACTCAAAATATACGAACAGCTGAATACTTTTTATCAGCTAAAGGTAGTGACTGTGGTATTGCTAACGTTAATATTGGCACATCAGGTGCTGAAATTGGTGGTGCATTTGGTGGTGAAAAACATACAGGTGGTGGACGAGAAGCAGGTTCTGATGCTTGGAAAGCTTATATGCGTCGTCAAACTAATACCATTAATTGGGGATTAGAAATGCCACTAGCGCAAGGCATTGAATTTAACTTATAAAAGGATTTTAATTATGAGTCAAATAACACTAAATCAATTATTTGATCACCTTTGGCATCAATATATTTCTGAAAGCCCAGAAGCTGAAAAAATACATCAGTTATTTATTAGCCAAGGTGAAGAAGTTATTAATGATCATATTGCGATACGTACCTTTAATGACCCTCGTGTTAATGTTGAACACTTAGCGAAATTTTTTAAGCAGTTTGGTTATGAAGAAAAAGGTCAATATGATTTTGCATTGAAAAAATTAAATGCTAAACACTATGAACATAAAGACAATGTAGATTTACCAAAAATTTTCATCAGTGAATTAAGAGTTGAAGATTTCAGTGTGCGCTTACAATCTTATGTTACAGCTTTAATTGATCAAATAAGCCTTGAGTTATTAACATCAACAGAATTACTTTATTCTGGCACCCCTTGGCAAACACCATTAGATTATGAAATTTACCAAAATTTATTATCTGAAAGTGAATATGCTGCCTGGGTTTATGCTTTTGGTTTTAGAGCCAATCACTTTACGGTAAACGTTAACCATATGAAACAGCTAAATAGCATTGAAAAAGTTAACCAACTACTTAAGGATAATAGCTATCAGCTTAATACTTCAGGTGGTGAAATTAAAGGCACACCTAGTGATCTATTAGAGCAATCTAGCACATTAGCAAATCAGGTGACAGTAGAATTTAAGCAAGGTGGTCATGTTATTCCTAATAGTTATTATGAATTTGCTAAACGCTATAAAGATAACTCAGGCAAACTATACCAAGGTTTTATTGCCGCTTCTGCTGATAAGATTTTTGAATCAACCGACACTAAAGCAACTAAATAATTAAGTCATTATGTTGATGCAATCCACTAACAACTGATTTAATACTACTATTTTCAAGTATCTTTGCTTCCTCACTTTGACTATTTTCTTTTAAATATCCAACAGTTTCATCGATACTTTCTTGGATAATACGCTTGATATGAGTTGTGGTTGCAACAGCACCAAAGCCTCTTTGTTTTGGAATTAATGGTACATTATCTATTTTTGCGTGATTAGGTAAATCTGCTAACCCCAAATAACGTCTCCATCTGACCAAAGCATTTAATGCTTTTTTATTTACTGGAAGTTTTCTATTATTATTCGTATTAAAAAACCAATTAGCAGAGTCATCTTGAGAAAAATGATTCATCATCGGCATCGTTTTCTGCTTAACTGTTAGTTCTGAAATAGAAACTTTTAGATGGTATATCATACTTAGCACAAAATAAGCTCGCTCTATTGTAAATTGGTTACTATGAAGCATTTTTTTTGTATGAATAATAATTGTTTCAACTTCTTTAGGACTTAAGGTTGTATTTTTTTTCTCAGTTTGTATATTTACTTTTGGCGTTAATGAAAAACGATAACGTAATAAGATCATTGGGTTTTTTTTGACATATTTTTTATGTAATAAAAAATTATAAAATGTACTTAAAATAGCAATTAATTCCTTTAATGAATCATTACTTAACTTAAACTGTTTATTTTTGTATTTATGAATATTCTTAAATTCCTCTCTAGTTAATTGAATCGCAAAAGGTCGCCATGCTGGATTTTGAACACGTTTAAAACCTTCTCTTAAATAACGCCTAGCTTTAGTAAGACCAACCCAACTTTCAGGCGGTGACTTACAAAATTGAATATAATTGTATAAGTCATCAGCTGTTAACTCTTTAATTGATTTATGTTTAATTAACCAGCACCAATGCAGTAACCTTTCTATTTCTCTTCTATATGAATTATACGTCCCCATATGTTTACTATAAAGCTTTAAAAATCTTTTTGCATAAAGATATTCTTCTTCATTATGAACTTGGCTAGGAACAAAATTATTTTGGAAAGTATGCTCTACTGTATCAAATAAAGCTAACGGTGATTCAACTGAGTTATTTAACTTCATTATTATTATCTCTTTTGTTTTTAAACCTCCTAATATCTTATTATTTTAAAACTGATAAAAACCCATCAAAAATTGAGGTAAATTAATATTATTTATTCGACTTCAATTAATGCTTCTAATGCCTTAATTCTTTGTCTTAGCTCATAAATAATTGCAATTCCAGGCGCATTAACACCTAAATCTTTAGCTAAGCGAAGCGCTGATTTTACTCTTGTCAACTGATCACAAGCTATATAATAACTGCCATCTTTTTTAATGGCATAAACAACATCATGTTCAATCCACTCAATGACAACTTTATCAGAAACACTCAACATCTCTGATATTTGTTCTAATGAAAGTAAATCATTATCTGCAATAATACCTGTATGTAGTTTCATCATTATGCTCCTATTAAATCGCTACGTGGATCAAATGCCATTTTATTGCTCATTTCTTTATAAAAAGCTTTTTGCTCATCTGAAACTGCAGGTGGTAAAATTACATCTAATACCACATAAAAATCTCCATTAGCAATGCCTTTTCCTTTCAGGCGCATTTTTTTACCTGTTTGTGTATGTGCTGGCACTTTAAGTTTAACTTGACCATTTGGTGTATTAATTGAAATATCTTCACCTAAAGCTGCCTCCCAAGGCGCAATAGGAACATGAGAATAAATATCGTTACCAACAACTTTAAACTGTTGTGTTGATTCTACATTTACTTCAATAAACAAATCACCATTTTGTCCTTTTCCATAACCTTCAGAACCTTGCCCCTTTAATCGAATCTGTTGGCCATTGGTAATGCCCTTTGGTATTTTTACTTTTAATTTTTTTTCTTTTTGGGTTAATTGGCCACTTTGGTTTATATCCTGATAGGTAAAGTGTAAGGTTCTTTCAACACCTTTTAAGGCATCATCAATCGATATATTAACCTTTGTATGCAAATTTTGTCCTGGTATATCAAATGATGTACCTTGTGATTGATAACGTTTATAACTACCTTGTTGTTTACGGCCAAACAAATCTGCAAAAACATCTTCATAACCTTCAAAACCATGATATTGATCTGAAGAGGAATGCTGGTAATCACCTTGATTAGTTGATGTATGCCCTCCTCTAGCCATTGAATCCTTCGCCTGCTGCCACTGATCTCCAAATTGATCATATAGCTTTCTTTTTTCTTCATCTTTTAATACTTCATAAGCATCCTGAACCTGCTTGAATTTATCTTCAGCATCTTTTTCAGTACTTACATCAGGATGATATTTTTTTGCTAGACGTCGATATGCTTTTTTAATCTCTTGAGCACTCGCACTTTTATTGACACCTAATAATTGATAATAATCTGCCATAAATAGTTACTCCGTTTTGATATCACTTAAATTTTAAGCGAACTATAAAATTTTAATTTGTAAGCATTTATATCTAAAGTCTTATTCAACCTCATAAGATAGCTATCAGTCAAGAGATTAGCATCATTTCTCATACTCAATTTATTGAATAAATCACAATATAAACTACACTTTAATATATCCAATTATTTAAATTGATCGTTTAA
This sequence comes from Thiotrichales bacterium 19X7-9, assembly GCA_021713415.1. GTDB lineage: Bacteria > Pseudomonadota > Gammaproteobacteria > Francisellales > Francisellaceae > M0027. The sequence continues at coordinate 31,398 of JAKJJQ010000023.1, forward strand.
CAATAATTAATACAAATTTGAGGTCATTCAATGAATAATAATTATCAAATTTTAGTTATCGATAATGACCAAGAAGATCGACAACTAATTCGCCAACTACTTGTTCAACAAAATCAACAGCAATTTGATATTAAAGAGCTATTTGATGCAGATTCTGCAATTAAATACTGCCATTTACATACACCAGATTGTATTTTAGTTGATTACACACTACCAGGAATAAATGGTCTTGATTTTATTAAAATGCTCCATCAAAAGCTACCGAATCAGCTCCATAACATTATTATGCTTACCAACCAGGGCAGTAATGAAGTTGCAGCTAAAGCAATCAAATCAGGTGCAGTTGATTACCTAAGTAAGAATAAATTATCAGCACCAAAACTTACCAATACAATCAATGAAAGTATTAAGCGTATTAAATTTAAACAACAAAAAAGAGATAAAGAACAGAAAATTCATAAATTAATTGACTATGATCCGTTAACTAAACTAGCCAACCAAAAGGCTTTTAGATATAAAATAGAACAATACTTTCATGCTGCACAGCGGTATAGTCGCTTATCCGCATTACTTTTAATTGACCTAGATAAATTCCACTTGATCAATGATTCATTAGGCTATGACGCTGGCGATCAATTATTGAAATTAATTGCAGAAAGAATTAATAAAAATATCAGAACAAGTGATTTTGCTGCACGATTAGAAGAAGATCATTTTGCAATTATTTTGGATCAGATTAAAGAAACAGAGCATGCGACATACGTTGCTAGTAAGCTTATTGATGCCATTAATGAACCCTATGAGGTCGATCATAAAACGATTCGAATATCAACTAATATTGGCCTTTGTTGTTTTCCTCAACAATTTAATCTGCCAAGTGAAGTTATTGATCGTGCTAATGTTGCAATGTACTATGCCAAGCTGAATAAAAAACAAACCTTATGGTATTATCCTAATATGTAAACTATCAATAATTACTTGATCATTTAATCTAAGCTTATATACTGGAATTTCAGTATAATTTAGTCTAAAAATCAACAATGCAACAACTTACCTTTATAAAAAAACTAGGTGCTACTTTAATTATTGCAGGCACTTCCATTGGTGCTGGTATGTTAGCACTACCTATGATCACTGCAGCAAATGGTTTTAAAATTTCACTTGGATTATTAGTTATTACTTGGGTATTAATGGCTATTACTGCACAATTAATTACTGAAATTAACTTACAGTTTAAAAGCGGTACTAATTTTAACTCAATGGCAATTAAAACACTTGGTATACCAGGACAAATCATTACCTGGATATCCTATGTTTTATTACTATATTCTTTATCAGCTGCCTATATTGCTGGAGGTTCTGAAATACTTGATAAGCTCTTAGGCACAACAACATGGCAAAGTGCAATTATCATTATTTTAGTGTTAGGAAGCTTTATTTATTGGGGATTACATGCAGTTGATCATTTAAATAAATTACTTATTACTATAAAAGCCATCCTATTTTTTGCATTAGCAATCGTTATCTCACCTTATATCTCAGTACCTTATTTAAATACTCAAACCCCTAATATAAATTATCTGTGGTATAGTTTTCCAATTCTAATTACCTCTTTTGGGTTTCATATTGTTATCCCTAGTATACGTAGGTATTTTGGTGATGATCCATCTAATTTTAAAAGTTTAAGAATCGTCGTTTTTATTGGTAGTACCATTCCACTTTTTATCTATATATTATGGGAAATTGTCACATTAGGTACCATACCTCTATTCGGTGATAATAGCTTTAAAATGATTGCAGAACATGGCGATTCTATTAATGGACTAATTAGCTCATTAGAACAGTCATTGCATATTGGTTATATTGCACGCATTGCTAATGCCTTTACTAGTGTTGCAATTACAACTTCATTTCTAGGTGTAACTATGGGCTTATATCATTTTAACCAAGATACCTATCACTTACATCCAAAAAAGCATTTCAGTCGCATTATCGCATTTATCATTACCTATCTACCGCCTTTAATATTTGTACTGTTTTATCCAAGAGGTTTTGTTCTTGCGTTAGGCTATGCAAGTATTTTTGTTGCTATTTTATTAATTATTCTACCGGTATTAATGGTCTGGAAAATACGTAAAGAAAATAACACACATACACTGGCCAAAAAAGCTGTATTAATTTTAACTTTATTAGCCGGAGTTATTATTATTGGCTTACAAATAGCTAGCTCATTTAATTTATTGCCCTATTTATAAGCTTTTTTAAGATTGATTGGTTAGCTTAATACCAATTGCTTTTAGTCGTTTTGATAAGCTTGGATGAGTTGAAAATATATCACTTTGATTCTCATCATTTAATGATGCTTTATTTGGATTATAAATATAAGATGCTTTACGCATTCGCTCATTTGTCTGCTTATTAAGCTCCCTCGCTAGATTAGCATCTTGATAACTTTGATTAATCTTAATTAATGCTCGTGCTAATGGCTCATTATTTCTCATTAGTTGTACAGCTCCTGCATCTGCCATATATTCACGCGACCTTGATAAAAACAACCTTAAAACGGCAGTAATTAAAGGTAAAATTAAACGTAAAATTGATGCAATCATAAAAAGCATGGCTGCGCCATTATTCACAGCTCTTGCACCTGAACGAGTTCGCCTAAATGCTAATGATGCAGTTGATAGATACAATATATCTAAAATAAACATTAGCATATTTGATAATGCTGCAACAAACAGATTTAATTTAATGTCTTGATTACGAATATGTGTCAACTCATGCGCAAGTACTGCCTGTAGTTCATCTCGATTTAAGTTTTCAGCTAATCCGCGTGTAATTGCAATTAATGCATTTTTCTCTGAATAGCCACTAGCAAAAGCATTTAAATAATTTGCATCAATTAAATAAATACGTGGCATAAAATTCATATTGGCTGAGATTTTCATCTCCTCAACAACATTGAAAATTCTTTTTTCTAATTGACCTTGTGTTTGTTGGTTAATTTCTTTATAACGCGTTCCTGTTAACATTATTTTATCATACAAAAGAAAAGTTAATCCTACCCAAATAATAGAACCTACTGTTGTAATAATCGTAGCATAAGGTATATAGTCATAATGAGAAAATAACTGTATTACTTCTTGAAAATTTAAATGAACCTTGTAATTGTAATAGACCCAAAGGTAACTCCAAAGATAGTCAATTGCAGCGCCTAAGCATAGAAAAAGCAAAATAAATAAAAAAATTACCCAACGCGTCTTAGTTCGGTTCTTTCGAATAACTTTGCGCCAATTTCCAGTATCTTGAACTTCAAATGCCATATTTTATCAATTTACAATTATAATTTTACTGTATAGTCTTCTAATTCATCCCGTCTTTCTTCTGAAACATTCCAATAAACAAATGCTTTATTTAATTTTCCTTTAAAAAGCGCAACAACCATTGAAGCAAAAAAAGATTTTTTATCTGCATTATATACTTCAATTGAATCATTATAAGCCTGTTTTGAATATGCAAGCTTATTTTCAGTATTTGCAATTTCTTCTTGTAGTTGCATAACATTATTACTTGCTTTTAACTCAGGATAAGCTTCAAACTGCACAGTTATGCCCTTAGCAATTGCTGATAATGCATTTTCAGCCGAAAACTGCGCTTCTTTATTACCACTTTGCTTTGCATCTTGTGCTTTTGCCCTTAAAGCAGTTACATCTTTCAGCACTGTTTTTTCATAATCCATATACTTATTAACTGCACTGATTAATGATTCAAATACTTTAAATCTACGATCAAGTTGAACATCAATCTGGCGTTCAGAATTATTTACAGCCTCAATTTCACTGATTAATCGGTTATAGGTTACAACCACATAAACAAGTAGCAATAATAAAATAATAATAACTATAATTGATGAAAACATATTAAAACCTCTTTTTCATTACAATCATTCTTTAACAATAGTTAATTTCTAACATAGCTTGAAATGTGCTTATAAACAAGAAAAAAAGCTAAATTGAGGGTAAAATTTATAAAGAACTAATTAAGAAATAATCTCATAATTTGACTGATCTTGATAAAGCTTTCTTAGTAGCATGTTATTCAAATGATGGCCTGATTTATAGCAGTTAAAGCAACCAATAATTGCGCCACCAACATAAAAATCACCAATGGCATCTAGTAATTTATGTTTGACAAACTCATCCTTATATCGAAGTCCACCCTTATTCATTACACCCTCATCAGTCACACCAATGGCATTGTCTAAAGAAGCACCTTTTGCACGATTATGCGCATGCAAATACTCTAATTGAGATACAAGGCCAAAAGTTCTAGCCCTAGATACTTCATCTTTATACCAATTATAATCACCATTAAACTCAACAACACTCGGTGTTGATGCAATCACAGGATGATCCCATTGAATCTCAAAACGATAATTAGTCTGATCACACGGAATCACTTCTGCAAACTTGTCTTCATGCTCAACTCGAACCGGTTTTAAAACTTTAATAAATTTACGAGGTTTATCCTGCTGTAATAACCCTACCCTTTCAATGGCTTCTAAAAAAGGCTTACTACTTCCATCCATAACAGGTAGTTCATCACTATCAATTTCAACCAATAGATTATCAACTTCTAGCATGCATAAGGCACTCATTAAGTGTTCTATCGTTGAAATTTGTACATTATCCTGAACTAAAGCTGAACACAAAAGTGCTTCTTGAATACCATTAACTGTAATGGGTACATCAACACTAGGAATCAAATCAAGCCTTCTAAATACAATGCCAGAATCAACTTCTGCTGGTTTTAAACACATTGTGACAACTTGTCCCAAATGCAATCCGATACCTTCAATTTTAATTTCTTTTTTTATTGTTTGTTGTTTATCCACTTAACTAAAAATCCTTAATTTAATCTGCCTGTCGACGTAGAAAAGTTGGGATATCTAAATACTCATTTTCACCATCTTTTGCACTACCTTGCTCTTTCGATCCAGGCGGCGTTGCACGCTTAGGTCCAGTTGTTGATTGCTGTTGCTGCTGTGCTTTGTTTTGATGGGCAAACTTACCACCTGCACGTTTATATTGCCCATTGCCTTGACTTGCATAGCCATGTTCTGGTTGATGTGCGCCTCTTGATGAAGAAGAAGTATCTTCTAGGCCAGTTACAACAATTGTTACACGTAATTCATCTGTCATTTCAGGATCAATCACAGTACCAACAATAACGGTTGCTTGATCCGATGTGAAAGATTTAATCACCTCACCCACTTCTTCAAACTCGCCAATCGACATATCCATACCCGCAGTGATATTTACCAACACACCACGTGCACCTTCTAAATTAATGTCTTCTAACAATGGCGATGCAACAGCCGCTTCAGCTGCTTCTCTAGCTCTATTTTCACCAGTAGCCATCGCAGTACCCATCATTGCTACACCCATTGCAGCCATAACCGTTCTTACATCTGCAAAGTCAACGTTAATTAAACCTGGCTTGGTGATTAATTCAGAAATGCCTTGCACAGCACCTTGAAGTACACTATTAGCTGCTTTAAACGCATCTAAAAGGCTAATATTTTTACCTAATACACTAAGTAACTTGCTATTAGGGATGGTAATTAATGAATCAACATTTTCAGCTAATTCAGCAATACCATTTTCAGCGATTTGCATTCTTCTTCTGCCTTCAAACGGAAATGGTTTTGTTACTACCGCTACCGTTAAAATCCCCATATCTTTCGCAATTTCTGCAATTACAGGTGCAGCACCAGTACCCGTACCACCACCCATACCAGCAGTAATAAAGACCATATCAGCACCCTGTAAAGCTTCTTGAATTCGCATACGATCTTCTTGTGCAGCACGCTTACCAACTTCAGGGTTTGCACCAGCACCTAAGCCTTTGGTTAACTCACTACCAATTTGAATAACTGTTCTAGATGATGAATTCTTCAAAGCTTGTGCATCTGTATTAGCACAAATAAACTCAACACCATCAATGCCGTGTTCTAGCATATGCTCAACGGCATTACCACCGCCACCACCTATACCAACTACTTTTATTACTGCATTGTCCATAACAGATTCTGCAACATCAAACATGATTTACTCCTTGATCCATCTATAACTAAACTAAAAACTCATTAATCATCTTAAAAGTGATTACTAAACCACTTGGTCATCTTTCTCCAAATACCGTCTCGATCAGTTTCATCTGAATCAAAAGGCATTGATTCTGTCTGTTGAGATTGTGAATATAATAATAAACCTGCACCAGTTGCATGCATTGGGTTATGCATAATATCACTTAAGCCTGTGACATACTGAGGTACACCTAAACGTACCGGTACTCGAAAGACTTCTTCAGCTAATTCTATTAAGCCACGCATTTTAGCAGCACCACCAGTTAAGATAATACCCGCTGCTAATTGATCTAAAAGCCCTTTTTTATTTAAATCTTCATAAATTAAAGTTAATAGCTCTTCACAGCGAGCTTCAACAACGCTGGCTAATGTTTGCGCTGGCAGACGTCTTGTCGTACGTCCTGCTATATCAGGCACTTCAACAACCTCGCCATCTCTGACAGTGCGCATCAAAGCATTGCCATAATTTATTTTAACTTCTTCAGCAACATCGGTTGGAATTCTTAATGCGTGCGCCAAATCATTAGTAACTTGGGCTCCAGCAATTGGAATTACTTTTGTATGGCGAATCGCGCCGTGTAAAAATACAGCTATATCACTCGTCCCACCACCAATATCAACAAGACAGGCACCTAACTCTTTTTCATCTTCTGTTAAAACTGCATAGCTTGATGCTAACTGTTCTAAAACTACATCTGAAACTTCAATACCACAACGGTTAACACATTTAACAATATTTTGAACCGCACTAATTGAACCTGTTACCATATGTACTTTTGCTTCCAAGCGAACGCCTGAAATACCAACTGGTTCTTTAATCCCGCCTTGACCATCAATTAGAAAATCTTGTGGTAAAATATGTATAATTCTTTGATCTGCTGGCAAAGGAACTGCTTTAGCTGCATCGATCACCCGCTCTACATCATCAGGATAGACTTCACTATTGCGAATTGCTACAACACCTGTTGAATCAAAACTATTAATATGACTGCCAGCAATACCAACACAAACAGAACCAATCTCACAATCAGCCATATGCTCCGCTTCTTCAATGGCTTTTTGAATTGCTTTAACCGTTGCGTCTATATTAACAATAACACCTTTTTTAAGGCCCTTCGATGGCTGGGTACCAAACCCAATAATATTAACTCGACCGCCTTCATTAACCTCAGCTACAATAGCCACCACTTTAGATGTTCCAATATCTAAGGCAGTTAACAACTGTTTGTCAGGCTCTCTAGACATGCATTCCCTCACTTAAACTTTATCCGCTTGAGTCATCGATCTAACTACTGTTTCAAGCTTTATGCTATTTACCACTGTTACTTTAGCATAAATCGACAGAAAACGAATGTTAAACTGTACAATAAAGCTTATTTTTTCTTAAAATCAACCGCAAAGCCATTGGTATATCGCATATCAATACGAACAATCTGTTTATTATTTGATTCAACATCCGCTAAAACTTTCAATAGTTTTTTCAATTGCTCAACTGGGTTATTACTACCTAATATAATGCTTGTTCCATCAGAAAGATTAACTGACCATTGATTAGCCGTAAAAATTAAATCGTCTATTTTAAGCGCATTTTTTTTTGCTAATGTTTCAAGAGCGTTATAGGTTGACACCATAAGTTTAGCATGTACTTTATTTGAATAAAAATGAGGTAGTTCAGATAGATTCAACATAACTTTTGGCGTAAATATCAATGCATTTTTAGTAATAATAGAGTGCTTATTCCAATAAGCTTTAGCAGAATATTCCTTCAATGTCACATGTACTGTTGATGGCCAACTTCTTCGAATTCCCGCTGATTGAATACCTGGAATTTCTGCTAGTTGATTTTGTAGTTTATTAACATCAAGATTAAAAAAACCTTTTGATACTTGAGGTAATACGATATCTTTTAGCATCGATTGACTGATATAGTGATACGTACCATCTATTTTTACTGTTTTAATTGGGAATTGACCTGGTTTATGAATATAAAACCACCCCCAAACACCAACAATAACAATAATAACACAAACAAATAGTTTAATAATTAACTTAAGGCGCATAAATAATAACCTTGAACTATCCCTTTAATGATGTCTTTAAAATCTCTAAAACAAGCTGATCAAATTCCCAGCCATAAGCTTTAGCAGCTCGTGGAACCAATGACAATTCTGTCATTCCAGGCACCGTATTAACTTCAAACAAATAAGGATTCATCTGATGGTCAACAATAAAATCGACTCGCCCCCAACCTGAACAATGTAATGATTCAAAAGCAAGTAAAGCAATCTCTTTAATACGCGCCTCAGTTTGCTCATCTAAATCTGATGGACAAATATACTCTGTGCCTGAATCTTTACTATATTTAGCTTCATAATCATAAAACTCACGTTTAGGTTTTATCCAAACGGACGGCAAAACATGGCCATTAACAATTGAAACCGTTACTTCTTTACCTTCTATCCACTTCTCAGCAATCACATCTCCAAACTGTGCTGCATATTGATAAGCATCCTGTAGCTGGTCTTTATTTTTTACCTTTGTTATACCAATACTTGAACCTTGATTAACTGGTTTAACTGCTAGAGGAAAAGTTAAGTCATCAATATCTGTGGCATGTTTCATCCTATGCGTTTTTGGCATAGGTATCTGATATTGTTGCCAAATTGCTTTACTAATTGCCTTATCCATCGCTAAATAGCAACCCTTTCCACTACTACCAGTATATGGAATATCAACCGCATCTAGCATACTTTGTAAGGCACCACCTTCACCTTGACCACCGTGTTGCATAATAATGCATCGCTTAATATCATCTTGCTTAATTCTCTCTACCAAATAATAACCATCACCATCCAATAAAACACTATCAACTCCCAAAAGCTTTAATGCATTAGCTACTGAACGCCCTGAGTTTAGAGATACTTCGCGCTCACTTGAACAACCACCATAAATTAAACCTACCTTACCAAATGCTTCTATACTCACCATCTGCTCCTATAATTTTCACTTCTGGTTCTAATTGAACAGCAAATTTTTTTTCGACTTGTTTGTATACATATTCCATTAAATTAATCACATCTTTAAACTTTGCCTTGCCTTGATTAACAATAAAATTAGCATGCTTTGATGAAATTACCGCATCACCAATACTATAGTTTTTTAAACCACATGATTCAATCAATCGCGCCGCAAAATCACCTTGAGGATTTTTAAACACCGAGCCACAACTAGCTAACTCAACAGGTTGCGCGTTTTTTCTTTTTTCTAATAGTATTTTGAGTGAATCATTTGCGCCTTTTAGTTGATTACTAAGCTTAAGCGTTGCCTCAACAAAGTAACCATCAAGGTTTACTTTTAGTGATCGATAACCATATTCTATTTCATCTTTAGTTTTATGAATTAAATCCCCTTTATGATTTATCAGTGTTACGTTGATAACTTCAGGCCAAATTTCACCACCAAATGCACCAGCATTCATCTTTAAAGCACCCCCGATTGTTCCAGGAATACCCGCTAAAAAATTCAGATTATTAAAACCACTTTTTAATGCTTTTCTTGCAACAGTTGGGCATGGCATCCCACAACCAACAACAATTGTTTGTTCATCTAAATTAATTTCAGAGTGCTTAATGGTATTTCTAAAGAGGATAAACACAGCATTAATTAATCCATCATATAATAAAACATTGCTACCAAGCCCTAATGCAACTACAGGTAACTTATCAATATTATTTTTTAAAAATTTAGATAAATCATTTATATTTTCTGGCTTATATAAATAGCGCGCTTGCCCACCAATACGCCATGTATTTAATTGTTGAAGTGGCGCATACTCATAACAAATTCCTTTAGTTTTCTTCATGACTATATCTTTTTATTATTTTGCTTTATTTCAAGACGTCGTTGTTTAAAAAAAGAACTTAACAAATCAGATGCCTCTTTTTTTAAAACACCTGAAATAACTTTTGGACGATGATTTAAAAAAGGCGTTTCAAATAACTTCATCTGGGTACAAATTGCACCTGTTTTAGGATCGTCTGCTGCATAAACTAGTTGATTAATCCGACTATGGACTATTGCACCGGCACACATAATACATGGCTCAAGTGTCACATAAAGATCAATTTCTAATAAGCGATAATTACCAATTGCTTTTGCTGCTTCTTTTAAAGCGATAATCTCTGCATGTGCAGTTGGATCACAGCTTGAAATCGTTTGATTCCAACCTTTAGAGATTAATTGATCATCCATAACACATACAGCACCAACTGGAACTTCTCCAATGGATTGGGCGAAACGCGCACATTTTAATGCTTCCAAGATCCATTTTTCGTTTTTATTCATATTATTAGTAAATTAAATAACCATCATAGCAATTAAGTATTTCCATTGTACTTGTTATAAAGATAAAAACAAAATACTACTTGATAAAATAGACCTTAAACTATAGATTTATCATTATGAATATTGACGTTAATCAACCTTATGTGAAAACGATACCATTACTATTTTTAATCATTTTACTGATTGCTTCTAATTTAGGTTATGCATCAACAAATGAAAAAAACAAAAATACAGAAGAGAAAAATCTTGAAGTAAGTATTAATATTTCATCTAATGGTAATTTAATTACCACAACAACTAACAATTTAATTCCAACTGTCACAGAGAATGACAAAATCATTGAGCAAATAAAAAATAACTTATCTATTCTACGATATAAATCCTATGCGCTTGAAGATATTAATCATTTAAGGCTTTTTTATAATTCAATCCCAGAAGAAACAAAAAACACGCTAATTAATTTTGGTTACTTTACTCCCGATGTAAATGTTTCTCTCAAACAAGAAGAAAACACATGGTTAATTGACATTAACATTAAGTTAAATCAACCAACGATCATCAAGAAAATTCAAATTACAACAACACCAAAAATCTACCACTTAGACCAAAAGTTACTAAAATCACTACCAATAAAAGAAAATACAGTTCTAATTCAAAATGACTATCTATCTGCAAAAAGCCAAGTTTTAACAACGGTTAATGAGGCAGGTTATCTTGATGCTGTTTTAGATAGTAGCAAAATTCTTGTCAATAAAGATAATCATACTGCTGAAATAGATTTTCATATTACCTTAGGTAAACGCTACCATTATGGCAAAATTACAATTATCCAAAAAAAATATCTCTTTGATACTGATTTTCTTAAAAAATTCATACCAATTAAACAAGGGCAGACCTATGATGCCAGTCAAATTAATAAAACACAAAAACAACTTGATCAAAGTGCTTATTTTTCAAGTGTATCGGTTATTCCAAACTTAAAAAAAAGAAACTCACATACAGGTGAAGTACCAATTAGAGTTGAAGTGGTTGCTCGTGAATCACAAGCTTATTCAATCGGTCTTGGTTATGGTACATTTACAGGCCCAAGAATGACTTTAGGTGCAACCTATCCACATTTATCAGCTGATGGTCATAATGCATCACTACAATTACAAGTATCAAAGATTAATACCTCTTTTTTAGCTCAATACTTAATCCCTGGTAAAGATCCTGTTCATACTTATTGGAGTATTAATGCGCAGCAAAGCCTTTATGATTTAATTCCCTATCAGGCATTAGAGACGTTAATCGGCATTAACTATATCGACAATATTACTAGAAGCATTTCGGTTAATTTAGGATTACATGAATATATTATACGCTATACCACGCCATTAAATAGTGATACATCTTCTGCTAATTATTTAGTACCAAGTGTTAATGTATCATACAGTCATCGCCAACCCGATGGTTTTTTTGACAATGGCTTTATGTTTAGCGACCTTGTCCAAGCAGCACCATCCATTAATCATATTTCAGATGAAGCATTTATAAGAAATCTAGCGACACTAAGGATTGCTTTGCCTATCTATGCTCAATGGACACGGTTTATTTCCAGTTATAATTTTGGTGCACTTTCTACAAATGATATTACAACCATTGCACCTGAGTTTCGTTTTTATGCGGGAGGCATTGGAACGTTACTCGGTTATGCTTATTTAAGCCAAGGCCCTGAGTTAGATGGTAATTTAACTGGTGGGCGCTATTTACTAACTGCTAGTGCAGGTATTGAGCAACGCATCTATGGTAATTTCAGCACCGTTCTCTACTATAATGTAGGTAATGCTTTTAACCAATTTAATGATGTTAGCCCGTTGCATGCTGCAGGAATTGGATTGAGCTGGCGTTCACCTTTAGGGCCAGTTGTAGGCTATTTAACACGCACATTAAATAGTGGTGATGAACATTGGCGATTTGATTTTAGTATAGGAACTTATTTTTAAATGAAGAAAACCATTAAATACTCTTCAACAATATTACTTAGCTTTTTAATTGGTATTTTCATATTTGGCGTTATGCTTTTTTATACGCATAGTGGCTTTAAAATCATTATTGCAGGTGCTAACTTTTTCTTAAATTCACATGGCATTGAAATCCAAAGTAAAGACCTAAAAGGAACATTAAGTAATTTTTATATTAGTAAAATTAATGTTCATATTGATGAAACATCAGTGGAAATTAAAGGTGCGCAAGTCAAATGGTATCCACAACTTTTAATTACTGGTACTTTTAATATTAATTCTATTATTGCTGATAATGTTAAAGTAACCGTTAATACAGATCATCATAACAACGACAGTCAAAATAAAAATGACGATGATCATGATAATGATTTTAATTGGCCAACCTACGCCAAAAGTATTCGTATTAAAAATATACAAGTCTATGTTGATCAGCATACTACTGTTCATGCTGAAAATTTTTACACCAAAGCACAGTTAGTAAATCATCAACTTCGCATTTCAAATGGATCATTTTTCTATAAAGACATACCAACAGATGCCTATTCTTTAAATGGGACATTATTTCTTAAGCCTCCATTTAAATTTAAAGCAAATTTAAATTTAAGACCTGAAGTTAGCAACACAAACATAGTTGCAAATGCAGAAATTAATGCACCACTTAAACACTACTTTGCAGCAAAAGTTATTTTCAATGGTACTGTATTTTCACAAGAATTATTTGCTAAAACATATCTTAAAGCTTCAGATAAAAACGTTAGACTTGATGTTAAACAATTTAATAGTACTATTGGATTAGGAAATGCTGTATTTAACTTTACACCCGATACTAATGTTTTAAAAAGCGACTTATCTTTAAATATACCCAGATATAAATTTCCCACTCAATTAGATACAGTCCAATTATCTATGGCAGTTGACCTTAGCCACATTATTAATTATAAAATTGATCAAACACAAACGATGAGTTTTACTGATTGCACGTTAACTGTGAATCAATATCGCCAGGCTTGTCAGTTTAAATTAGAACAGACAGGTAAAAGTATTTTTCTTAGTCATTTTCTTTTAGGTGATCATAACCAATATATTAAAGCAAATGGCAAAATATACCCTCTTTTTGATTTTTCTTGGCAAGCAAATATAGATAATGTTAATCGATTCTTCCCTGATATATCTGGCCACTTACAGTCTGATGGTTATTTATATGGCTCACCATCAAACCCAGGCCTATCAACCTTAGTTCAGTTGAATAATGCTAAATACCTTAAACATTCCCTTGGAAATTATGATGCACGCATTAGCCTTAGAAATAATTATTTGGACTCAAATTTAAAAGTAAACACACCACAAGGCTTAAAAGCAACAGTCAAACTTAAAGGTGAAAAAAAAGACAATATTTGGTTTTTTAGTCTTTTAGATAGCAAGATCAATGATAAAACATTAGGCCGATGGTCACTTTATCAAAGCCATGCAATAACTTTTAATACTGATAGAGCATATTTAAGGGTACCAAATCTTTGTCTTTTATCAGGCAAACAAAGTATTTGTAGTACATTTAGTTTATCAAGCTACTTTATCAAAGCTAGACTTCAAACACACACGCACCCATCCCCTTATTTTAAACTACTACTACCTAGACTAGAGACTGAAAATGGCTTACTTAACACTAAGATATTTTATTATAATGTAAAATGGTTTCCTGCTTGGCTAACTATGAAAGCAGATCTTGATTCGATAAACTTACGTTTAGGTTCTTTATCTGATGCTTTAATTCAAAAAGAAAAGTATACGACTATTGATTTTATTGACTTTTCATTTAGTCAGTTTGACCATGCAGCAACGGTTAATACTCATACAAGCATTAACCAAAAATCTAATGTCAAATTAGATCTGCTTTTAACCAATATTCATCACTTTAATCAACTTAATGAGATTAAAATGAAAGGCACATTAAGTACCGAAATTAATGACCTTGATTTTTTAAACTTCCTAACTAAATATCCTGTTAATATCTCTGGTAATTTAAATAGCCAGTTAGCGTTAAGCGGTGTACTTGCCAATCCAAATATCTCTGGTGTTGCTAATATCCAAAATGCTAAAGTTCAACTGTATAATTACAATAGTGAAATTAATCAGATTACACTAAGAGCACAAGGAAAAAATAAACATTGGCAAGTAACCGGCAGTGGCTATAGCAAAAATAAACCACTTAATTTTAATGCTGATATTAATTGGGATAAAAGGCTAATCATTCAAAGTACTTTAAAAGGCAATAATATTGAAGTCGCCAATATTCCTCCTATTCAACTAACCATATCCCCTGATCTTGCATTAATATATGATTATGATAGTGAATTTAAATTAAATGGTCACATCTCAATTGATCATGCTAAAATTCATGGTGATGATTTACCTAATTTATCAAGTGCTAACCAAATGCAAGCCGATGTTGTCTATGTCAGCACTGATAATCGACCAGTTGCTGTAACAACTAAAATTCCATTAGCACTTAATTTAGAACTTCTTTTAGGTGATGACACCAAATTTTATGGTTTTGGACTTAAATCCTATTTTATGGGAAAGTTAAATATTCAAGCTCAACCACACCAAAATGCAGTTGCAGCAGGTAAAGTTCGCCTAAAGGATGCCGTATATACTTTCTATGGCAAGCAATTTATTATTCAAGATAGTTCCGCTGTATCATTCACCAATAGCCCACTTGATAACCCGTATTTAAATATTACGGCTAATTATCAAATTCCAGCACAACAACAATTATCATTAAATTCACCAGATGTTATTGGTGTTCATGTACTTGGTACATTAAAAAGTCCAATTGTTTCTTTCTTTTCAACTCCTGCTATGTCACAAGCTAATATTTTAAGTTATATTGTTTTAGGTCAATCATTAGATAATAGTGATAACTTTTCTAAAGAGCAGCAACAACAATTATCATCTGCAGCACTCGCATTGGCACTAAATGGTGGCAGCTCTGTCATCCTTCAAGATGTTCAAAGTAAATTTGGTATTACTGATATTTCATTTGGTACAATTCAACAAGGGCAAATCCTAACTGATCAATTACAGCCTACATCACCAGCTGCTACGCAAACTGGTAATCAAAATAATACAGCGCTATTTATTGGTAAAGCATTAACGCCACATTTATACATTAACTATGGTGTTGGTATCTTTACTGGTGAACAACTAGTACAAGCTATTTATCGCTTAGATAAAAATTGGCGATTACAAGCAGATTACACCAACTTAGATACAGGTGCAGATATTATTTACCAATTCTTAGTAGATTAAACTTTTCAATAAAGATAAAAAGCTAACATTAATCATAGTATTTTTTCTAGTATCTCGTAAAATACCTTTATCTTTCATCAAATTTTAAGGAAATTTGACTATTATGAATAAACCTTATGAGTTACTTATCTTTGATTGGGATGGTACACTAGTTAACTCAAGAGCAAAAATTTTCAACGCCGTAAGACATGGCTGTAAAATACATAACTATCCAGATCCTAGTGACGAGCAATTAGCTAACCAAGTTGGCTTAGCACTAGAAAAATCCTTTCAAAACCTTTATCCAGATGAAAATAATTTACCCATTCAATCAATGATTGATGGCTATGAAGATTATTTCTTTAATAATCCCAATGAGTCTCAGTTATTTGAAGGCACCTATGAAATTTTAAAGCAACTTGAGAGTTCAGGTTATTTGTTGGCAATTGCTACAGGCAAACGTAGAGAACCATTAGAACATGATTTAAAAAACTTCGGCATTGATCAATTTTTTACCATAACACGCACACCTAATGAATCACCATCAAAGCCAAATCCACAAATGCTTTTTGATATTTTAGATTACACAGGCCTTAATCCAAATCAAGCCATTATGATTGGTGATAGTATTTTTGATTTGCAAGCTGCTGAAAATGCTAATATGGATGCGATTGCTGTTAGCTATGGCATTAAATCAATTAATGCATTAAAAGATTATCATCATAATTATGTTTTAGATAAAATTACTGACTTACCCAGATTACTTCAATCTATTAATAATTAAACTATCCCTATATTTATAAAGTTGAAATAAAATAAATATCCCCGCGGCAAGCAGCGGGGTATTAAAAGAGTCGCAATTGCGCTTCATCCAGTTTTAACCCTTGATTCTTAACATACCGCTCCACCACTTTCCAGTTACCTCCTTCACCAACTGTCCCAACATAATAACCATCACTCCAAAACTCACCACCCCATAAGTTTTTCTTCAAATCTGGAAAGCTTTTAAATAGGCTATTTTGGCAATATATGTTGAACTTGAATATATTTCTTATAACAGTAATATTCTTTTTGGGGTATATAGTTATGAGAAAATCAAAATTTAATTCATTTTTAAGTGCATTATCTGATCTTACAATTAATCAATTACAAGTTTTACTTACACGTGCATCAGCTCTTAAAACTAATGCCTTTGTTATAGCTGAAACTGTAAACACATGCTCAG
>JAKJJQ010000024.1:0-46851 GCA_021713415.1 Thiotrichales bacterium 19X7-9
CTGAGCATGTGTTTACAGTTTCAGCTATAACAAAGGCATTAGTTTTAAGAGCTGATGCACGTGTAAGTAAAACTTGTAATTGATTAATTGTAAGATCAGATAATGCACTTAAAAATGAATTAAATTTTGATTTTCTCATAACTATATACCCCAAAAAGAATATTACTGTTATAAGAAATATATTCAAGTTCAACATATATTGCCAAAATAGCCTAAATCTAATTATAAATTCTTTTACTTACCCAATATTTAAATACAATATTAATTAGTAATGCGATTAACATATAAATAACACCTGCAATGATAAGTGAGGGAATAATTTCATAAGAAAAACTCATCACTTGACGCGTAACGCCCATGAGGTCTAAAACTGAAATACTAGAGACTAAAGCACTACATTTTAAAACCATTAATACCTCGTTTGAATAAGCTGGTAATATCCGATAAAACATACGTGGCAATAAAATACTAAAAAAGATATTGATATCTTTTAAACCTAAAGCTTCAGCTGCTTGAATCTCACCTTTGGGTAAGTTATTAATCGCACCAATAAATAAAGCCGTTGTATAACTTGAAGTATTAATTGCCAAAGCAATTAATGCGCAGACAAATGCAGATTTAAAAATATCGGCAAATGGTGAATCCGTAATTATTGGAAACTGTAATGGACCATAATAGATAATAAATAACTGCACTAAAAATGGCGTACCACGAATGATAAATAAATATAAATCTACTAACTGAGTGATAATTGGCAGTTTAGATGTTTTTATGGCTGTTAAAATGATCGCTAAAAAAGCACCGATGATGACAGCCGCAAACGTTAAGCTTAACGTCGTTAAAATACCACTAAGCCAATTAGGACTAAATTCACTTAATAAACTAAGCATAGTGCCTCCCTGATAACCAATGATTAAGGCCTTTATAAATCAATTGTGAAACTGCAGTTAGCCCTAAGTAAAGCAGACCAACAAATCCATAATAGGTAAAAGGCTCAAACGATTGATTAGCTGCAATTTGTGCATTATTTGTCATATCATTTAAACCAATTAATGAGACAATTGAGCTGTCTTTTAATACCACCAACCATAGATTAAATAAGCCAGGCAATGCATGCGACCAAACCTGTGGTAAGATAATATATCTAAAACAATCAAATTTTGTCATACCTAGTGCTTGAGCTGCTTGTATTTCACCTTGATCAATAGCATTAAATGCCGCAATAAATACTTCTGCTGCATAAGCTTGAAAGATAATCCCTAATGCAATAATCCCTGCTGTTAATGCATTGATTTCAAAATAATTACCTGTTATTTGCGATATCAATGCTGTAAGGCCAAAATAAATAGCAAATAAAACTAGTATTTCAGGCAAGCCCCTAATTAGCATATTAAATAATTTAACAACAAAGCCAAATTTAGGTTGAGATTCAATTACTGCATTTAAAAGCCCAAGGATAATACCAAATACACTTGCACCAATCGCAACAGCTAGCGTTACTTTAATTGCTAGAATAATCTCAAGATAAAAACCACTCAACATCTAAACTTACCCAAACCATTGATTAACTATTTTTGTATAAGTGCCATTGGCTTTTATTTCGACTAATGCTTTATTTAAGTCATTCACAAGCTGTGGATTATTTTTATTAATTGCAATTCCATTACCTAGGCCAAAATAAGTTGGGTTTGTAATGGCGTATTCATCCGTATAGTTTTTATTAGCTGACTTTTTAAGCCAAAGTGCTGCAACTGGCTTATCTAAAAATACCGCATTTAGTCGTCCTGCTTTTAAGTCGATTAAAGCTGTCATATTACTCTGGTATGTTTTAATCGTAATTTGATTACCATATTTAACCGTTAAATATTTAGCAAATGTTGTCCCTACTTGTACACCAATGGTTTTTCCTTTGATATTACTCAATGAAAAGTCACTACCTTTTTTGACAACAAAAGTAACTGAGTTTTCATAATATGGCTTGGTAAAATCAACAACACGCTCTCTTGCTTTTGTAATACCCATACCACCAAATAATGCATCAAAACGGCCTATTTGTAAGCTTGGAATTAAACTATCCCAAGGTGCATTCACTAACTTGCAGTGTCTGCGCATTTGCTTGCAAAGCGCCTGAACAATCTCTGCATCAAAGCCTTTTATTTGACCATTAGGACTGATTGATACAAAAGGTGGATAAGTCGCCTCAGTTGCAAAGATTAATGTTTTTTGATCTTGTGCATAAGCATTAATTACCAAAAATATTAATAAACTAGCTGAAATTATTATTTTTTTTAACATTGAGTCATTCTCCAAATCATATTTTATTATTTAATTAGTGCTGCATAATATTTAAAAACTGCTTAAAGCGTTCTGTTTTCGGATAGTCAATGATGTCCTTTGTTCCTACCTCATGAATATTACCTTGATGTAAAAACATCACTTCATCAGCAACTTGCTTGGCGAAATTAATCTCATGAGTTGCTATGATCATTGTCATACCTTGAGACTTTAATGTTAAGATCATTTGCAATACTTCATGAACCATTTCAGGATCTAATGCTGAGGTTGGCTCATCAAATAAAATAATCTCTGGCTTCATCATTAAGGTTCTTAAAATTGAAACACGCTGCTTTTGACCACCAGATAAAGTTTCAGGATATACATAAGCTTTATCAGCTAAATTCAATTGCTCTAAGTAAAGCATTGCTTGGTCATAAGCTTTACTTTTATCCATATTGGATACTTTACGTGGCGCAAGTGTTAAATTATCAATAACCTTTAAGTGTGGCCATAAATTAAATTGCTGAAACACCATGGCAATTTTTCTACGTAATAATAAGAGCTTTTTAGATGATATCGCCTTTTTATCAGCAAAGTTAATCGATTGATCCGCTACAAACAACTGGCCAGCATCAGCTTTTTCTAAATAATTAAGGCATTTTAGTAATGTACTTTTACCAGAACCACTTTGTCCTAATAAAACTAATGATTTACCCTTTTCAACCGATAAGCTAACCCCTTTTAAAATTTCAATATTTCCATAGGATTTAGTTATATTCTCTACTTGTAGCATTATAAACCCACTGTTTTATTATTTAGAATTTGCATATTAACGAAAATTAATATATAAATAAAATGAATTAAATTTGATAAGTGATCAAAAAAATTGAGTTTATTAAGTCCATCATTAGAAGCATTTATTGCAATTGCTAAGTATCATACGGTACATCAAGCAGCAGATTCATTGCATTTAACACAAACTGCTGTTACACAAAGAATACGTACATTAGAAGAAAAGTTATCTATTTCATTATTTATTCGTAGTCGTAAAGGCATGCAATTAACTGAAGAAGGCAAAGCATTATTACGCTATTGCCAAGCAACTAGGATGCTAGAGAAAGATTGTATGGATCAAATCTATGGTACTGATGAAAAAAGTATTATTCGCATTAAAATTACCGCACCAAGTAGTATTATGAATACTCGTATAATTCCTAGTATGTTAACTGTTTTAAAAAAGCATCCCAACCTTCGCATCACATTTAATGCAGAAGATTCAAGTATTCGAGATCGTTTATTATCTAAAGGTGAAGTTGATTTAGCAATACTTCATCAAGAACAAGTTACAAGAGAGATGCAGATGAAAGCTTTAAAACCTGAAGCCTATCATTTAATTGGATCACAAAAATTAGCAAATAAGCCACTAAAGCAAATCATACAATCAAGCACCATTATTGATTTTGATGAGACTGACCAAGCAACATTTAGCTATTTGAAAGAATATGACCTCTTTAATTTATGCCAAAAAGAACGTTACTTTATCAATAATATTGAAAGCCTTATTAGTCTTGTAAAATCAGGTATTGGCTATAGCGTTTTAACTGATGATACGCTTAATCAAATTAACAAAGAAGAATTTAAAAAAAATTTATGCCTTTTAAATAAAGGTAAAACCTATCAGCAAGCTATTGCGCTTTGCTGGTATTTAAGACCTAATATGCCTGAGTATTTTAAAGCAATTATTGACTGTATTAATTAAAAATATGGCGTCCCCAAGGGGATTCGAACCCCTGTTACCGCCGTGAAAGGGCGGTGTCCTAGGCCTCTAGACGATGGGGACCTAAAGAACTTACTAACATGTCAACAAATATGGCGTCCCCAAGGGGATTCGAACCCCTGTTACCGCCGTGAAAGGGCGGTGTCCTAGGCCTCTAGACGATGGGGACACAAAACTTGTGTCTTTGCCTTCTTAACTCATAGCTTCTTTGGTGGAGCTAAGCGGGATCGAACCGCTGACCTCTTGCATGCCATGCAAGCGCTCTCCCAGCTGAGCTATAGCCCCGAAGGCACGAGCGCATTATAGGGTCTTGCTCATTGAAGGTCAAGCGTTTTGTTGTGCTCTTTGGTGAATTTTTTCTAATGCGTTTGATATTCGTTCAATTACACGTTGTTTTCCTAAGAATTTCAGAGTGATACCAATATCAGGTGATGCACCAGAACCTGTAATTGCTACCCTTAGTGGCATGCCAACTTTGCCCATACCAAGTTGTAGTTTTTCAGCTGTTTGAGCAACGATTTGATGTAACTGTGACTCATCCTGCCATAAATGATCATCTAACTGTTTAAATGCCTCTAATAACTCACCTAAAGGTGCTTGTGCTACTGGGCGTAAATGCTTTTTAAATGCACCTTGATCATATTCATTAAAGTCTTCATAAAAGTAACGACTAGCCTGTGTCATTTCTTTTAATGTTTTAACTTTTTCAACCATAACAGGAATTAATTTTTCTAAATCAGGTCCATTTTCAGGATTAATTCCCTGATCATTAAAATGCCATAATAATTCTTTAGCCACTTCAGATGCTGGTAATGTTTTCATATAATGTTGATTAATCCAGTTTAATTTCTCAAAATTAAACGCTGAAGCAGATTGATTTACTTCATTTAAATCAAAATACTCAATCATTTCCTTATCTGAAAATATCTCCTGATCACCATGCGACCAACCTAATCGTACAAGATAATTTCGAACTGCTTGAGCTAGATAGCCCATATCATGATACTGCATTACACTCACTGCACCATGACGTTTAGAAAGTTTTTTGCCATCTTCACCCAAAATCATTGGGATATGAGCAAACACAGGTACATCTGCATTTAGCGCATGATATAAATTAATTTGTCTGGGGGTATTATTAATATGATCATCCCCTCTTGTCACATGCGTAATGCCCATATCCATATCATCAACAACCACACAAAAATTATACGTTGGAGAGCCATCTGTACGTGCAATAATTAAATCATCTAATTCTTTGTTAGCAATACTAATTATCCCTTTAACGGCATCATCCCAACTGACAACGCCATCTTGTGGGTTTTTAAAACGAATGACATGCGGTTTTGATAAATCTTGATCTTTATCTAATAAGTGACAACATTTACCATCGTAGCGTGGTTTTTCTTTATTTGCCATCTGAGTTTCACGCAGTTGATCTAAGCGCTCTTTTGAGCAATAGCAACGATAAGCTTTACCTTCATCAAGTAGTTTTTGGATTAATGCTTTATAACGATCAAAGCGTTTAGTTTGGTATATAATTGCTTCATCTGATTTTAAACCTAACCAGCTCATTCCCTCTAAAATAGCATCGACTGCTTCTTTCGTTGAACGCTCAAGATCCGTATCTTCAATTCTTAATAAAAACTCACCCTGATGATGTTTTGCATAAAGCCAAGAAAATAGTGCTGTGCGCGCGCCACCAATATGTAAATAACCTGTTGGTGAAGGCGCAAAACGCGTTTTCACCTTTTTAGAGATTTGTGAATTCATTTATTTTACCTAAAGTTAAGACGATATTTTAGTAGCAAATAGTTTAACGGAAAAAGATTAGCTAAGAAAGGTTATTTAAAATAACCGTTATTATTTTAAGTTAGATGCGATAAATCTTATTTTGACCGTAAAATAGACGTACTTAATCGTTTTATAAATTACTAGTATATCTTTAATGTTAATTAATATTAAGACTATTTAAGATGCCTAAATTATTTGTATTTGACTTAGATGAAACATTATTTACTGTTAATCTGACTTATTTAAATAAAAATCTTTTATTACATCAAGCTAATAAAAATTACTATGCCCTAACTTATGATGAAAAGAAAAACCCTAATATTGATAAAATTTGTAAAGATGAAGCTGAAATGAATTATGGATATTTTAATTCTTTGTTAAGTCCATTTTATGTACTTCATTTATATGAATTAAAAGACATTTTCGAAAATATCCTTAATAATGGTGATGAAATTGCATTTGTAACAGCAGGCTACTTTACTAAAGCTGGTATTATTGAATTCTTTAAAGATGTTTATGGTATTCAATTAAATGACAACATAGCATTTTATCATGGTCAAAAAGATAAAACCCAAGCACTTAAAGAACTGATTAATCATAAAAACCCCAATGATGTCTATTTTATTGATAATAACCCTAAACACATCAATGAAGCTACGCCTTTAGGTATTAACACTATTTATGCCGATACAAATAATATTGATGAAACTAAAGGCAATCAATATATTAAAAAGCTTCAACAAGTAGTTAATCAAAATAATTACTCATACGGCACTACCACAAATACTTTATTTTACAATCAAACTAAAACTGATAACTCAAAAAGTAATAATTCAACCTGTAATATTTAAACAGATCAATAATCTTTGCAATTATAAAATATACTTAAAAAACAATATTATAAATACAAATATCGTCTGATATTTTTGTAATTTTTAAAATTTTACAGCTTTATTAAAATAATGATAATGTATTATTTAACCACTAAATAATTTTTGAAGGTTGGGAGTTGCTAAATATGTCAAAGAAAATCTATGTGTTTGATTTAGACGAAACATTATTTTCTTCTGGAGATTATTTTTATTTTGATCAGCAAAAATATGTAAAGTTACATCCACATGTACTTAAAAGCTTTCTAACCCCTACTGAAAGAAACTATTATATTGACACCCATGAAGAATTAAAAAAACAACCAGAAAATCAATCATACGAAAAACTAATACAGCTTGATGAAGCATTTAAGGATGTATACCATCAAAAATTTTATGCCATCCATAAAGATGCCATGCGAAGTATCATGCAAGCAATTCTTGCTAATGGAGATGAAATCGCATTTATCACTGCTGGTAAATTTAGTAAAATGAGCATTAAAAATTTCTTTAAAGATGTTTACCAAATTGACTTAGGCGATGATTTTAAATTTTTTAATGAACAAAAAAATAAATCTGAAAAGTTAGCTGAACTCATAAAGTATGTGGAATCTCCTAAAGATATTATTTTTACAGATAATTCACCAACGCATATATTCAAAGAAGCTGAGCCGCTGGGTGTAACAGCAGTTTACGCTGATACTAACCCGCATGATCAAACAGGCAATAAAAAATATCTCTATAAGCTACATGAACAACTCAAATTACGTACCAATGAAGTCCAAAATACATTATTAATTGAAAAAATCTTAGATTATGCAAAAAACAAAGCAAGTGGATATGTTGGATATGGTGGTGACACTTATAAGTTTAATGGCAAAGAGTATTATTATGTTCCAACTAGTGTTATAGAAACCATTAATGCTATTATTCCTTATATCCATTTGGATGTAAGCATAATTGAAGAAAAACTTAATACTAAGTTTAAAGAATTTGATGGAAAGTCTATCGGCTGGGGAAGCTACTTATCAGGAGGCAGGCATCCTGATATTGAAGCACTTTACCAATCACCTGAAAAAATAATAAATCAATTTAAGATAGCTATTCAGCCACAATTTAACCAACCAAATATTAATGTTGATCAAATTGACCTAGCTAAAGTGGAAGAAATGCCAAAAATTAAATTAAATTCCCCATTATCAAGCGAAGGTAATTTCGTATTCTATGCTATTGATGACTATACACCTGAAAATAAAGCTATAGTACCTTCTACAATTGAATAAAGTTAAAATAATTTAAAAAAAGCGCAATAAAATTGCGCCTTATCGCTATTACTTATACTTTACAACTACTGGTACTAACACCAACTTGATTAAATACATCAACGACATCAGAAGTTGAGTACTTTAAGTCTCTAGCTGATTTAATCACACCGCAAGCAGCTTCATTAAAGCCAGTAGATTCATTCCAGTATTTGATATTTGCTAATACCATCACACGGAAAGCATCTTCTACACCATCAACAAAGGCATTGCTGTCACCTTGTGATTCTTTTTCCTGATACCATTTAGTTGATAGTAAATAAAATGCTTTATTAAAGACACCACTACCTTTATGGACAATATAACCTTGGCGTTTGCCAGACTGCCACGGCCATGGATATGCATCCTTAGCTGTATTAACTACATCATCATAAGTTATTTTACAACTTGCACCTGATTGCGTTGCAAGACTTTGATCATAGCAGTCTGCAGAAGAGCCATCATCTGATGGTTGATTCATATAGCGTAATGATTGACCTGCACCACGAGTAATCGTTTCACCTAAGCCCCAGCCAATTTTACCTTGAGGGTCTTCTGGATAAAACTCATTATAATCTTGTGCATTTTGACTTAATAAGTAAGCACGAGTTGCTTGCCCTGCCATATCAGAATAAGCTTCATTTAATGAACCTGATTCATTCTGATAAATAAGGTCAGAATGCTGTTGAGTAAATCCGTGACTAACTTCATGACCTGCAACATCTAATGATACGAGCGGATAGAACATACCATTTGGATCACCATCACCAAAGGTCATATTCTCACCATTCCAGAAAGCATTTTCATAATTAGTATCATAGTGTACGCGCATGACTAACTGCATTGGTGAGCCGTCGGTATTTTTAAGTGCTGTGATTTTATACCAATCACTATACATATCGATAATGATATCACCAAAATAATAGGCATCATCTAATGCAGAGTAACTGCCATTAATACTGTCTCCTCGATCAAGCCCACAAGAATAAGCAAATGCACTTGTAATACTGTCACTTGTTTTATGGTTCATATTAACTGCTCGAACACGCTCATTATTCATTGTACAAGTTGAACCACTTTTAGTTACATCTAAAGTAGGCATGCCATTTTCACCATAATAATACTTACCTACTTTTTCATTTCCTCCAACGCCTGTGTCATCATAATTTTGAATATTATCCCAAGCTGATGTTAATTTAGCTGTATTTGCATCAAAGTAATAATGCATTGCAACTGGTTGTTCACTTAGTTTATTACCATTAATTATAACTAAGTAAACTAACTGAGCCTTATTTGAACCATCAGTTAATATCTGTAATTTAGTTTGAGGTTTATTATTTCCATCTTCAACAATTTGATAACCTGGATAACCTTTCGTAAATAGATTTCTAGCTAAATCCATAACTTGATTAGCAGTCACCTGCGCTTGAGTATTGATATCAATATTTTCTGCTAAATGACCACTAACCGTTGAATCACCTTGATCTAAAAAGCTATTTGTATTGGCATTAGACTCAACAACAACAGACTTACCAACAACTTCTATGCCCTTATATTGTTGTTGTAACCTTGTAAATTCTTTACTACCCATTGTCGATGTACTAACAGGTACTAATGTATTCTCTTGAGAACTACTACTTGTTAAGGCAAAGTTTTTACTATTTTGATTGGCTTGAATTTGAAAACTGCTTAATTGAGATAACGATTGATTATCTAAATTAACTGTTTTCATAGCATAAGATGTACCTGAAGCTAATGCGATAGCTGATGCGATTGCGATTACTTTATATTTGATCACTTAACACTCCTTGTGTTTGACAGTTTTTTTAAGACGAATATCCATACTAGCTTGAATTATTTTTTTTCGTCAATTAATGAAATATTTCATCTATTTCTTGAAATTTGTCACCAAAAATTAAATAAACTAGATAAAATTTAATCAGTTCAAGCCTATTACATAAGTTAATTTGTTACAAATTAGACATTTTAAAATCAAACCAAAACAACCGATATCATTGATTATTTTTATTTTTGCAAATAATTCTCATTTTTATTTTGTTTGCTATTGCAATTAAAAAACAGTTTCGCTAGGATGTATTTTTAGATTAATTAAGAATGATTCTCATTTTTATAAAGGACTCATATTATGACAAAAGAAAGTAAAAGTGATATCGCTTATCGCGCCAGAAAAGTAACCAAAGTAAAAACTCACGCTATACTTGCAACACATTCAGTATCGATGGATGGCTATCCATTTGGTTCGCTTATCCAATACTGTTTTGATTATTATGGTGATGTTATTATCTTAATCAGTCGACTTGCACAACATACGCGCAATATTCTAAAAGACCCTAAAGTTTCTCTAACCATACTAGATGAACAAGACTATATACAAAATTCAGCAAGAGTCACTTTAATTGGTGATGCAACGCTAGTCGATAATCCTTCTATTGCTGAGCGCTATTATCGTTTTTTTCCTGAATCTAAAAATTACCATCAAACGCATGACTTTGACTTTTATCGAATTAATTTGAAAAAAATACGCTTTATTGGTGGCTTTGGTGATATCCACTGGGTTAAAAAAGAAGATTTTAGTCTTTTAAATCCATTTGATGCAACAACTGAAAAAAGTGCTGTTGATCATATGAATGATGATCATAAAACTGCATTAGCACACTATCTTACAGTCAATAAGATAAAAATAAATGATAAAACACCTCAAATGGCGGGCTGTGATGAAGAAGGCTTTTGGGTGAACATTGGTTATCAATGTCATTATATCGAGTTTAACTATCCAGTTAAAGATACCGTATCTCTACGAGAAGTACTAACTGAAATGGCTAAAATGCCCCTAAGCGCTTAAAGGAAACCATTTAATGAGCTTTGCACTATTAACCAATCTCTTTGGACCGGTTAGTTATATATTAGCGATCGGTTGTATTTTTCTTGGTATGATTGTTATTGAGCGTATGATCACTTATTTTAGTATGCCAAAACTCAAAGCAAAACGAATCAACCAGTTAATCAATTTAATTGAATTAAAAGAATACACAAAAGCAAAAGATACAACCAATAATGACAAAGGTTTAATTAAACGCTTAATTCTTCCTATTTTTGGTAGTTCAAAAGATCTAGCTGAGCAAGAAGTCTCATTATATTTATTAAAGTTACGTCATAAATTACAACAACCTTTAAATTGGCTAAATCTTGTTGCAATCATTGCTCCAATGATCGGTCTACTTGGCACTATTTGGGGCATGAGCCATTCTTTTTCAACGCTTGCAATGAATATGGAATCTAATCATGGTATGCAACAGTTAATCGAATATTTATCTCAAGCTATGTGGGCAACCGCTTTTGGTATATTCTTAGCTGTCATTAGTTTGTGCACTTTGTATATATTACGTTATTGGAGCGAGCATTATCTTAATCACTGCGAACATGAATTAAATCGTCTATCCATTGCTGTAGCTAGGAGCAAGTTATGATACGTGCATCTAAACTTGAAGCTAATCGATTTGTTGATGAACCTAATTTAGTACCGTTACTAGATTTTTTACTTGTCTTACTAATTATGTTTACACTACTAGCAGGGCCCATTCAACACTTTATCAATATTAAGCTACCACAAGTTAACCATGCGCAATCAAGCTCGCGTAATAACCAAAAATCAATTGAAGTTGTACTTTACTCAGCCAATAAACTTACAATTAACAATCAAACCTACCATTCATTTGACCAATTTAAAGATGCATTAACCGCTTTAAGCGCTCATCAATCAAATAAGATTATTATTAAAACAGATAAAAACTTACCTGTTGAGACAATGCTTAACGTTTTTTCATTGGCAAAAGAATTAAAATTTGGTGTTGCAAAAGTTCAAATTGATCAAAGTTAATAACAAAAACAAAAGGTTCATAATGATCACTCAAACTACATTGAAACCAACGAAAATAGCACTAGCTATCTCTCTATTAACAATCTCTCCCTTTAGTTTTGCTGCTGAACAAAATGACTTAGGTGATATCGAAGTTATCGCAACGAAAACTGTACAAGCTAAAGAAAATAATAAACAAACAAAAAATAAAAAAGATTCAAACAAAGTAAAATCAGATACAAAATCTAATACCAACCCATCAATGATTCAAAAAGCTAATAGCTTACCTGGCACTAATATTAGTCTTTCATCTGATAATAATAGTCAGTCTGTCGCTGATCTGATGCAAACAAACCCAAATACGGCAGTTTTTGGTGGCCCAAGGCAAGTTGCTCAGTCAATCAGTATTAATGGCTTAGATAATAACCGTGTTGTTGTTGCAGTTGATGGTGTCAATAATCAATTTGCACAGTATGGACATAATCAAACGCGTCTACTACCGGATACTTTCTTTTTAAAACAAATTTCAGTTAATCCATCAGGTAGTGATATTCTTTACGGTAGCGGTAACTTAGGTGGTAGTGTTGATATGACAACAATTGATCCTAATGACTTACTAAAAAACAATCGAGACTTTGGTGCTAAAGCAACCTTTGGCCTTGAAAGTGGCGCACCAGGTTTTAATAGTGGTATTGCAACTGCACTTAAAACAGGTGATGTCAGCTATTTAGTTGCTTTTGATGGTAATCGTAATAGTAATATCCATCAAGGTAATGGTGAAACTTTAACAAACTCAGCCGGTGAAAACTTACAAGGTTTAGGTAAAATAAACTGGCAAATTACACCAGGTCAACTACTATCTTTATCATTTCTTTCTATGCAGAATCTAGGGCAATATCCAGCTACAACCGACCTTATAACTTCGACTACAACACCCCCATCTAATTTTAATTTTACTCAAACTCAGCTTAATCTTAATTATGATTTAAACCCTAAAGATAATCCATATCTTGACTTTAAAGCTAAAGCCTACCAATTAAAAACACATTTTCAGTCTAATCCACTAAATGATGGTGGCGGTTTTACCCTACCACAAGATGTAGT
Source organism: Thiotrichales bacterium 19X7-9 (assembly GCA_021713415.1). Classification (GTDB taxonomy): domain Bacteria; phylum Pseudomonadota; class Gammaproteobacteria; order Francisellales; family Francisellaceae; genus M0027. The sequence continues at coordinate 13,000 of JAKJJQ010000024.1, forward strand.
AACAACAACAACGGGGACTAAAATCTATAATACTTCTATTATCTATAATAACCATATTCTATATGGTGCAAGTGCTGATCGAATCATTGGTCAAAGTAATGTTGATAATGGTGCAACAACCAATTACCCAAATGCCGATCAAAATCAGTATGCGCTATTTTTACAAGATCGCTTTCAAATTTTTAAGAATTTTGCGTTAATATTTGGTGGTCGTTATGACACCTATAATAGTCAAAGTATGAGCCTTACTAATAGTGATCACCACTTTAGTAAACAGCTAACTTTTGATTACCACGTTATCAAACAACTGAGTCTATTTGGTGGCTATACTGAAAGTTTTAGAGCACCATCGATTGAAGAGTTATATTTAAATGGCACACACCCTGGTTTATCCTTTTTAAATTTTCTACCTAATCCAGATTTAAAGCCTGAGATCAGTCATAATAAAGAAATTGGTTTTAACTACCAAGATCAATTAAGTAATGGCAATCAACTTCACTTAAAAACAAGTTTTTTCTATAATAATATTTCAAACTACATTATGGCAACATCAGCTGGCAGTTTTCCATCAATTACAGTGCAAAATCAAAATGTATCCAGTGCACGTATTTATGGATTTAGCGTAACAAGCAGTTATGATACAAGCTGTTTTGGTATTGCATCAGGTTTTAATTTGACTCGAGGCAATACACAATCAAGCTATACCAATGGCGATGGTAATACAGTTCAAGCAGGTGATCCACTACCCATTTCACCAGCAAAAGGTTTTGTTCAATTAAGTACTCCAATTAGACAATTACAAAGTAAAGTCAGTATTATTTCTAACTTTGCTATGCGCCAAGATCAAATTCCAACTGGTTATGATGTTGATCATATTGCTGGCTATACAACATTTGGCTTTAAGTATATTTACAGTCCTGATAATAGTTTAAAAGGATTACAGATTATCGGAGGCATTGACAATATTTTTGATAAGCAGTACATCGTTTATGACGGTGAATCAACACTTGATGCAATGGGTAGAAGCTTCTATGTACAATTAAACTATCAGTTTTAGGCTGTTCACTATGTTGCGCTTAACGTTTGCTTTAATACTCTCCGTCTGCATAAATACGGGCCTTTTTTATGCAGCAGCAGATCAGACACACACTACAAAGTGGACGTTAGGTGCAACAGCTTATAAAACACAATCAGTTGAATCAATTAATCTAAATCAAACCACTTTTGAACATCAGAAAGTAAAACACATTAAAAAAGAAGATAAAGACAAAAAAATACAAAAACATCTGTCAGACAAACCACAACTAATGAAAAAATCAAAACCAAATCAAGCTTCAATTAAAGCCACTTCAACAACACAAAAAATCATTAAAACACCACCAAAAATTATTGCTAAAGCAAAGCTAAATAAAGCATTACCTGACCTTAAATATCCACAAGAAGCAATTAAAAATGATACATCAGGTAAAGTCACGGTTAAAGCAACCATTGATAGCAAAGGCTATATTAAAACCATATCTATTATTCATTCAAGCGGTAGCACTATCTTAGATCAAGCTGCCATTAATTGGTTTAAATTACTTAAATTTACGCCTGCACAATCTACTAACGGTCCAATAACTAGCAGTATTACTCAAACGATTACATTTAAATTAAAAGAGACTAAAGCATGAAAAAGGTAACTACGATACTACAACTAATAGGATTGTTATTCATTTTAACTCTAATAACACCAATTAATAGTTTTGCTAACCAAACGACACGTATTATCAGCATTGGCCCTAGTGCTTCAAGCATTTTAATTGCTTTAGGGGAATCTAATGCAATTGTTGGCGTTGATCAAGAAAGTTTAAATTTTCCTCAATTGCACGATAAAGCAAATATTGGTTACTTACGCACCTTAACAACTGAAGGTATTTTATCACTTAAACCTACAATTATTTTTGCTGTTACAGACGCACAACCTAAATCAACCATTGAGCAATTGAAAAGTTTTCATATAAAAACTATTAGCCTAAAACCAACAGATACAATTAATCATATTTTAGACAATATAAAAATTATGGGTGATGCACTTAATCTAAAAGAAAAATCTAATCAACTGATTACTCATATTCAAAAACAAATTGATACAGCAAAAATCAATATTAAACAACCTAAGCCAAAAATATTAGTTTTAATGCAATATGGGCCAAATAGCCTCTATATCTTAGGAAAAAATACCAATGCTCAAACTTGGATTAATTTTGTTGGTGCAGATAATGCGGTTACTTTTTCTGGTATGCATCCAGCATCAAATGAAGGTTTATTAAATACAAATGCAACTATCATTCTACTTGCTACCAATCAAGCCCATTTGCCTAATCAATATAAAGATACATTAACCTATCTTCTAAAAAATAACACGATTCGTTTAATCAAGATCAATATTAATCTCCTTGAACAGTTTGGTGCTGATTTTGGTAAAAATTATGTTCAATTAACCAAACTAATCTACCAGCCATCATGAACCAACTCGCATTAAATTTGCTATTTAAAAAAGCAAACTCTACAAGTCGTTTTTATCAATTTAGAAAAAAGCAATTGATTACACTTAGTCTATTAATGGTTATTTTATTAATTAGTTTTTGCCTTGCATTAACCTATGGCAGTATTCATATTTCATTCTTTGAAATGCTCAATAATTTATTTTTTGATCACTCATTAAATCATATGATATTAATTCACTTACGCCTACCACGCATTTTAGCAACCATTTTAATTGGTGCATCATTAGCAATTTCAGGTGTTTTAATGCAAGGTATTTTACGTAACCCATTAGCTGATCCTGCCCTTTTAGGTATGACTAGTGGTGCATCATTAATGGCTGTTTTATTTATGCTATTTATAACATACTTTCCATTTACAAACTTTTTACTGTTATGGGGACTACCAATTAGTGCTTTTATTGGTAGTTTAATGATTACTTGGATTATTTATCGCTTATCGGTTAGAAATAGCCAACCGCAAATTGCTTTATTAGTCTTAGCCGGTGTCGCGATAAATGCTTTAGCTGGGGCATTTATCGGTCTTTTAACTTTCTTTGCCAATGATAATGAGTTACGCAGTATTACTTTCTGGAGCATGGGTAGTTTTGCACAAGTTAACTGGTGGGTATTATTAACCGCCTTACCTTTATTTATCATAGCGTTAGTATTTTTAAGAAAAATTTATGCATTTTTAAATGCCATGAGTTTTGGTGAGAACCAAGCAAAATCATTTGGTATCGATATCAATTTAGAAAAGAAAAAAGCCATTATTGCCATTGCACTATTAGTCGGATTATCTACGGCAATTGCAGGTCCCATTGGTTTTATCGGGCTTATTATTCCACACATTCTAAGACTTGTTGTCGGCTCTGATCATCGTATTTTATTACCAACTTCTGCTTTGGCTGGTGCAATATTATTAACCATTGCTGATACATTAGCTCGTACAATCGTATCACCTTCTGAACTACCTATTGGACTACTAACAGCATTAATTGGCTCGCCCTATTTTATCTGGCTTTTAATCAATCAAACGAAAAAAGGCAGTATTTAGATGTTTGAAATTAACAATATTAGCTATGCTATTGGTAGTAAATCGTTAGTTAAAGATATTAGTTTTTCATTAAAATCAAAGCATTTTTTTGGTCTATTAGGAGCCAACGGTGCTGGTAAATCAACGGTTCTAAAATTAATGCTTAATGATTTAGTAATTCAACAAGGCTCAATTACTATCGATAATCTAGCGCTTAATCAATGGCCACTTACTAAACTTGCACAAACCGTTAGTGTTATTTATCAGCATTATGAAACCAAAGCGAATTTAACTGTTTTGGATGTTGTCTTATTAGGTCGCATTCCTTATTGTAATGGTTTTTATCAGGACTGTGATTATAACCAAGCCATTGAAGCGCTTAAGTTAGTTGATGCTTACAAACTTATTGATAAAGCTTATCCTTATCTGTCAGGTGGTGAAAAAGCACGTGTTCAATTAGCTAGAGCATTAACTCAACTGATGAAACCTAACATTTCAGGCTATTTATTATTAGATGAACCTGGTGCGCATATGGATAGCTACTATCAAAAACATACCTTTGAATTACTAAAAGATCTAACTAAAAATTACAATTTAAGCGTTATGATGATCGTACATGACTTAAACTTAGCACTACAATATTTAGATGAAGCAATTTTATTAAAAAATGCTCATATGGTTACATCTGGTAAAATTGATCAAGTTTTATCTAATGAGCATATTTATACAGCTTATCAGCTTGAAACCAAACGAGTTTCTTTTGATCATCCACCCTATCAGACGATTGTGTCGTTATAGGCTTAATTTGATCAAATGCTTTCTTTCATGCTATGCTCATAGCTTGAATAATTGAAGGATTAAACCTAAGTGAATATGGCAATTCTAAAGTATTTTAAAGTTATTTTTATTATTAACATTCTGTTATTTAGCAGCTTATTTCTAAGCAGCTGTTCAAAAGAAGAATCAAAACCTGATTTTAAATCAATACAAAGTATTAGTGAACGAAAAAGTACTTTTATTGATTTTATGCTACCTTTAATTCATAGTGTTCAACAAGATGTCCTTTCTGATCGTAAAGCACTAAATAATATACAAACTCAATATAATCAACGTCATACTTTATCGAATCATAATATCAAAACGCTAAAGAAACTATCCAAACAGTACCGAGTTACATTTGATACTAAAACCTTAAAATCAACCATCAATCAACTACTAGTCAAAGTTAATACTATTCCAACAAGCATGGTTTTAGCCCAAGCAGCCCTAGAATCTGGCTGGGGTACTTCTCGATTTGCCATCTATGGTAATAACTATTTTGGACAGCACTGCTTTGTCTCAGGATGTGGCATGGTACCCAAACAACGTGATAAAGGTAAAATCAATGAAGTTGAAGTATTTGACTCGCCAGAAGATAGTGTTAAAGCTTATTTTAGATTATTAAATACCGGTAGTAAATTTAGTCAATTTCGCCAATTAAGAGCTAATCTTGTTAAAGATAATCAACCCCTAACCGGCAAAGAATTAATCAAAACGCTAGTCCATTACTCAGAACTTGATAATGGCGAGTATGAAAAAAGGTTATTACTAACTATTGATTATAATAATTTGTATGAGTTTGGGTGAACAATCTCGTCTCATACTTAGGTCTAACCATATATCGTAGCTATTCTTGGTTTTCCATCTTCATTTAGGTATTCTGCTTCCCTTTGACGCAAAGCATGTTGATGAGCCATAGGCGTTGGTACAGGCAAAGCTTCTGATACTGGTTCTGGGGCTCTTAACATCTGAAGTCTAATTTCAATCTCTCTATCAACTGCTCTACCTGCAGCTTCTTGAGCAGCCCTTCTTGATTGCTCTTCAGCTAATCTTCTTGACTGCTCTTCAGCTAATCTTCTTGACTGCTCCTCAGCTAATCTTTTTGACTGCTCCTCAGCTAATCTTTTTGACTGCTCCTCAGCTAATCTTTTTGACTGCTCCTCAGCTAATCTTTTTGACTGCTCCTCAGCTAATCTTTTTGACTGCTCCTCAGCTAATTTTCTTGACTGCTCTTCAGCTAATTTTCTTGACTGCTCTTCAGCTATTCTACTTGAAGCTTCTTCAGCAGCTTGTGTAGCGACTATAACAGTTCTATTACCAACTTGCTTATCAACCACATGATCAATCATTAAACTCAGTTGACTATATGACTGATCTGATAATTGAGTTTCTATACTTTGGGCTGGATGACCAGCTAATGCTTTTTTCTCAATATAATCACGTACTGATGATTGGCTTTTAAGCTCTCTCATCACGTCATCTATAACACTTCTAGGTGGGTCCATGGGTAGTTTATTTGCTTGGTCTTGTAGTATTGTAGCTCTCTCTAAATCCAAGAACATATCAAGTAGACCAGGGCTCAATTTTTTGTGAACTTTAGACATTTCTTCACGCCATGTCCTCTCTACTATATCTTCGACAACTTCATAACGCATTTTACTCCACTCATTAGCAATCCTTTGCTTTTTCTCCAATTTATCTAAAACCTCATATTCTGACTTCATACACACTTCGATATCTGGCAATAATAGCCATCCTCGAAGTTCATTAACCACCTCATATAAGGTACAATCACCTTTACTATTAAGAAAATTTAAAGAACGTTTTCCTTCTGCTGTTTCAATAAACTGAGCTGAAACTGCAGCGCCCAATGAATATTTTTCAGATCTTTTTTTGGAAATTTTTTTTATTTCATCTTCATGTGGCATTAAGTCTTTTTCTAACAGCATGGCACCAGCTATTTTGGCTGCATCAGTAAGGTGTTTTTCCTTTCCTTTATAGAGTATTCTTCCATAAAAGTCATGATATGTACGATATCCCAAAGCTCGTTGAAACTGACTAGAGGAGTAAGAATCAGCTGCAAGCAAAGTATTACGTATAAAAGATGCCTTTTCGGAATCACCTTCTGAAATACTATCTAAAAGCTCAACAATAGAATAAGACAACTCTATATCACTTACTAATATTCCAGCCACTCTAAATAAATAACCATCAACTAAATTCTTTTTATGAAATTTTCTGTCAGTATGCTTTTTCATGGTTAATGCTTCAAAAACTTCCATACCTTCAAGTTTACCTTCATCAATTAATGATTTAAGTAATCTGATATAAAGAGCATTTGCCTTTACACTTATATTAGCGGTATCTCCAATATGGCTTACTCCTACCCCATTGGCCAGAGATATCATTTTTTTAACAAAGTTAGGGCTAATCAATTGTCTTGCTATTGTTTTAGCACTTTCAAGAGTATCTGCATTATTAATCCTACATCCTAAGGAGAATAATTCATTAAGATGAGAATACTTAAATTTTAAATAATCAATTTTGTATCTAAATTCTTCTAAATGCAGGCTTGTATTTATAGAGTCTAAAAAACTTGTATCTACCGGCAAACTGTCATCAATTTTTAGTTGCAAATGGATTTGTTCTTGGAGGTTAGAGGAGGTGCTTTGAACTGCATGTCCTAAAGATTCTGAATACATTGACTGTGTTCTATGTATATAATCTTCATCTGTATAAGGTTTATAGCTAGTACGAAACGGTAAATTATGCTCTTGGCGAATTTTATTTTCGTTAATGTTTCTACTTTTTTCAAACTCTAGTAACCCTACAGTAGCTAATTCTTCTGATCTATGCTCCTCAAAACTATCCCCATTTATTATGTGCCAGGCATGAATAAGTTCATGTGCTAGACCAATAAATGGTGGACGTTCAATTCCTCCTTCAGCATGAATATGATTTGGATTCCAACAAACTGTAATAACTTTTTTACTACTAAAGTGCTTATTTACTTCTACTTTATTTGTGTATGTAATATCAGCATTTATAATCGAGTTAGATGATGAAATTTTCTCAACATTAAGGACATGATGCTCTGTTCCTTGTCTTTTAATAAAAACTTTATAACCCGATTGCTGAAGTTGAGTAACCAACTCTTTACCATTGGCTTTAGATGCTATTTGGTTCATTGCTTCTTTTGCTAAAAGTATGTAGGTATATTCATTATCTTCACGTGTCAATGTCATAAAACTTGGATATACCTCATATGCAATATTACCGGCTCTATCTTTCTGCCCAAGTGGCTCTATAACCTGCTGTGATTTATGGCGAACCTGACTTCGTTTTGGCATTGCAACCTCCTTTTTAGTTAACGTATTAAACTCCATTTCAAATATAATTTTTTTATAATTTATAAATGACTAGTAATTTTACTAATTTTCATAACAACACTTTATAAGATAATAATACATATCAAATTCAAATAACTTTAATCCGTAATATTACTAGGTTTTCTCTTATCCAAAATATCTTAGATTGATGAAAAGTAATTAAATTTTAAGATTTTAAAACAAGCTTTTCACATTCAATAAATCATTTTTCAACACAACCTGTAAAAACACAAGGAGAGATATATGTTTGAAGAAGAACTTGATAATGTATCAGAGTTACCTAAACGAGAAAGAAGAAACGCTCGTGATGAGTCTAAAAATAGTGAATCACCCTCTTACTCTACTTTAAAAAGAGCAAGTGATGAATATAATAAATCAAAAAACGTTCTAAATAGAGTAAATAAAGAAGGCAACACTGTCAGGATAAATAGAAAAATAAGTGCACAAACTGACCAAACATATGAACGTATTATTGAAATGCAAAGTCAAATATGTTCTCTGTGGAATACAAACCCACAATTTGTTTTAACTGATGATCAAAAAAAAGTGGAGCAGTCATATATTAGAGATCATATATATAATAGTGGTTTAACCGTATCTTATCTACTTAATCGAGCTAAAGCAGATAACATCGCTGTTGCTTTTAGACCAACTGCGACAGTTAGTCAAAACCAAATTTCAAGTGAATACCCTGTAAAACCCGTAGAAATAAAAAATAAAACTGCAAAAATTGAAGACTACTTTATAATCAAGTCTACAGTTCCTAACCGCGAAATAGAAAAAGATGATATCTTAGGGTTTGTTCTTCATTATAACCCTGAACTACCACTTAACTTAAGTGATGACAAACTACATGAATATAGCCATCATCTTGCTTCAAAAATATACTATGACATGGCAAAAGAAATTTCCATATATAATATAGAAGTTATTGCACAACATGAATATATGGTTCATGAATATATGGTTCATGAATATATGGTTAATGAAAAAAAAACTGGTATTTCATTTATTCATGACTCAGATCAACTACCATTAGTAACACTTACAAGTATACAAGAAACAATCCTTAAGAGAATTAATGAATTTAAAAACTATGATCAAGTTTATATAAATGACCAGTCAGGATTAATTAAAATAGAGGATTGCTTCGTTAAGTTAAATATAAATAAAGAGTACAAAAAGATTGTTGGAGATCATGATTTATTTTGCTTTGCTGAGATAAATGATTCCAATCAAGTTATTCCTTATCAATGTGAAGATAGGGTTTTACTAAACTGTTTAATCACTGATACAAATGTTCTTGCACAACATGGTGGTATTTATTATTGGCAAACAACTAAACCAAATGAAGATAAGATTAAAGCTGATATTATGAACGCCCATGGTTTTAAGACTAATGAGCCACTAATTGTTATCACAGCAAATGATGTTAAAGTATGTTTTTTCAAACCAGCACAAAATGACTTAGACAGTGATGAACTAGTGTCTGTTTGGGATGAAAGAACGCAAAAGAATCAACAGTGGATGCTAAAAACTGAAGAAGGTAGAGAATATTTCCAGAAACTAACAAAGCCTAAACAACCTCTTTTACCATTTTCAACAAATGCAATATCCCCCCCTATCACTCCTTGTTCATCTAATGACATAACATCTTAAAAAAAACATATATTTCAAAATACAATTCGTATTTTTACCAGTTAAATTAAACCTTATAAGTCATTAAATTATATTTGTTTCATTAAGGAACATTTATAAAATAAATTTATGGAGAATAAATCATGCCAATGACAACTTATGAAATACAATATTGGAATCAACAAGTAATTTCTAACAGTACCATTTTATTAGGTCGCTCACTAAGCGATGATCAAACAAAACAACTACAAGAGGAGTATAATAAACTTATCAGCGCCTATAATACAAAAGAACGTGACTATCATGGAAGCAGCCATGCTGAAGATATGGCAAGCGAAAAATACTCTTTTTTTAAAACTCATGAAGGTGAAAATCACCCCCTAAAGCATGAATTAGCAACTCAAAAAGATCAATTTTTTGAAAATGATGCACAACGATCAAGATATGATGCTTTAAGAGAACTTTCAGCTTTATGGCATGATAAATACCAGTTACATTTTGATAGTGTAAAACTTGATCAGAAAGTTGCAAAATATGTTGAAAAAGTTGATTCTAAATATCAGTTAAAAGATGCTTCTACAGATGATCCATCAAAGCCAGTTGTTGATTTATGTTTACAAATGTTCGGATTTAAAGCAGGTGACGAACTTCCTGCCCCTAATAGCGGTCTTAATGAATACACAAGTGCTTTAGATGCTGCTCTAGTATTTCATAATCAAGGCATGAAACTTAAAGATATTGCAGTTATGGTTATGGCAATTGCAAATACCATTCCATTTCGTTCAGGATCATTAGAAAAACACACAGATAGATTAATTGAATTTAACGAGCATTTAAAAACCAGTGGTCAAGAATGCCTAACTGATTTAGAAATTCAACAAGCTCGCCTACTAACTCTAGATATGTCTACTCAAGATGTCAGTAATTTTGCTGGTAATCTAAAAGAAACTGAAAGTCAAAGATTACAAGTTTTTGTTAAAGGCTCAGAAAAAATTATACCTGAGAATAGAAATACACCGACTTTTATAAATGGTTTAAAAAGTATGCGTCGGTTTTATAATAATCATCTCAATGATCGTAAGGTTTTTGATTATAATAATATTTATGAACAAGCCAGACTAACTAGTCCAACTGGCCAATTAATTAAAGTACCTAATGATGAAACATTTGATACTAAGAAAGAATATACCCAACAAAACTTACGAAATGGGATTGTATTATATGATGCTAGAATAGCTTTTCATACTGATCCTAGACCTTCAAATCAAGAAGCTATTGATACAATATTTAAAGGCTACACTAATCTAGAAATTGATGAAATTAAGTCAGGAATTATTGCAGTAACAGAAACACTTCAGCAAATAGATCCAACTGTAGTCAATTACTTTAATCAATTAGCTGATAGTTATATTGCTAAAAGAATCTCTCAAAATCAAGCTTCTAGTCTTACTCAACCTGCTACCCCACTTCAACCTTTCCAATTACTAGAAAATACATCTAATGAACAAACAGGTCCTTCACCGCAGATGTAAAGCTGGATGTCATATAATTACTAATAAAAAATAACAATAACAACCACCCCCAGTAAAAATACCAGTTGTTCAAAATAATCACTCACATATACTGGCAAAAAAATGAGGTGATTATGATTGAATACAAACTAGATCAATTGAAATTATTATTTTCTTCATTTGACTATCCATTACTTTTTATTGATGATGATGGGAAAGTGCTTTATAAAAACAAGCACTTAGCTCATCTTTGTCCTAAGTTTCCATCAACGATTAAATCCCATGTCAATTTTGAGCATTTAATCACTGATGGTTATGCTTATACTAAATATGGTGATGATATTTATAAATGGCATGTTTATGAGGCTATTGATAATATCCTAGTTGTATTCATCAATAAAGAAAAGCTTAATTATAATCACCTTTTTAAAGCTGTTGATAACTTTCCAATTGCAATTTATATGAAGTCAGATAAGCTTGATTATATCTTTTCTAATCAATACTTAAATCAAATTGCAGCTACTAATGATGTTACTTATAAATCTGACTTTGATTTATGTTGGCATGATCAGGCAGAACTACTTGCAAAAAATGATACGGCTATTCTTAAGAGCAATAAAACGTTCTATTTAGCCGAGTCCGTTGAAGTAAACAATAAAATAACCGATTTTATTTCCATCAAGATGTCAATTCATAACTTTCTTGCTGGTGCTTCTATTAGACGGGATGATATTCACAAGCTTTATAAAATTTTAAAAGGACAGTATCTACTTGATGTAAATGACATTGAACTTTCAGATAAAGAAAAGCTTTGCTTAAAGTGGTTTATCGAAGGAAAAACTGCTTATGAAACTGGTGAAATACTTTCTATATCCGCAAGAACCGTTGAATGGCATATCAGAAATATTGTTAAAAAACTTAATTTAAATGAACCTAAAAAACTTGCTTACTATCTTGGCTTATATTTTTCTGAAGTAGAAGTTGCATGATCATAGATGAAAATATAATGATTAGCTTTTGTCGAAAGTTAAACATTCCATTAATTATATTAGATAAAAAAATGCACCCCATACTCGAAAGTGTTGCATTCTCTAAATTATGTCAGTCTATTAATATTAATATCAATGAATTAACTAATAGTAATAACCTTAACCATAAGTACTCAAAAAATGGTCAAACGATTAAAGTTAAATGGCAACTATATCAATCAGCTAATGAAAATACCTTGATCACAGGTAAAATAATTAATGATGGTTCATCTGAAATAATAACTAGTAATGGCTCTGACAAAATATTAAATGAATATCTTTCTAACATGCCATTTTCGCTATTTATAAAATCTGAAAATGGTATTTATCTTGAAAGCAATCAAGTTAATATAAATGACTTAGGAGTTAATGTTATCGGCAAAGATGATTATGAAATATTTAATGAAAGTTTCGCTTCTGATATTATCAAAAATGACTATCAAACGTTTAGAAACAAACTCTACTATGGGCTTGAGACAATTCATACTGGTCAATACCTTTGTATTAAAACAATAGCACAACATAATCATGATAATGTGCTCATTGGAACAGCTTTTAAATTTGAAAAATTCAACCAGACTCTCTTTAATCAATTCTTAAAAAACATAATACCTGATTCAGATTTTCAAAGTCTAACACCCAAAGAAGCTCAGTGTATTGAATTATCATCTAATGGTAAAACTAACAAAGAAATAGCTTATATTTTATCTATATCGCAAAAGACAGTTGATTTTCACATTAATAATGCAAAGGTAAAATTAAATACTTATAAAAAAAATAAACTTATGTACTTATTTGGCAAGTTTCATCAATCACTTTTATGATTAAATTTAACTTTTTTCATAACTCTTATTATTAAGCTTATTAGAATTATTAATGAAGCCAAACATTACACGAGATGGCTCTGTTTGTTTAGATTGAGGCACTGATTTAGTAGATGCTAATTTTGAAAACACAGTCATAGAACTAGCATCTTTATCAAATAAACTTACAATACTATTCCCCTGTTCACCTTTATCTGAAAGAACACCTAAAATTTTATCTGGCGGAATCTTCGTTAAAAAATAAATTAACTGCTGAGGATTTTCATGAGCAACTCTATATAATAAAGAAGACTTACCAGTTTGACTACTTTCAAAATCAACAGAACAATGTATATATAACCAATCACGATACTCTCTAGGTAAAGCATCCACAATTGATTTTATTAAATCAAGATTATAGCTGGATAATTCTATCTTTTTAAAATCAGCCTGTTGAGGCGTATTTCTAGACAGATAATTAACAAGTTCTGAATAAGCATTACATATCCTATTAATAGCTTTGTAGATTGTGTCTGTCATCTATTTCCCTGTATTTATTAATTACATCATTTAATAGATGATAATAACTTTCAATCTAATAAAATAGCTGGTAAATCTACGTGATATAAAATAGGATAATTTCCTTAAACTCTCTCGCAAGAACATAACAAATTTGGATTTGCTTCTATTAACTCATTTGCTTCTTGTCCATAGCCATCTTTAGAAAGTCTGGAAATACTTTCATCAAAACACTTTTGAATAATTCTTCTGATATGAACCTCACTATTAACTGGCCCCCTACCACGTGTTTTTAATATCAGTGGTATATTCTCATTATTCTTAGGCAATGCATTCAAACCTAGAAATTTACGCCAACGTTTAAATATTAATATCATTTCATCATTTAATGGAATTTCTCTATATTGTTTATACTTAGATAAAACTTTAAAATACCAGCTATCATCATTTTTTTGATACACGTCATTCATTTTTGGATATTTTCCATGGTTATCTGATAGTTCAGTCACCTTAACACCTGTATGATACATTAATGAAATTAAAAAATAAGTTCGTTCATGCAATGTCGGATTAATATCAGCTAACTCATAACTTGTTTTTAAAATATACTTTAACTGAATATCACTTAATGATTTTTGCGGTTTAACTTCATTATTGTTATTAACTTCATCATCCTTATTAAATCTAGCCATTAGCATATGATTCGATTTAACATACTTATTTTTTAATAAAAAATTATAAAATGTACTTAAGATCGCATAGACTTCATTCATCGAACTATTTGATAGTTTGAATAAATTATCAGGATTTAAGTTATAATATTTTTCATATTTAGTTTTTACAATTACAAATGGTCGCCAACTAGCATTAGGAATACGCTTACCTTCAACATTGATAAAACGTCTTATTTTTGACATGCCTACCCAATTCGGGGTTGGTGACAAACAAAATTTAATAAATTTCTGAATATCATGTGAGGTAATTTTTTTTAAAGATTTATTGGCAATCAGCCAACTCCAATGTAACAAACGCTCTATTTCCCTACGGTATGAATTATAGGTACCTTCACTTCTAATATATTGCTTTAAAAACTGTAACGCTTGATTAGCATCATCAACATCCATATATTGACAATATTTTAATTTATATTCTTTAAGAGAATCATAATCATATTGTTCTATATATCTGACACCATCAAAGATTGGTAATAGATTGTCTTTCATTATCTTGCCTTAATCATATTATTACAGTTTAAATAATGAATCTTTAGAAATTAAAATATTACTGGTAAAAATACGGAAAAATTAGTTAGTTAAACTCATATCTTGAAGATTGACTTGTCAAATTTAAACTTGCTGGAATCTTAATTTGGCGTTGATGTATATTAATTAAATTAATAGCCCTATTTTCACATTGCTGCCTACTACTTGATGACTTTGAAAGTTCTTCACTTAACCTGAATGTTAAAATTTCTATTAAAGTTGAATCTATATTTTTCATATTACTTACGATAAGAGATAAAATGCCGATCCTTTCCTCATCATTCCTAGCAACTAAAGTACAACTTGATAAAAATTGCAAACATTCAGACTCTTCACTAAGATAATCATTATTAAAAAAATGAAATAGGTCATTTTTTAATCCCTTTAAAACTGGACATTTTTCATTATAATCATTTGCTGCATTTTCTTTCATAAATAAATGCAACGTATTAATTGAAAGCTTACGCTCAAAGACTTCAATAAATTTACTGAATACTTTTAGTTTATTTTCGACATTAATTAATAAACTGTATATGTATTTTTGTCTTTCTTTTGATTTATCCGCACCTTTATTCTCATTATAAGTAATTGCTAACCTACATGATTCAAGCATATCTACTACTGATAGATATAGTTTATATGATTGATGCTGTAACTTATTAAAAGTTTTTGTTCCACGAATAAAGTGATCATAACTAGCTTGTAATTCATGCCCAAGCTTCAATAAATTGTCTGATGTAAGATCCCAATTATTTTCACCACTACTTTTTATGTTATTTTTCAAAATTGAGGTTGGCAAACCTAAAGATAAAATCGATAAACCATAAGCCCCTGTTTGAGATAAATTACTAATTATAGGGTGCCGACCTAAAAATAAATGACATTTATTGATAATTCTAGATTGCTTATTTTTTAAATAATCCCAATTCAAACCTTCAGGCATATTAATACTTCCAAATATCATCAATTTCTTTCATCATAAAAACTCTCAAGAGAATAAATAACTAGTGAAAGTACTAGTGATATCGTAAAAGCTATAAATTGATAATAACAAGTGTCAACCATTATAATCATCATGGAGGCAATTATGTCATTTAGCAATACTCTAGAATATGCCAACCAGTTAATATTCAAAGACTATATTATTCAACATACCTACTCAGACATAGAATTAGACAAAATTCAAAATCAGTTAAAACGTAAAGAATATGGACACCCAATCTATGCTGGTGCGCTAATTGTATTAATCAATAGTAATAATTATCAACGTATTTACTGGGACCAAGTATTATCATCTTACTGTTTTGCAAAACACCTTTATGATCATTATTATTTAAAAGACAAAACTATACTTTTAAAAGATATTAATAAAATTTATCTAACATTCAAATCTAATTAACTAACCTTTAAATATTAAGTACACATGAAAAATAAATGTATCACTTCAATAGTATAGTTTTTTTACCAGGTTAGTTATCAACATTAATTATTTACTATATCAATTAAATTTTTATTAACAACATATCTTAAATACAAATAACAGCCTTGTTTTTGACTCTATAAATAACGACATGCTATAATAATCATCGTTTAAAATTACTAGACATAAAAATTAATATCAATTCAATTATTACTTTGAAGTTATATGCAACAATCAGAAATTATTAAAAATTTTTGCCAATCTACATCAATTCCTTTATTGATTTGCAATAATCAATTAGATATTCTCTATTCGAATACAATTATGAATTCATATCTAAGCCATATACCCAATAAAACAATTAAAAATCAATTAGAAGCATTAATCTATAAAAATTGTAATCACTGTTATTCAAATCGTCATACTCAAGATCATACGATAAAGCTAAAATGGAACTTATATCAACAACTAGATAATTTCTACTATATAACGATTAAAGCTATCGAAAAAAAACCAATTGTTCATACTTTTTCAGAAGGTAGGTTACTGAATCAACTAATACAGCAACTACCTGCTTCAGTACATATTAAGGATACATCAGGCGCTTATTTATATGCTAATGCACACCACACTAAAGCAGCAAAAAGCCAAAGTATAATTAATCAGTATGATACTGATTTACCTTGGGATCAATCTGCAGATAAATTTAGAGCACACTATCAAAAATCTTTAGAACTTGATGATGCTCCCTATTATTTTACTGAAACTCAGCATTATAAAAATGAAGATGGTCAAATGGTTTATAATACCATGCTCTGTGCAATTAAAAATAAAGACAACCAGAGTTTTGGTATGTCAGTAAATCTTGCTCATATTCATAAAAGCTTATTTTTAGACTATATCCAATCTGTTAGTGATATTGATCAATCTATTGACTTATCACCGCGAGAAATGGAATGTGTTCATTGGTTAGTTGAGGGTAAATCAAGCTCTGAAATTGCTGTTATTTTAGGAATTACCAAAAAAACTGTCGAATGGCATATTGCTAATATAAAACAAAAATTTGGTTGTTATAAATTATCAAAACTATCTTTTTTAATTGGTAAATATCATGGGTGGTTTTTTAATCGATTATCTTAATTAATAACTCTAAGCTGTTAATGAACAATCAACTTCGCTGCTATAACCACTATTTTTAGAAGAAGTAAATATTAATTCTGGATTTTGTACTAAGTTACTATCACTATGCTTAAATTCAGCTTTGTTTCGAGAAGTTTCAACTAAGCAAATGATTTCCTTAATCATATCTTTGTTAATAAAATCTTTATTAGCAGTATCTAGAATTAATTTGTCAAATGATTCTAATAAATCTTGATCAATAATATCTAACTGTTTAAATAAATTTTTAATCTCATTTAATATGCATTTTAACTTCTCTTTTTCCCCAAAAAAAATATCTTTTATTTGTATTTTAGTTTGTTTTGAAATTTTCATTTGCTCATCATTTAAACCAATATACGCTTGTAATTGCTGAATTATTTGATCAAGTCTTCTAAAAGCAACTGTTAATTTTTCAACCAAACACTCTTTACCTTCGTGATGAACTATATTAGAAAGCGAAATTAGATTTATTGTTAAAGGCATTGACGCTATCTGAATTGGATTATCATTTACAAAGTTATTAACTATCACTAAAGATCTTTCTCTACCATAAATTTGTTTAAATATGTTTATATCATCTTTATATACATCAACTGCACCTAAAAAAGCTAATTCTAAGTAATTATTATTCCTACTTTTACCCCTTAGTGTGTATATTTTCCTAAATATCTCATTTAAATTATCTAAGGTCAGTTTTCTTGCCGTTCCTTCTTCTAAGAAAGTAATTTTTACTTGATTATTATCTAAAATCTCAGCAATACCTTCAATTTGCTTATTTACTTTCTTTCTATTACTAATAACTTTATAATAATTTTTTACTGCTGTCTCTATTATTTGTTTTACAAATTTATTCATTTGATGATTATAAGCTGATTCTTTTGCCCACTCTTTAAGCTGATTTTTTAATTCATCAAAATCTTTTTTGCCTTCAAAGTCAGATAAAGAATTAGGCCATTCAACATACAATTTTTGAGTATTTATAGTTAACTGATCTAATAATCTATCAGCTTTAACTGATGTTTCATTAACCACATTACTACAGTTTGAAGTTAAATAATTTATTATTTTATCTTTCATAGCACGATGCACAGCTTGAGAATCCAAATTTGATAATAATTTTTTCTTTACTTGACTATACTGCTTTCTATCATCCAATCTATAAAAGACGTAGTTTTCATTAAAAATAAGTAATAATTCATTAATCATATCAATTCGTTCATCTGGAGATAAATTTTCCCGAATAAAAAGCTCTACCTCCTTGCCACATATGTAATTTTCAATTTTACTTTTATCAATAAATGCTCTTTTAGATAATGGTGATTCAACAATTAAGTTTAAGAAATATCGTATCTCTTCACTATTTAACTGATCAAGTGTTTTTAAAACAACTTCTTGCAACCATAAATAAAATGTATTAGCTACTAAATGAGCTTCACTAAGTAAATCATTGAATAATTGTGATACTTTAGATAACTGCGTATCTAAATCTATATTAAATAATTTTAATGCCACTGTTGCTTGCAGTAACTCTGTTGGCAATAAACTATCAATTGCTTGATCAATTCTTTCTGGATGCATATTTGTTAATAAATAAGTCACTACTTCTGTTAAATGTTGATAATTATCTTTATCTTTCATCCTATTAACTGCTAGCTTTAGATCATTGATTGATAATTGCTCTGTAGATTGAATCTTTTTAGCTTCATCAACAAATTGACGCAGAACATGACTTGGAAATGCAGCTTCACCTCTTAGTATCGCTCTAATTAATTTAGTATAAGTACTATTCGAATTGAGTTCTTCTAGCTCTTGTGGTGTTAATAACTGTCCCAAAATTTTCTGAAAGAATCGATACTCTGGACTAAGCTGAGATTGATAATCTCTTATCCTATTGTTTGATTCAAGCAATCTAATTTTTATTCTGACAGTTTCTAAAATCTTACTCCCAGTTTTAGAAATTTTTTTACTTCCTTTATAGATAAGACCTTCATTATAAGAATTAAATAAACGCCACTTGGGACTATCTTTCCCAAGGCCAGCATCTTGCCAAACTTTTAATTGATCTAATACACTATAACATTGTTGTAAATCATCTACTTTATTAATATTGCTAACTACCCATTGTAATATACTAATTCTTATTTTATTTGGAGATTGATCACTACTAACAAGGTCATTAAGTTTGTACTCTAATTGTTGAATAAACTGTTCAGCTGATAAAACAGTAAATTTTACTTTTTCAGTATCAGCAAAAATACTATTGGTTACATCTATATCACCTTCTAATAACTTTATTGTAATATTATCCCCTCTGCTTGGTAGGTTACAGACATCACTTAGACATAGTTTATCAAAATAAATAGTATCAAAACTACTCGAAGATAGATCACAGCTCACACCAATTTCTGTCTTTCCAATAAACTTACAACTAACAAAATTTGCTGCTATCTTATTGCTATCTAAATTACAGTTACTAAATACACAATCATTAAATTGGCTACTCTCAATATCCGTTTTAAATTTTACATTTTCTAATGAGCAGCAATTAAACCGAAGCTCATTTAAGTTAGAATTTTCACCAACAAATCTGCAATCCAGAAAATAGCAGTTTTCTAACTGAACTTTATTCATCTTACAATCGCGAAAGACAACATGTTTAAACCTAACACCATCTAGTTTAGTTGTTTCATCAAAAATATGA
Source organism: Thiotrichales bacterium 19X7-9 (assembly GCA_021713415.1). GTDB lineage: Bacteria > Pseudomonadota > Gammaproteobacteria > Francisellales > Francisellaceae > M0027. The sequence continues at coordinate 32,812 of JAKJJQ010000024.1, forward strand.
TCATTTAAATCGATATTATCAATTGTGGTTCCAGTTAGATCAATTCCTCGCAAATCTCTTGGTAATGAATCACCTTTTATTCCATCTATACAACCCACTAATGAAAAGTGTGCTTTAGGTCGAGCTCTTGAGATTATACCTTTTAAATTATTAGCTGTTGGCGTTAACCTTGTATTTTCATTAACTATTACACCATTAAAATTAGCATTTTTTAAGTTACAGTTTATAAACTTTACACCCATTAAATTTGTGGGCATAATGGCATTTCTTAACACAGCATTAGAAATGCTCCCTTCAAAATTAGCTAACTTAAAATTAACTTCAGACATATCAGAAAAAATAGTTGCTACTGTTGCCTTATCACTAAAATAATGCTCTATTTGCTGCAAATAATTATGAATCTCATCTAAACACCCTTCTTCGGTAATAAAAGGATAAAATGGAAAATGGTTTACCCAAACGTTTCGGATAAACCCTAAGGGATATTGACTATCACTTTTACCTTCAATGTTTACTTCAGCATAATTACTTTCACCCTCTAATAAAGTAAATTTAATACTTTCAGAATTATTTATACGAAATGTTTTTCTAAAAGATTTCATTAAGGCTTGAAGTTCATCATTGCTAATAGATCCAAGCACTGTATCGTCAAAAATCACCTTTTGATAATTATATTCATTTTCATTTAAATCTTTAATTTTACTTAAATTTGCGGCCCTAAGATCCATGCCACTAAAATCTAATGGTATACTTTCAAAAGGTAAAATAACCTCTTCAGAAGTATTCACTGCCAACCAATAAACTAGATAAGAAATTTCCTTTTGAGCCTCAGCCATCCTTATGGGTACTTCATCTAAACTTGCCATTAATTCTGAAAAAATTTTATAAAAATTTCCTGGTAATGAGTTTGTATTTTTTAATTCACGCTGGCAGTTTTCATACTGTAAGTATATACTACTAGTTTGATTTAATTGATCAATGATACTTTGAGTGATTAATTTGATATGCTCGCCAAAAGATATTTGATTTACCAATGCTAATTGACTAATATTTATCCCTTTTAATGCTTCAAGATAATCTGTATATTCAAGTATCTTTTTCCCTGATGCTTGAATTTTTTTAGTCAACTCTTTCTCTTGTTGAAACTTTTCTTCAATTAAAGTATCTCTTTGTTTCTTTTTATCTTTTAAATCTGTTTCTAATAACTCTATTTTTTCTGTTAAATATTGATTGGGGTGTTCATTAATTTGACTAATAATATGCGCTGATTCCAAATCAAGTTGTTTTATTTTTTCAGCAATATCAGATAACGATATTATGCTAGAACTATACTGATCAACTACTCCATTAAAACCTTTATCATCAATAAGTGCTTCAATTTGCTTTAATTGCGTATTAAGTTTATTTTGAATATTTAATAGTTCTTTTTTTTCAGTTAATACTTTATCTTCTGAATCTTTTATCTGTTGTCGCTCATATTGTGTTCTTAAGCGATCATTTAAGTACGTCTGTGAGAATTTATTTAATTCAGATAACTCCCACTCTGAAGTTATGGTTTTAATCAAGTTACCATCTTCACATTCAATTCTACTAATCTTCATAGATAACGTATTAATATCTTTGAAATCTTTTTTTTCAATACCAATAATACTAAGCTTAGATAGTAAGAGTTTCCGGCTGTCAGAAATAACTAAATTTTCTCTATTTTTCATTTGATGATAGCTCTCATATAATGCTTCAGCTAAACCTTGATAAGAAAGACCTTCTACCGATAAACCATCACCAAATGTACTACCATAGCTTGTAAATGTACTAAACTTAGAACTTACTTTATTAATCGCAATACCAATTTGCATTTTTTCTTTAGAAAGCAAATGATCCTGATAATTAAACATTGCTTGTTTCACAATGGTATCTAGAATTTTCCAACGTTTAACCAAATCAAGCTTATCTTTACTAACTTCCTTTAGTTTACTCAATTGAATTCTATGAAATTCTAACTGCTTTTCTGCCATTTTTATTTGTTCATCTTGTTGTTGGTATGCCCCAGCAACATACAATAATTCCTTTACTTGTAATGTATAAGTCTTATCATTACTACCATCTATAACTTGCATTAACCTTTCTTTTAGTTCTAGAAAGTTCTTTACTTTATCAATTATATAAATTGATAACTCATCAACCGGAGCATTAATTGCATAGTTTACTCTTTCTTGTACTCGCCTTTTTATGACTTGATTATCATCTTCAACTTGCTTTTTTTGTAACTGAAGCTGTTCTTTTGATGATTTCAATCGCTTTAGCTGAATATCATCAGTCATTAATTCATCTTTATCTGTTTTTTCAATTGGATTTTTTTCTTTAATAGTTACTAATCGTTGTTTCTCACTCTCAAGCAATAAAATATCTTCACTAAGCTTTTTGATATGTTGCTCTTTATTTACAGATTGAGATATTGGAGGTATTTGAGCTCTTAAATACTGTCCAAAGACTAATCTATCAGTAATTCTAGACTCTAAGTCATAAGCGCTAATCTCATCCTCAGATACACTTGTTATATAAACTCTTTTAAAATCTCTTAATTTATCTTTAATTTGCTCCATCAACTCATTACTAATAACAACTCCTAATTGATGTGGGTTTGATAGTTGACCTTCTTCTAATGACAAAATATAGTCATAAGCATATTGTGCACGATTAAAATTTAATGTTAGTTCATCAATAGGCAGCGTTTTAACAAGCTTATTTAAGTCTTCTTGGCTAAGAAGCTCAGGACGATCACTGTTTAAAATAGTATCAACAAGTGTAATTACGTGATCACCACAATGATAATTATCATACTGTATTTTATGCGTCACTGATAGTATTTCAATAAACTCAATATCTTCTAACTCTCTTTTTCTCTGTGGTGAAATCTCATCTCCCATAGGATCAACGAAAATAGCCTTTCTAGGCTCAGTATTTGGAAATAATACAATTGCTTGATTATGAGTAGCTGCACTGTTTATAGGTATTACAAACTGTTTATATTCATCCCAATTCTTGCCATTTTTGCTACCAACCCTACGAATGCCAGATTCACTCTTAATACATAACACAGTATTTTCCTGACCTAATAATTCATTATATCGATCAAGCACTAAAGAAATAGGCGTCACATCATCTAATGAAGGTATACTGATAGTTTGATCTACTCTATGTAGTCTTTTATATAATACATACTCGATAAATTTTGACTCTAACCAGCTTTTTAAACCAATAAATTCTTTCATAATGATAATATTCCTAATCTATCAACACTTTAAAAAGTAAATAAATCTGACATTAACTGAAATTATCTAATTTAAGAATCAAGATAAGTACTAGTAAAAATACGAGTGCATAATAAATAATAATCTATATTTAATTGCTAGCAAAAATACCAGTTATTTAAATTTATCTTAATTGTTAAATTTGCATCTTGAAATCAAACTGATAAATAAGGTTACAAAATCATGCCGTACATTATTACAGCATTCACTTGGAATATTGCCAATCAATCACCAACTGATCAAACAATTAAACATTTATCATCAAAATTAGCTGAAATATCCTCTTCAGATTTAATTGTTTTTAGCTTACAAGAAGCTAAAAACTCAGAATTAAATAAAAATGCAGGTGAAAGAATTACGGAATTATTAAACGCAAATATTACTGAACAGCAAAGCCAATACTCAATTATTTATAATGACAATTTTCGAGTAATTACAAAACCTACTAAGCCTTCTAGTTATCTACCCAATATGCCTCGCACAGCACTAATTATTGCTGCTAAAAAGAGCATAACAGATAAAGTCATTATTGATAGAAAAGCTTCAGGCATTGAAAAGCATGTTAATAAGGGTGGTTTATATGCATCTATACGCATAGAAAATACTAACCTTGCTGTTATTAGTATACATTTAAGTTCAAATAGCAAAGAAAATAGAAAATGTGAAATTCAACAATTACTCAACCATTTTCCTGAAGGAACATATGATGCTTTACTTATTGGTGGCGACTTTAATGAAAGGATTGATTTAAATGATACATCTGATCCTCAACTACAGCATCTAATCCCTATTGATTTTAGTACTATCAGAAAAGATGAAGCCAATCTAATTAAATCTTTTGACCCTATTAGAAATGACCGAACTTATTTATCTAAACAAGATCTAAAATTTTGCAATGACATTGGCAAACCTACTTATGTTGAAACTGATCAATCTGGTTCACTAAAATATAAATATGGACATTACTACTTTGGTGTATTAGATCAGTTTGGATACAAAGGTAACTGCATAATGCCTAGCGACCAACAAAGCATGGTCATTCAACTAGATGAAACACGAAACCACACAATTAGTGACCACAAGCCAGTTATACAAACTTATATATTACACAAACCAGAGAATACGTTAGACAAAATTAGACTAGATATTGAAAACAAGGCCAAACAAGAAGGATTTGATCTATCACTAGGATACAGTGGCTATAAAATAACGATTGACCATAATCAATACATGGTACCAAAACGAATTTATGATATTTATAATATACTTAACTCCCCTACCTTATCAGATGATGACAAAAAAGATCAAATTAATAAAATTACTGAAAAATCCCATGTATATCAAAGTCCTAACTTTTTATTTAGTAATACAACCTCTAAATCTACTAACCAATTTATTGAAAGTTTAGCATTGACTACTTGAATATTATTTTTTTAATGTCAACAGGCCCTAGTTTAACATGAAACTTCCTTGAGTTTTTAAACTCTCTCGTTTAGTGTGTTTCATGACAAGCTACAGTGTAATTACTCAAATATTTATTAAACTACCAGAAAAAATACCAGTTGTTTATGATAAATTCCAACTGTAAATTGATCTAATTAAATTTCAAGGAAATAATAAATAAAAGGATTATAAATATGAGTAAAACTATTTTTAAAATTAAAAATTCAATATTATTAAGTACAACATTCATTATATCTATTTCAGGTTTATACGCTAATACAACTAATATTACTTTACCTATTGAACTTAATCAGAATGCATTTAGCTATACTAATCAATTACCTAGTACAGACCTTATAAAAACAAATCAAAAACAAAATCTATCTTACTTTAAAAAACAATATTTTTACCCTTGGAATAAAGCTAATAATCAACAAATTTTTTGCTATGTTCCTGATGTAAGTTCTACCTGTAGTTCAACCAAATCACTTGAAACTGGAACAATAGATTATTATAAAGATAAAAGCGGTTATGACCAATTTTATCTACCTCATCAACCAAACTGGTTAAATGACATTAGCATTAATATGGACTTATCTAATTTCCCAAATATTTTATGTGCCTCTCATTCAGGTTGTAAAGGCATTATGATAAATAATGCACAAGTTCGTTCTTTACCCACTAATATACCATTTTATAAAGACTTTACATCACCAGGAGAGGGTTATCCTTTTGACTATATTCAGCTGTCCGATATGTGGCTTGGTACACCAGTACAACTGATCCAAAAAACTAAAGATAAAAAATGGTTATTGGTGAAAAGTCAAGGAATTCTAGGGTGGGTACCTGCCAACTCTGTTGCAACTGTTAATGGTGATTTCATAAAAAAATGGCAGTCATCTACTTTTATTATTCCAAGTACACGCAAACAAACATTTCAAATCAACCAAAATAATCAAAATTATACATTGACACTTTATATTGGTTCAATTTTACCCATACAGAATAATAAAATTCTATTACCTTTTAAAATAAATAACAAAGCAGAAACAATAAAAATAAATTCCAAATACCTATCACTAGCTACTTGGCCTTTAAAACCAAATATTTATAACTTTTCTAAATATATTAATGCGTTATCTAACATGCCCTACGGTTGGGGAGGAAAGGATTTTAATAATGACTGTTCTGGTTTGATGAGACGGTTATTCTTAAATTTTGGAATTTGGCTTCCAAGAGGTTCATATTGGCAGGCTAACTTTTCTGGCCAGAAAATAAGTTTGTCAAACAAATCTGTAAATGAAAGAAAAAATATTATTGTTAATCATCAAGGCCCAGTGAAATTAGCTCCCTATTTAACATTAGTATCATTTGGAAATTCAGAAAACTCAGTTAGTCATGTTGGTTTATATATAGGGACTAAAATTTATGATGGCAACACAATAGCTTTAATATTTCATTCGCCTTGGGGCACAAAAATTACAAATAATAATGGCTTAATAGGTCGAGCACTTACAGCAAAATCATTAATAAGCTCAATTGGTATGGGAAATTCATTTTATAATGGATTGCTTAGTAAAGGCTGGATGCTTGATTCTTTATGGAATAAAAAAGGTGTGAACTTAACCATCATTGGAAATATAAATACTACTAATAGCAATTATATGTATACAAGTAATGAAAATTCAGAAATCAGTAAATATTTAACAGTTGAAAGTTATATTATGAATAAATAAATTTATCCTTTACATAAACATTATTTTTTTATTCTTATCCTTATATTTCAAATAAAAGCGTGTAAAATATAATTTATAATCAGTAAAAGCTTTCTCAATTTCACTATCTTCAAATAGATCAATCATAAATTCATGTAATGACCAAACGCTTTGTACTTTATAGTCACATTTACTTTTAATATAGCTGTCAATTGATTCAAAGTAATTTTTCCAAGAATTGATTCTATGAGCAAATATATGCTTGCTATAAAGTTCAGGCATTGTAGGACATGGTGTGAAAATATTATTTACAACCAAAGGCACTCTAAGATGAATTTTACATTTAGGATATTCATCTATAATATCTTTTAAGCGTTCTTTGGTAATACAGTTTTGATGTTTTGGCACATATACAATCTGTTTCATTAATAAAGCTCCAATTATCTCTCCTTAAACAATTATTAACCTAGTGAAAATCTAATATTAAAAATACTGGTAATTTTACTAGGTACTCACCTATAGCTACTTTATCAAAATAGTGAGTAAATAAATTTCACTGGACTCGAAACTGAATCTGACTTTTTAGTCACCCATGGACATCGACTATCGCCCTTTTGTCCTTGCTGGCACATAAAAACTAATTTATTATCTTTTAAAAATGATGCTACATTAGTATGATCGCAATACAAGTTTTTTAAAGTTTTATTCGCATTTATTTCTGCATAACATGCCGTTAATGTTGAAGTAAATGTTACTTTTACCTTTGTATTACCTATTGGTTGCAAATAATATTTACCTAACCCAATACTTGCCATTTTTGTTAAAGGGTTAATGGTAATTGTATAATAACATCCACTTCTAGTAGCTGAAACCCCCATACCTTTTGATACATTCTGACATTGGTCATTCCAGGCTGGATACATAAATGTAGATAATGTAAATGAGCTCACCCCACCAAATATATCGGTAACTTTTAATTTGAGTGTATGCGTATGGTTAAAAGCTGAACCAAAAGCAGCTCCATCATCATAACAATTACCACTTGCATTATCTTCAGTCGTAAAAGATTTTTTTTCATCTGCACTAAGCGCAATATTATCTTTAAATGTCCCATTATTATCATACCAGCAAGTGCTATTATCTTTTTCAACTATAATAGGCATGCCAGTTTTGTTAATAATTGTACCTGTCAAAATATTTTTCGCATATGAACTAACCGTAAAAGTAAAAAATAAAATGAAGTATAACATTTTCATTAATGACAACCACCTTAACTTTAAAAGGTTAAATATACGGAAAATCATTTATAGATAACCCTCATAAAAATACGAGTTTTTTGGATTAAAATACAAATTGATTAAAAAATAACCTTATGTTATTATAATAATCATACAAATGATTGTTTGTAATATATTGATTTAGGTGAAGCAAAATGCATGATAAAGAGACAATAAAGCTATTTTGCAAAAATATGGAAATACCGCTATTAATTTTAGATAACAAATTAAGTTTATTATACTTTAATCAATATTCAGAAATGATATTAAAATCTCCTTCTAAAAATATTAATTTAGAAAATGCAATTGAGGCGCTGTTTATTAAAAATAATGATACTTACATCCATGAACAAATTACTAAAACAGAGTATTTAACCATTCAATGGAATAAATTTACAACACTTGAATGCAATTACTTTATTACCCTTAAGGTAATTGATCGAAAACCAATAAATCATTTTAATGCACAGTTTGATATTAAGCAGTTAATTGGGAAATTACCTGTATCTATCTTTGTAAAAGATAGCTCTGGCGTTTATCTAGAGTCAAATCAATTTCACCGAGATCTTGCTAGATTACCTAAAATCAATGGTATGACCGACTATGATTTACCTTGGCATCAAACCGCAGATAAATTCACTCAACATGAAAAAAATTGCATCCAAAATGGTGAAAAACCATATTATTTTTGTGAGCAACAAAATTATATTAATGAAGATAAAAATATTATTCAAAAAACTAAACTCGCCATCTTAAGAAGTGAAAATAATCAATTATATGTTATCTCTTTTAATATGAAAGATATTCATAATAGCCTGTTTGCACAATATGCAGAAAGTACAGGTTCACCAAACGTTAACATTAATTTTTCAACTCGAGAGATGGAGTGTATTAACTGGCTAGTTAAAGGAAAAAGTGCTCAAGAAATTGCAATTATTCTTGGCATTTCTGCAAAGACTGTTCAATGGCATATTAATAATATAAAAGATAAATTTGGCTGTTATAAAATTTCAAAACTTGCTTATCTTGCTGGCAAATTTCATGGTCATTTTCTTGAGACAATATAATTAGCTTTCATCATAGTATAATCACAACACAATAATACAAAACCTATCAATATTAATCATTGAATAACAATAATTTACATCATTTTTATCTTGACATAAAAAGCATTATTATCCAAGATATTTTAAGTGGTTATTATCAAAGTTTTTCTGTCTTTGATAAACTAAAACATAGAGGAGTTGCCTATGGAAATATTCAAACTGTCTGTCTAACTCAACCACTAGAAATTTTCAAACACAAGGAACCATCATGAAATTAACTTCTGTAATAGCTATGGCAGCAACATTCACTGCATCATCAATGATTTCAGCTTATGCTGAAAATACTGCTGTCAATAAATATACTCCAACAGTTGAAAGAGTAGAGGCATTGGTTAAAGCAATTAACGCAGCAAATGAAGCAATTAATAAACAAGCTGAAAATGTTCAACACGATCATCAAATTTGGGCTAATAGCGCATCAATTAGCTCATTTAGCGGTTGGACAAAGTTTAAAGCTTTTTGGCCATTTTTAAGTAACTCAATGCGAATGGGTATTAATACCATACAATTTGGTACTGATTTATCTAAAATACAATTCGATAAAGCATCAAGTGATTTAGATCAATATCATAGTATAATGACTGATATGATGAACGGTGGTGCTCAACCTATGACATTCACTGTCACAAAATCATTATTACACACAATTCAATCAACTCAGAAAGTTGATTTAAGTACTGCAAAAATACGCTACTACGAGGGTATGGCCCAAGCTTATGCAATTCCCAAAAAAATTGTTGGTGATGCAAATATTGCATATCAAGCAACTTTAAAATTAAAAGATGAATATCAAAGTTTTACACAAAAAGATTGTATCGATGCGGTTACTGCCTCAAGAGCAACCGATTTATATAAAACTATTTTAAAATCAGCAAATTCATTTAATCAATTAATGGAAGATAATAAATTATTAAATGCAATTAAATTTTTGAGTGATTCAAACAATTACATTCAATTTTATTTTACTGCAAAAGCGCAAGATGTTTGTAACTATCAACAAGCTAATCAAAAATTAGCGAATAATATGTTTATGAATGCTTATATGAATGGATTTAGTCAATATAAATCTTTAATTTCAAAAGCAGGGCTTAATGCAAATAATGACCATGCATATCCCGTTTATGCCGCAACAGCTGCAATTGATTTTGTAACTCTAACACAAATTGATGAGATTATTAATGCATTAAAACATCTGCATGGGTAATTTATATTAATTAATAAGGAAACTTTATGAAAATACTTAATAAAAATCTCATTAACTGTCTATTTATCATTCTTATTTTTACTCCTATATTAAGTTTCTCAAATACTACAGAGAATCAATTACCTTCTCTTGAAAATATGACTGTTAATGACTATCTCAAGCTTTATTATTCAGATAACCCAAATGCATTAATGCGCCTTAAAAATCTAAATGAAGATGCAACAAGCTTTATTATTGCAGCTGATATTTATTCAAGAGAAATACAAGATAAGCCACTTTTTTGCTCTGATAATAAAAATGATGCAATTACCCTGACGCCTGAAATTTTTAGTGAATTAATGATTGATAATCTATCGAAATTAAACGTTCACCAAGATATAGTTTCAATAAAAAAATTACTACCATTTACCTACTATGCACTCGGTGTTATGGCAGAAACATATCCATGCCAAGGTGTTAAAAAACCATTTGATTTATTTGGCAAAATACAATTAAGTTACCTTGAAGCTAAAAATAAATATTAAATTTAAGCCCCTAACCCACCCTGATAAAATTCAAAAATAGCATCTATTGTGTCTTGAGCAAATTGTTGCGAACGCTCTGGTGACCAACCAGTTAGTACATTGGGTGCATTATCATTATCTTTAAATGGCATCTCAATGGTAACAGATGGGCATAAAAAAGTATTGGAAATATAGTTTGAAGCAATACTTAAGTCAGCTTTGCCTTTTTCATCTTTCTCATAACCATGTTCATTTTGAAACTCATTACTTGCATTTATAAGTGCTTGAATAAACTTTTGTTCCGAGTTATAGATTTCATCAGTTAGATTTGGAATTCCTTCGCTAGCACTAATAAAATTATATGGAATTGCTTCATCACCATGAATATCTAAAAATAAATCAACACCTGTTTCTTTAATTTTTTCTAACACATAAAAAACTTCAGGGCTTTGTTCAATACTTGGGTTAAGCCATTCACGGTTAAGGTTTACACCTTTAGCATTAACACGTAAGTTACCTAAATAAGCACCATCAACATTCATATTAGGAACAATATAAAAAGCACACGTTTTTAAAAGTGTATCAACTTGATTATTTATTTGATGTGCTAATTTATTAATCAATCCATCCATAAACCATTCAGCCATGATTTCACCTGGATGTTGACGTGCAATTATCCAGATTTTTTTGGCAGGGTTTTCAGTTTTAGAAATATAAAGCAAGTCAATATTACGCTTTTGTGTGGTTTGACCTAAAACATGGTGATTTACATGGGCTTGAGATTGAGCGTTAGCAATTAATGTTAGATGTTGTTCATAGCTATAGGGTGCAAAATAAGCAAGGTAAAACTGTTGATGGTTGGGCGTCAAACTGAACTCTAATACTTCTGAATTAAAATTTACATCACTAACACGCTGCCAATTCTTTCGATCATAAGAGATACAAGGGCGATAGTTAAGCCAACCTTCTGGATAACTTGTTTGACCCGCATTTATAATACTAAATGTGCATTTAGTTAGCTTTTCAACATTGACTTGAAAGTAAAACCACTGCAAAAATTCTGAATATGTATCATGACGAATATTTAATTTTGCATGATGGTCCTCTATAGAGTGAACTTCAATACTGCCACCATCAAAGTTACTATAAATTTGCATTAAATTCTCCTTAAATTTTATCCATTAATTAAGTCTATGAGAAAAATACGTCTCATTGCAATGCAATGGCACTAACATTTTTTAAAAATATCTTCGTACATTTATTAAATTTAGATTGATAGCATACTTTTTATACAAAGCCTATTAAAACTATAAAAACAGGTAGGAGAAAATTAAAGTTATGAGTGATTCATGCCCAGCCCAATTACCAACCAATGCTCCATTTACAGAATATGCTCATTATGTTATTTGTCAACTTGGCCACTCTAATTGGGGTTTATATAGCCTCGTTAATAAATTTGGAACGGTTATAGGACTTATACTAGTCATTATTGGCTTTTATCGCTTGCAAAAACATGGTAGACAGCAACAAATGTTTCGCTATCACTCACCATTGGCTACGTTTTTCTATCTTTTTTCAGGTGTTGCTCTTTTATCATATACTAGCTTTTTCCAATTGCTCAGCTCAACATTATTTCCTGCGACTAGTTTTGATATTAACCCCATTCAAGAATACATAAATGACACAAAAGGTGATAATGTTAGCACTGAAATTGCAATACAATCTTTAACTTATTCATGCTTAATAATTATTGGTGTTATTGCTGTCATTCGTGGCATGGTAGGATTAATTAAACTAGGTGAAGGGCAAGGTGGTAGTGCTGAAATAACCTCTACTGTTACCTATATTTGTGCAGGTGCTGTTGCTTTAAATGCACAATTTGTATTAAATATGCTTGGTATCTGGGTAACTTGAGTTAACTAAATATTACGACTGGAAACTTAAACCATCTTGACCTTTATCAAAATTAGTCCTTGGATTAAATAATAATGGCGGCAAACTACATTCACCAAATAACTGATAGCACCTAGTTTCTGATCGTATACGCTCTTGTAATAATTGGCTTTCTTTGTCTATTATACCATTATCACTATATAAACTTTGGGAAGCATAACTAGATTGTTGTAGATATCTATTTTTAAATATTAATGGATCTTCTGCTTCAAGCACCCCATTATAATTATGGAATACTATTTTATAATCCTTTTGATGCTTATTTGAAGTACAATGAAATGCATCAAGAATTTCATATTCACTTTTAGTGTAATCAGGGATAATCATTACACTGACATTTGATGCAACTACGGATGTTCTTTTAAAGCCACGTTGATGTAAGCATTTTAATAATTCTAAAGATGCGCTGATAGACTGACAAGCCAATGAAACTATTTGTAGATTATTTTTTGCCTGAATTGGTAATGTCCTATCTAATAGATCAGCAATTTCATCAGGCATAATATTAACCTTGATTATTTCAGAGCCCTTCTTAATCGGCCTTTTAATATTTTGCCAGAAGTAACTTAACCCAGAAGACGAATGAATATCTAAATAAATTCTTGTGCCTGGTTGAGCCGTCATTAATACCTTATAAGCTAACTGGTAAGCCACTTCTTTATTAGATTGACTTTTTGAAACATGCCATTTAGATGGTAAATTATTTTGAAAAGGATAATTTATTTGTATGAGTGATACATTCTCGTTGGGGTTTAACTTTCTGGGTCTCTCAGTACAAAGTTTAATCGTTGCTTGCTGATGATGATTTTGATCGCTTTGATAAAAAACAGATTGTCGATATGATAGGCTATGCTCATTATCTCCTTGAAAGGAAAGATAAAATACTTGAGGAAATTTAAAACCATTTACACCTTCTTTTTTACTATAACGATTTTTAAATTGCTCTCTAAGCATCTGGTATATTTCTTGATCACCCAACAAAATAGCATACTCTAATAAATGACAGCCATTACGATCATATATTGCTAAATTTATATTTCTTCTTGAAACTAATAAATTAAAAAGCGCTTTATCTTTATTTATAATCGCTATATGTATTGGTGCATGACCTTGCTTATTTTGAGCATTAATATCTTGACCAATATCCAACAAAAAAGAAACCAATTGAATATTTCTTGCTTTTGCCGCTAAGTGTAGAAAAGTATTACCATCTTGATCAATGGTTTTATCAACACTATCTATTTCTTTAATCACCCTTATATTATCTTTACCAGATCTAATTAAAGAAGCTAGCTCTTCATATTTCACGACGTATCACTTTCATTAATTTAATATATAGAAACACACTACACGACAGTAACGGTGTAACCCATTGATTTTTCATTGTTATCGTTCATTCTTATAATCGCCAAAAAACAAAAAAGAGCGATATGATGAAACACATCAATGAATTACAACAGTCACTGAAGCACTATTTTAACTTATCTTTTTGGAATACTGAATGCCTAACTTACTTTATTATTGCTCT
>JAKJJQ010000025.1:0-46235 GCA_021713415.1 Thiotrichales bacterium 19X7-9
CTGCCGTGCGACTTGCATGTGTTAAGCATGCCACCAGCGTTCAATCTGAGCCAGGATCAAACTCTTCAGTTTGTATCTCTGTAATTCATTGACAAGAACGTAAGTGTCTACATATCAATCTATTTTTAACCATCTTTGCCGCTGACCACTCTCAGGCGACAAGGGTGAATTCTACCGATTCTGTGGGCTTTGTCAACTAATTAAAATCACTTTTTTAATTTTATTTCTATTCTTAGTCAATCTGCCTATAATATGAACCAAAACCGATACAAATTCAGGAATTTTTATGGACTATTTAAGCAATGCACGTGAAGTGTTTACTATTGAGACTGACGCAATCAATCAAGTTAAAAAAAGTTTAGACCAACAATTTGTTGAAGCTTGTGAAATTCTATTTAATGTTAAAGGACGTGTTATTGTCATTGGTATGGGTAAATCAGGCCATATTGGCAATAAAATTGCTGCAACATTAGCAAGCACTGGAACGCCATCTTTTTTTATCCACCCTGCTGAAGCAGCTCATGGTGATTTCGGCATGATTACTAAAGATGATATTATTGTAGCTATTTCAAACTCTGGTAATACAGAAGAAATTATTAAACTACTACCTTTAATTAGTCGCCTTAATATCCCACTTATTTCCATTACAGGAAATAAAAACTCGATGCTTGCTAAGTCAGCTACGGTTAATTTAGATATTCATATCAATAAAGAAGCTTGCCCACATAACTTAGCTCCTACCGCAAGCACAACAGTAACTTTAGTCCTAGGTGACGCACTTGCCATTGCATTATTAAAAGCTAGAGGGTTTACAGAAGAAGACTTTGCTTTTTCACATCCAGCAGGAACTTTAGGAAAACGTTTAATTTTGCGGGTAAAAGATTTAATGAAAACTGGCGATAAAATCCCAAAAGTTGCACCTAAGACTTCTTTAGAAGAAGCCATCATAACTATTACTGAAAAAGGCCTAGGTATGACAACTGTCATTGATGATAAAAACCATTTACTAGGTATTTTCACTGATGGTGATTTAAGACGTATTTTTGCTAGTGGTTATAATATTAAAACAACACCAATTGCTAATATTATGATTAAAACGCCTAAGATAATTACTGAAAATGACATGGCAACTAAAGCAGTTCATATGATGGAATCTTATAAAATAACTTCTTTAGTTGTTATCAATGATAAAAGAGAAGTACTTGGCATTATCCATATGCATGATTTATTACAGTCTGGCGTTGTTTAACCAAACGCATGTGCTTCACTTAATGCCAAAAAATCAATTTTTGCTTCTTGTTGTTTACTTTCAGTTGCGCACTTTGCAAATAATGGCTTTGGCTCAGAGAAAGTTTGTAACTCTAAATCTCGCTCTGTGCTTGGTATATATGACTGACTATCATATCGCATTTTTGCGACTTTACCTGTATTCATAAACATATCTTCAAGCTTTTTAATTAAGCTACTAGAGCAAGTTCTTCTTGTAAACTCTTCAACATTAAACTCCGTCCCATAATCACGCATAATTTCAAATGCATGATGTGTTGTATAGGTTCCTACTAATATACCTGTGTCTGTTTCCTGATCTAAATTAACGACTGAACTATGTGTTCCTGGAATATTAATTTGTTTTGCCGCATGTTTAGTTTTTATAGACTTGAATTCTAAATCTGAACAGGTTAACGGGGAAAAACCATATCTATCTTCATCCATTGCATTAATGACTGTAATATTATTTACATTTTCAGGAATTGTCATCATATCTTCAGTTCTAGTTGTCAAGTCACCAGGAACTGGATCTAGTAATAATAAATTAACGTTAATGGATGGGTAGCTTTCATTTAATGCATTAGCAATCATAATAGAGGTAACCGCCCCTCTACTCCAACCAACCAAATTAATTGTATCTGGCAATGGATCTATATGTTTTAATGATTCAACAAACACTCGAACATTCGCTCTCATTCCTTCTTCACCATGCAATAGTCCTTCCATTACTGCTTGATGTTCAATTTTATTTTTAAATTTAATTCTATCAGGATCAGAGACTTTTCTATGCGCTCCTTTATCGAATATATCAGCCGAATATCTAAATGTTCCAGGTGTTCCTTTAGGGCCTTGAGAACCAGGCCCTGAAAGCTCAATTGTATATCCACAACCTTTAGCTGCCCTTGCCATTAAATTAACAATTTCAGTTTCAGCACCTGGCTTATTAGCATAAAAATTTGTTCCATGAACAAACCCTGTATAAATTTTTGGCATTATTATGCAACTCCCAAATTTGATTAAAACAAATTCAACTACAATTCAAAAAACATTATAAAAGCATGATTATTTAAATAAATATATAAATTACATTTATTGAAACTTAAAAACAAATAAAAATATACTTTGAAACTTCAAGCTATATGTTTTTAGTAACTTTTTTACTTAAAACAAAGAAAAATCATATGAAATAATTATCAATGATAAAAGACAAGTAATTGGCATTATTCATATGCACGATTTGTTGTAATCAGGGATTATTTAATATAATAAATTATGCTGTTGTTGGCACAGCAGTATTAGGAGTAGCTGGTAACGCATGATGTTCTTGACAAAAGAACGTTGGTGGATTGACTCGTTGTTCAGCCATTTTAAAAGATTCAACTTCTAGTTCTCGATCACATGCTGCTACATAGGGTTTAAGATCTCGACGCATACGAGCCACTGCTTTTGGTGAGTCAAGCATTGCATCAATCTGTCCAGCCAATTCATCAGAAACTGTA
Organism: Thiotrichales bacterium 19X7-9; assembly: GCA_021713415.1. Taxonomy (GTDB): domain Bacteria; phylum Pseudomonadota; class Gammaproteobacteria; order Francisellales; family Francisellaceae; genus M0027. The sequence continues at coordinate 2,769 of JAKJJQ010000025.1, forward strand.
TTATGTAAATATTTATCTTGGTCAAACTCAGTTCCAAATGCTTGCATGAATTTAAAACTATGATGCCTAACATAACCACCAATAATCTCAGCCGAATCTGAACCTTGTGGATTAACAATAGAACTATGAGTTCCAGGTAAATTAATTTGATTAAGTGATTCTAAAACTGTCCTTGGCTCGACTAAAAGTAAATTTTTCGTTAATGCTTGAAAACTAAAACGCCCCTCATCCATTGCATTAATCAGCGTCACATTTTTGACATTGCGACTAATTGTTCTCATATCATCTCTTACTGTCGTTAACCCTCCAGGTACAGGATCAACTAATAACATATTTACTTTTATATCTGGGTAATGCCTATTTAGTGCATTGGCAATCATTATACAAGTAACAGCACCTCGACTCCAACCCGTTAGATTAACTGTTTCTGGAAGTGGTTTTAATTGTTTTAAGGACTGTAAAAAAATCTTTACATTTGCATCCATACCCTCAACACCATGAAGTAGCCCTTTTGCTCTAGCTTCTGCCGTTGCTTTCAATCCTGTCGGTGCAAATATACGACTTGGATCTCTAACGGTTTTTTCGGCATCTCCATCAAACATTACAGCTTTATATTCTTTTGTTCCTGGAATACCATGCGGGCCTTCAGATCCAGGACCTGATAATTCAATATACCTTCCTTGCCCTTCAGCAGCACGAGCCATTAAATTAATTAACTCATTTTCTGCTCCTTCTTTTCTCTCATGAAAATTAGTCCCATGAACAAAACATGTATATACACCTGGCATTGCAACCTCCAATAACATTGATTATTAATAAATCTCTAATAAATTAGTTTTTTGAATTGTTAAATATATCATTATCAGACACTATAAAAACTATGTATTGTACAGATATTGCAATCATCAAAAATAAAAAATGCAAATAATCACATGATAAATAATCAGTTATATTGAAACATAAAATATCAATGCTCTCGTGTAGCCCGAAAAACAATATCAGGGTGACGCTCTTCAGCTAAAGATAAATTTACTCGTGTTGGCGCAAGATACGTTAAATTTTCAGCAGAGTCTAGCGCAAGATTTTCAAAACATTTTTTTCGAAAAGCATCCATTATTTTACCATCCGAACACTCAACCCAACGTGCGGTATGAACATTAATTGTATCATAAGCACATTTAACACCATATTCATATTGTAAACGGTGAGCTACCACATCAAACTGTAGTACCCCCACTGCACCTACAATTAAGTCATTACTACTCAATGGTCGAAATACTTGTGCAGCACCTTCTTCAGATAATTCAGTTAAGCCTTTTTGCAAAGCCTTCATCTTAAGTGGGTCTTTTAATTGAACTCGACGAAACAACTCAGGCGCAAAATTTGGAATACCAGTAAATTTAAGTGATTCTCCTTGTGTGAATGTATCACCGATTTGAATACTACCATGATTATGCAAGCCAATGACATCACCAGGATATGCTTCTTCTACATGTTCACGATCACCAGCCATAAAAGTTAAGGCATTCGCTATTTGCATTTGCTTATTTGTTCTAACATGAAATAACTTCATACCTTTTTTATAATGACCTGAACAAACTCTAAAAAATGCAATACGATCACGATGTTGTGGGTCCATATTGGCCTGTATTTTAAATACAAAACCAGTTAATTTTTGTTCATCAGGATTCACTTCGCGCGTGGCTGTTTTCCTTACTAACGGGACTGGCGCATAATCGGTAAAGGCATCTAATAATTGCTTAACGCCGAAATTACCTAATGCTGTACCAAAAAATACAGGCGTTATTTTACCTTCTAAATATTCTTGATGATTAAATTCATTGCCAGCACCTTTAACAAGCTCTATCTCCGAACGAAGATCATCTGCAAGATCTCCTAATTTTTCATCAACTAAAGGGTTATCAAGCCCATCGATGGTTTCAAAGTCATGTATATGTGAACCATGACCAGTTTCATACAAATAAACACGATCTTCATATAGATGATAAACACCCTTAAAAAACTTGCCCATTCCAATTGGCCAAGTCATAGGCACACAATGAATATTTAAAACTGATTCCACCTCATCCATTAACTCTAACGGATCACGCACATCACGATCAAATTTATTAATAAAAGTGATAATTGGTGTCGTTCTAAGTCGACAAACTTCCATCAATTTAATTGTACGCGCTTCAACACCTTTAACACCATCAATAACCATTAATGCAGAATCAACTGCAGTTAATGTTCGATATGTATCTTCAGAGAAGTCTTCATGGCCTGGCGTATCTAATAAATTAATAACTGTATTTTTATAATCGAACTGCATAACAGAAGTTGTGACTGAAATACCACGTTGCTTTTCAAGCTCCATCCAATCTGAGGTAGCATGTCTAGATGCTTTTTTACCTTTAATTTCACCTGCAAGTTGGATTGCACCACCAAAAAGTAACAATTTTTCAGTAATGGTTGTTTTACCCGCATCTGGGTGGGAAATAATGGCAAAAGTACGGCGCTTAGATAATTGTTCTTTTAACAAACTACTCATTTGAGTCAGTATCTTTTTGCTTTGTCGTTTCTAATTTATCTACAGATTCAGGTGTTTCTACTTGCTCAGATGCTGTAGTTACTTCATCAGAATCATTTTCACTTGACTGGCTTGCCTGTTCTTTTTCATCTTCATTTTTATACTTCGACATTACAGTTCTTGGATCGATACCTTGTGCTCTTAAACGTGCTTTTTCTTGAAGTTCTTCTAATCTAATTTGAGCATGCTCTAAATGTTCATCAGAGATATCTTCTATTGCTTCACCTTCTAAATTAAAACGCTTTTTATGCTCAAGAATTGCTTTTTGATATGCTTGATCACCGACATAACGACGTAAAACACGTGTTAAAACACCAAAATGAATTTGTCTTTGAGTACGCGCTAAGAAAGCTTGGACGATATCGTCATTAATACCAACTTTTAATGGCTTTTTAGCTTTAGGATTAAAACAACCAGGAAAATTTCTACATAGCCAGCCAAATAAACGTCGAGATTCAACCTCCATCTGATCCTGAAGATTAACAGAGACCATAACTTCTGCTTCTTTTTGAGTATCTGGTCGAACACTTTGTTGTTGGCGATTCATTTTTTGACCAAATTGTGGTGTGCGCATTTGCTGATTATGGCCACTTGTATGACCTCGTTGCTGGCTGGGACGCTTTTGATTAGGTTTTCTATTATCTTGTCGATTTGTATAATCCGACTTACCTTCGTGCTTATTAGTACTCTTTTCTGATTGTGAAGTACCTTTTTTACCTTTTACCAAAGATTTTAATTGTTCAAAAGCACTTAGTTTTTTTCTACCATCAGACATTTTAGACCTTATACAATTATTCGTTCACACTCAATTACATTTGCTATATGGGGAAACATCTCCCTTTAAAGTCCTCAAAGGGTAATCGAAGCAAGTGCATTTGTCTAGTCTTTCTTTGTTTAAAGTTATGGAACATAAGGGGAAGAAGAGTAGAAAAATTTAGACAATATAGACAATTTTCTAGTAAAATAAATCTTCAACTAGGTTAATCAATTTATTTAAAGTATTTTAAGATAGCATATGGATAAAAAAATTAAAGCGCTTATTTATGTTCCTCACGGATCAGTACCTGATCAAAGAGGATTTGCTCCAGCAATTGTAGCACTGAAACAAACGGAATTATTATCTCGAAAACGTTTCACGCCATCTATACTCTCTGCAGTTGAGAATTTAAAATCATACGATGAGTATAACAACATACCTATTTATCGTTATGAACATAGCAAACTATATAAAAGACTTTTTACTAAAATCACAAAACTAAACCCTTATCCTCTAGAAAAGGTAGCAGCAAAATACCTTAATAAGATTGAGGCAGATTTACTCCATGTTCATCAATTAGATTTTAATGTTAAGCAGTTTCGTAAATATAACCCTAAAATTCCAGTTATTTTACATGCTCACATATCTGGTCGTTCTTACAATGATAAACTAGAAGAAGCTAATTATTATATTGCTGCATCAGACTTTATTAAAGACAACATGATAAGCAAAGGCTTTCCAAAAGATAAAATTTCAGTTATTTCAAATGCTGTTGATACAAATGTTTTTAAACCTCTTACTGAACAAAAAAACAATCAATTTAAGCAAGAAAATAAAATTTCAGACCAATCATTTGTTATAACTTTTGCAGGCAGGAAGCAAAATATAAAAGGATTTCATACTTTTTTAACTACGTTAGATAAGCTAACAAAAAATCACCCCCAAGTAATCGGTATTGCTATCGGTGCAGATATTATTGAAAATAATACACATTTAGAAAACTATAATAACTTATCTCAACTGAGAGCAAAGCTTAAGAATAATCATAAATTAATTGATTTATCCCCTTGCCCTCACCAAATATTAAATCAATGGTTTAATATTTCTGATGCAGTTATTTGTCCTTCACTTGCTGAGCCTCAGGGAATGATTATGATTGAAGCAATGTCTTCAGGCTCAATTTTAATTAGTAATCGAATTGGCGGTATTGCCAAGTCAGTAATTAATCAAAAGACTGGCATTTTATTAGATGACTTTGAAAATTCAGATCTATATACACAAGTAATAGAAGATATAATTGCAAATAAGCCTAACTATAGTTTTATGAAGTCTAATGCAAGATCACATATTTTAGAAAACTATACATGGCAAAAATGGGTCAAACAATTAGAATCTATCTATATAAAAGTATTAGTCTAAATAAATTAAGTATAACTTAACTTAGTTGATTTCACTCGTTGAATAAATGCTTCAAATAGCTCTTTACCATAGCTTGTTTGAATACTCTCTGGGTTAAACTGGACACCCTCTATAGGATATACTCGATGCTTTATTCCCATAATTGAATAATCATCATCAACTTGTGCTGTAACCATTAGCTCATCATGTGGAAAAGTATTTTGATCAGCAACAAAAGCATGATAACGAACGACACTAAATCGCTTAGGTAGATCAGTAAAAACACCTTTATTAAAATGTTTAATAACACTTTTTTCTGCAAATGAAGGATTTTTAGATTTTACAACCTTGCCATTAAATGCACATACAATTGCCTGCATCCCAGAACCTATACCAAAAATTGGTATTTGTTGTTTTATTTGCGCTATAACTTTATAATCATCTACTTGATTAGACTCTTCACTACTTCCTGCATAAATCATTCCATCATACTTCTGAATCATTTCGGTTTCTTCAATCAAATTAAATGATGATATAATTTCAGACGCTACATTTAACTCATGTAATATATGACTTATAACATCAGAAAATACATTTTCAGCACTAACGATTAATAGCTTTAATTGCATAGTCCCCACCTTAACTTCCTTTCACTGCTTTTATCATTGGATTTAGTCTATCCTCTATTGTATTGGTAACCACATATTCTGTTGTATTTGCCATCACGCCAGCAGAAGCACAAGCCACATACATGCCATCTTGATAGATTAATGTTCTAACACAAAGTGCCGTTTGTACTATATTTCTAAAATCAATATACCCTATACAGCCACTACAGTAAGATTGTTGAGCGAGTTTTGATAAATGTGATGCTGCATTGGCTCTTGGTGCTCCAGTTAGCACAACAGGTGGCAACATTGAAAATAACACCTCATATTTATCGTGGCTTTCTGAGCAGTCACCACTAATATCTGAAACCAATCTCAATTGATTTAAATTAGACTCTTTTGTCGCATACTCATTTATTTTTAAACTACCAGCAGTTGATACTTTAGCAACATCATTTCTACATAAATCAACCAACAGCAAATGCTCTTTATTCAAAAGCGCATCATCACTACCATCTTTATAAACACCTAAAGAAACTGGTCGCATTGTGATTGTATCATCTTCTAATCTCATTAATAATTCTGGTGAAGCGCCTATAATACGGAATGATTTAAAGCTTGCATAATACATATAAGGGGCGGGTGCTATTTTGCATAACCTCTGATAAACATCAAAAGGGGCAACCGGTGTCCTCATTGAAGCCTGTTGGTTAACAAAAGCTTGAAATAACTCACCATCTGCTATAGAAGATTGAATTGTATTTACATTTTCTATTAGTTGATGAGACTCATTAAGTATGGCTTCATTTTCAACTTCAGGTAATTTCTCATCATCAATGAAATTATAATTAATTTCTTTTTCATCAAATAATAATGCTTCAATTGACTGACGTGAATAACAAGGTGCTCCCTGTATCTGATTAATAATCAACGAAGTACTTTTACTAACTAAATCACTATAAACAAGCCCTTGATAAATACTTAAATGCAAATTAGGTAGATCAATACATACTTCATCTTTATTTGAAACTAGCGCTTGATCAAAAGCTTCATTAATCCCGCCATCAATATAACCAAAAAAACCAAACTGAAACCCACGATGGCTACCTAAATAATCAATATCAAATAGCGATTCTACTAGTCGTAAAGTTTCCAATAATTGAGCTTTACTTGATAATTTAAATTGATTTTTATCTACTTCAAAAAGCTCACAATTACTTTTGATCTCACCTACCACTACGTCAGATAAATAGTCATTACCTGTAACTTTGAGCAAGTTATTTTGTAAGATTAAGTTAAGCATCGGATTAAAACCTACCAATACTTTATTTTTATCTGCCTTTGATCCAGATAAAGACTCAAGCAAAAACAGCTCATCTTCTGATAGTACTTGGCGCAACTTCAAATAAGCATCATTTGCGCTAACAAATCGATCTAGTTTTTGTAATTTACTTTTAACTTCAATCATTTATTCTTCCAAATCAAAATCAAACTGTTGCTTTATATTATCTGATGTATGTTTAAGTAAATTAGAGCATCGAGTAATTGTAGTTAAACTAACCTCAAGCTCTTTAGCAATTGTTCTTTGTGTTTTATCACCATAAATAAGGTAATGAGTTAAAATCACACGCTTTGCCATTTGTGCTTTTTCTTCATCGGTTAATAAAAAATCTAATAATTGGTCTAGCTCTACTATATCATCCTTTGTATTATGAATTAATTGAACGAACTGTTGCCAACCTGATTTAACGTGCATAGACTTATCTCCAAAAACTACATCGTACTTATGTAACGTTACATAAATATAAATCAAAAGTCAAGCTTGGTTATCAAGCTTTCTTTCATTTCACTTATAAGCAAATAGTTTAAATGTTATTTAATGCCTACCATACCAATTATAGAATCAAACAAAACCGAACGCTGATAAAATAAGGCATAACCTGAATTAATATGATTTGAATCACTTTTAGAAATTTTTATTTGCTTAGTAACTGGAATCGAATAATTAGTATTTGTTAATGTTGCTTGTTTAATTTTACCTTCTAAATAACCATTTTTAGCATTTTTTTGAAGTATTTTAGGTAGTTTAGCTAATGCAAATTGAGTATGAACACCACCAGAGTCAAATAACGTTCCAAAAGTATTTTTTAATATAATTTGTCCTTTAGCGTCAGCAAAAGTATAGGTCACTGGAATCCTACCAGCTTGCCAACAGTTAACTTGATTAATTGGTACAGGTGGTGCAACAATATTAAAACAAAACCCTTTTCTAAGCTTATAAGAATGATAATCTTTTATTAACTCTTTAGATGATTGACCGAATATTAATTTTTTATTCGGTGCATCTAATATAACTATTTCGTTATAAGGTGATGGCAGATAATTTAACAGTGAATTTTGCGTATTAATTTTAAGCCCTAAAATACCTGAAATACCTTTAATACTGCCATTTGGTATCATCACAATAGGTACTTTTTTTGCTATTAACTTAGGCATGCTACTTAATAAAACATCTGCATAAACCAACTTACCAACAACTTTTTTTATTTCCTTATTATAACCATAGCCTGTTTTAATGGTTTTATTCGTAGGCTGATAATTTGATATAAATCGCTCTTCAAGTAACAACCAAGGTGAACCTGTATCAACAATAACCAACGCCTTTGGTGCTGTTTTTCCAACTTTAATACTGGTATATAGTCTTACTTTATTTGCTTTAATTAATGGTAAAATACTATATTTTTCATGGTTATTTATTAACTTATTAAGGTTTGTTTTATTTTGACTTGATGCATATAAACTAACTGATAAAATCATAAAAAATATTAACAATAATATCCATCTTACTAAATATTTCACTTTTATCATATGCCAAAATTTATTATTTACTCCTTTAAGTATAGTTAATTCTTAATACAAAATATGTCATTAAAACTATTATTATCACTTACCCTTACGGGCATCTTTTATTTATCAATGCTAGTTTACAGCTGGCGTTATTACACCCCGCCCTTACGGGTACCCCTCTAAAGAGGGGAATAATATATAAATCGATTTTAAATTCCCCTCTTTCAGAGGGGTGGATGCGAAGCAGACGGGGTGTTTTAAAAGCCTTATACTTCTAATCTATTTAATACAAATACTTATCTTCCCAAGTATGCATATGTAGATAATATAAATGCTTTTCATACTGAGTAACAATATCAGCAACTACTTGCGCTTGAGAATAATACATAATGTCATAATGCTGCCCACCATGCTCTAAAAATACCTCTGCTCGATAATAATGTTGATCTATTTCTTTATTTTCTAAAAAGCCAGGTATTAAAAATGGTCTAAGCTTGACGCTATACATAAAATTATCACCATCTTTCTTAGGTACAGTTAATGTAATTGAATCAACTTCAGATGTAATTGATGCATCAATTTGATGCTTTTTAAAAATAGTTAAAAACTCTCTTATCGCAGGCAATACAGTTTCATCTAAAAATATTTTTGCTTTTTCATAATTAGGCTTATCTAACAACTCATTCAAGCGTTTTTGCCAACTAACATTAGCATCATCAAACTGAATAACTGTCTTATGTGTTTTAATACTTGAAGTTTTTAAATAATCCTCTCTTAACGCCTTAACTAATGAGAAACACATTAATAAAACAATCACTAGAAATGGAAAAGCACTAACAATAGTTGCAGTTTGTAATGCAACAAGACCACCTGAGTACAATAAAGAAATTGCCAATAAACCTTCTAATAATGACCAACACATTCTTTGAGCTACAACTGATTTTTTCGCATTACCTGTCGCAATAATATCAATCACTAATGCACCTGAGTCTGCTGATGTTACAAAAAATATAATCACTAAAACCATAGCAACTAATGAAATAATTGATGAAAAAGGAAAGTATTCAAAAAAAACAAATAATGCTTTTGGTACATTATTTTCAACTGCATGAACTAAATTTTCTGCAGTACCACTTTGTACTAGATCTATGCTTGAATTACCAAATACTGTCATCCATAAAAATGTAAAACCCGCTGGAATAAACAACACACCAATTAAAAACTCACGTATCGTACGTCCTTTTGAGACTTTTGCAATAAACATACCTACAAAAGGGGACCAAGCAATCCACCACCCCCAGTAAAATAAAGTCCAACCACTTAACCAACCTTGTTTATGCTCATAAGCATATAAATTAAATGTCTTATGAATAATCGTACTTAAATATACACCAACATTTTGTACATAAGCTTGCAATAAATGTGCAGTACTTCCAACAACAAGTATAAAAATTAATAAGGCAACTGCAACAATTAGATTAAAATTACTTAATATTTTGATGCCTTTCTGTAATCCTAATACAACAGATACCGTTGCTATTAGTGTAACAGTCGTAATGATAAGCATTTGCATTGTTATATTATCTGGCAACTGAAATAAACTATTTAAGCCTGCATTGACTTGACTGGCACCAAGCCCTAGTGAAGTTGCAATACCAAAAATCGTCCCAATAATGGCAAAGATATCAATTAAATGCCCTACAAGACCAAAAATTCTCTTTCCAAAAATAGGGTACAATGCTGAACGAGGCAAAAGTGGCAGCTTATGACGGTAGGCAAAATAAGCTAAAGATAACCCAACAACTGCATAAACACCCCAAGCTTCTAAACCCCAATGAAAGAAGGTAATATTCATGGCTTCTCTAGCTTTATCAACTTGATTATCAAAATTACCTGGAGGTGCTAAATAATGCTTTAATGGCTCTGCCACTGAAAAAAACATCAACCCAATCCCCATGCCTGCAGCAAATAGCATTGCAAACCATGATAAATTATGATGCTCTGGCTGTTCATGATCTGAACCAAGTTTAATATCGCCTAAGCGACTAACCATTAAGAATATACAAACACATAGAAAAACTGCCATTCCTACAACATATAACCAACCTAAATTATTTGTAAGCCAGTTTTGTATCGCTGAAAAAATTAAACTTGTCTTATATGGAAAAAGTATTCCAACCAATGTTAATAACACTACCAATATAATGGATGGAAAAAATACAGGTGCATAGATTCCCTTTACTTTACTATTCATACAATCCCTGCCCTAATAGCTACTGTTGTGTACTATTTTATCACTTTAATTTTTAAAATTTAATTTGATTATTAAGTATTTATGCTTGTTAATATATTTGTATATTTAATTTGAGTGATTTATATATACTTTAAACAAGATATATTCATCTATTCGACACAACAATATAAACAAACGTCTGATTTTTTAAAAATGTATATTTCTGCTCATCTCTATAGTATATTGTCCAAACAGTACAGATTCACAGAAATTTATTCTTAGGGATCTGCTCTTTCCTAGGGGTTGCATTTAATAAAATTTTCACAGCATTCATGATAGAAATTTAACATTCTCAATTGCTTTTCTAGTATTAAGCATTTTGATAAAATGCCATGTAAATAATTTTATTATTAAAGATTAATCATACAATGATCAACTACCCTCATATCTCTTATGCATTAAGTACAGCAACACTATATTTATTGCTTTTAATTGTGCCTTTAATTATTGGGTTATTCCATCAACTCATCCTAAAGCCAAAAAATAATTTACTGATTTATACAAACTACTTCATTGGCTTTAATATGACTTTAAGCTCACTTTTTATTGCCTGTGGCTATATTTTTAATGCGCACTCTATGGCAAAACTTCAAAATTGGCCTTATTCACCCATGTTTATTGAATATGGTATTTTACACGCTGCTATCTTTATTACCTCTCTAGTTGCATTATGGAAAGGAAGTCTTTTTAAAGCTGCAATTATAGGATTTTATAGCATCTATTTATTATTTTTTTCGATTGCTCAAGTCATACAAATTATTCAACAAATAGCACAATATCAAGCAAGCCAATTAGTTGAATTAATCTATTCATTAGTGCTTTGTACTGTTTTCATAATTTTTTATAGGTTATTATCTAAAATTACGTCAAAATAACAAGGACTCACTTAGTATGTCGCCAAATAAACTAATCTATACTATCATCATTTTTATAATAAGCTGCTCTTTTGTATATGGAGAAAATATGATGTCTGATCGATTTAATAATAAAGTTGTTTTTATCACCGGGGGTACTTCTGGTATTGGGCTTGCCACTGCAGTTGAGTTTGCAAAGCAAGGCGCAGCTCATGTTATTGTTAGTGGTAGAAGTGAAGAAAAATGGCAGCATGCACAGGCTTATATCAAAGAACATTTATCTAAAGAACAAGCTAAACACATCGAGTATATGAGCTGTGATATCAGAGTTGAGTCACAGGTACAAGAAACGTTAAAGAAAATTTATGATCAATATGGACGCTTAGATATTGCATTTAATAATGCAGGAGTACAACCTGGCGATGTTACAGCTAAAGGAAATATTGAAGACTTTGACTTTAAGTCAGAAATTCAGTCAGATGGTTCAATTGCTTATGTTTTACCTACACCGCAACCTGACTCTAAAAATAATCATCACGATGCTAATTGGCGAGAAGAAATTCCTACACAATCTACTGTATCATCTGACTATCGTGAAAGCCCAATTGCAACCAATGTGCTAGGTACATTTTATTGTATGAAATGGGAAATAGCTTATACTTTCTCAAGACAGCCTAAAGATCTACCTGTATCAATTATTAATACTTCTAGTCGAGTTGGCACATTACCTGCCCCAAGTAGACCTTTATATAGTGCCTCTAAAGCATTTATTAATTCACTGACCCGCTCATTATCAAATCAAGCAGCACAACGTGCCAATGCAGATGATAGAGCAATGGTTCGAGTTAACGCTGTTGCACCAGGACCTGTTGATACACCACTTGAACGTGCAGCATTTCCAGGCAAAAGCTTTGACACAGCTAAAGCAGGTGTACCTATGCAACGCATTGCTGAACCAGAAGATATTGCAGAAGCTGTTTTATTCTTAGCCGATAATAATATGTCAAATTATATTACTGGGGCTATTTTACCAGTCGATGGCGGGCATGTAGCAGCGCCTGTGATTAAGCCTTAAGACTAAAACTACACACTATAAGAACTTGAACTAACATTTGAGTGACTACCAATCCAATCGGTATGGAAAAATTCACCTCTTTGTTTATCTGTACGCTCATAAGTATGCGCACCAAAATAATCACGTTGTGCTTGTAATAAGTTAGCTGGCAAACGTCCTGTAATAAAACCATCAAAAAAGCTAATTGCTGAGGTCATTGCAGGTGTTGCAATACCTGACTGAATTGCTGCTGCTGCAACTTGACGAATATGCTTTAATTCTTTTGTTAAAATTGCTTTAAAGTAATCATCAAATAATAAATTTTCAAGCTGTGGGTTCTTATCATATGCTTTTTTAATATGCTCTAAAAAGACACTTCTAATAATACAACCCTCACGCCACATTAAAGCAATACCACCATAATTAAGTTTCCAATTATAATGTGATGCCGCCTCTGTCATTAGCATATAACCTTGTGCGTAGGATATCACTTTAGCAAATAATAATGCACCACGAATCGCATCAAGTTCTATATTACTTTGACTAATTGCTTGTTTATCAGTATAAAACTTTTCAGCTTTAACTCTTGTTTCTTTTAAAGCTGATAGGCAACGAGCAAACACACTTTCACCAATTAAAGTTAAAGGAACACCTAAATCCAGTGCATTTATACCTGTCCATTTCCCAGTACCTTTCTGCCCTGCTGTATCTAAAATCTGATCAACTACATAGTGACCATTTTCATCTTTAAATGAAAATATATTGGCTGTAATTTCTATTAAATAACTATCTAACTCAGTTTGATTCCAAGAATTAAACGTATCACTTAATGCTTGATTATCCATTTGATTTAAATTTTTCATCAAGTGATAAGCTTCACAAATAAGCTGCATATCACCATACTCAATCCCATTATGCACCATTTTAACAAAGTGACCTGAACCACCGTCACCAACCCATTGGCAACAAGGTTCACCATCTTTAGTTTTTGCTGCAATTGCCTGAAAAATTGGCCTTATAATTGGCCATGCTTTTTCATTACCACCTGGCATTAATGAAGGACCAAAACGCGCACCTTCTTCACCACCTGAAACACCAGAACCAACAAAATAAATACCTTTCTCAGCTAATGATTTGCAGCGTCGTTCAGTATCTGGAAAGTTTGAATTTCCGCCATCAATAATGACATCGCCACTATCTAAAAATGGTACAATTTGTTCAATAAAATGATCAACTACATCACCTGCTTTTACCATTAACATAACAATGCGTGGCGACTGTAATTTAGAGATCATATCTTCAATAGAGTAAGCACCGACAATATTAGTATCTTTAGCAGCCCCATTTAAAAAATCATCAACTTTTGATGTTGTACGATTATATGCAGCTACTTTAAATCCATGATCATTCATATTCAAAATAAGATTCTGCCCCATAACAGCTAATCCAACAACTGCAATATCTGCCTGACTCATACTAAATATTCTCCTAACAATTATATAATTTAATGATATTATTTTTATAATGTGCTTGTTGATTGGCTATCAGATACATCACTTGTATAGGTTTCAAGTACTTTTTTTACTTTCATGCCTTGTATGCCTTCAAATTTAACACCAACCCCTTCTTCAGTAGCCGATGCTTCGAAAGAAAGCCAAATAATCGAACCACGAAAGCTAAATGATTTACCTAACTCAGCTATATTTAACGTCACTTGAACCTGATCGCCTAACTGATAATTTGAAGCATCAGTGGCAACAAAAATCCCACTTTCTTTTATAAAAGGCATCAATGCTTTATAAGCTGATATTTTATCATGAAAAGTTATCGTATTAAGCGCCATAATCAGCTCCTTTTTGCCTCATCATCATGATCAATTGGATGCTTAATCAATTCATCAGCTAATTGAACATTTTTTTGTGATAATTGATCTGTTTCACTTTGCTTTTTTTCAAGCTCTGCTTGCATTATTTTTTGTGCTTGTGCATTCGCTTTATCTAACTCTGCTTGTAATTGTTTTTTACGTTTACGATGTTTCCTATACCACATAATAAGAAAGTAAACCAAAAAGATAAATAAAATCAAAATAATGGCAGATAATAACCAATGTTCTCTAATTAAAGGTCCTAAATTTAACTTTTGTATAAGAATAATTAATCCTTGTCCAAAATAATAACCGCCAATAATAAAAAAACATGACCAAAGTATTGCACCAATGGTATCAAAGAACATAAATTTTAAATTGGATATTTTACTAATGCCTAAAGCAAATGGAATAATCGTTCTAACACCATACATAAAACGAAAAGCAATAATTAACCCAGCATCATACTTTTCTAACAAGCGTGTTACTTTTTCAATTTTACTTTGTGTTTTTGGGAATCGCTCAACAATTTGACGGCCAAAAAAGCGTCCTGAATAAAAGAAAAATGCATCATGAATCACACAGCCGACAATTGCTAAAAGAATCAAGCCAGGCAAGTGCAGCATATCATGAGCTGCTGCAATTCCACCAATAATTAAAAATGTTTCACCTTCTATGATTGCACCAAAAGCCATTAACCAATAACCCCAAGTTTGGATTAATGCTTCCCACTCAGCAGACATTGGCGCTGCTTGTACTACCACATCTGGTATCATTTGTTTACCTCTCGATCAAAGTTTTGAGCTCTATGCCTAAGCAAGTGATCCATTAATACAATTGCAACTTGAGCTTCTACGATTGGAACTGCACGAATTCCAACACAAGGATCATGACGCCCTTTAACTTGAATTTCAACTTCTTCATTATTAATATTAACTGTTTTTCCAGATTTTAAAATGCTTGATGTTGGCTTAAAAGCCACATGCGCAATAATTGGTTGGCCTGTAGTAATTCCGCCTAAGATGCCACCTGCATGATTAGATAAAAAGCCTTGTGCATTCATTTCATCTCGATGTTGGCTGCCTCTTTGTTCAACTGAATCAAAACCATCACCAATACTAACTGCTTTTGCAGCATTAATATTCATCAATGCATAAGCAATTTCAGCATCCATTCGGTCAAATACAGGTTCACCTAATCCCACTGGAACATTGGATGCTTCAACCATCACTTGAGCACCAACAGAATCACCTTCTTTTCTGATTTGATTAATAAAATCTTCTAGTTGTGATATTTGATGTTGATTGGGACAGAAAAATACGTTTTCTGCTGTATCCGCCCATGCATTAAAATCAGTTTTAATATGACCAATTTTTGAAATGCATGCACGAATTTCAATCTTATAAGCTTCTTTTAAATATTTTTTAGCGATTGCACCTGCCGCAACTCTTAATGCGGTCTCTCGAGCAGATGAACGCCCACCACCACGATGATCACGAATACCATATTTATGCCAATAGGTAAAATCTGCATGTCCCGGACGAAATTTATCCTTAATATCACTATAGTCTTTAGATTTTTGATCTGTATTTTCTATTAATAAACCAATCGGCGCTCCTGTAGTTTTTCCTTCAAAAACACCAGATAATATTTTTACTTCATCAGGCTCTCGTCTTTGTGTTGTATAACGGTTAGTACCTGGCTTTCTACGATCAAGTTCAATTTGAATATCTTCTTCGGATATCACTAAGCCTGGTGGCATGCCATCAATAATTGCACCTAAAGCTTTTCCATGACTTTCACCAAATGTTGTTACGGTAAATAATTTACCAATTGTATTACCAGCCATTGATTAGTTAACCTTTTAAAAACGTTTCATGATATTTTACCAGTTCATCTGCTGTTAATAAAAAAACACCATCGCCACCATCTTCAAAAGTAATCCAAGTAAATGGCACTGATGGAAATTGTTCAGCTAAAGCATATTGTGAATTACCTACTTCAACAATCAGTATACCATTTTCATTTAAATGATGGACAGCTTGACGTAAAATTCGTTTAACAATGTCCAATCCATCTTGTCCTGCTTCTAGTCCTAGTTGTGGCTCTTTATGATATTCTAATGGCATATCATTTAAATCTTTTCTATCAACATATGGTGGGTTAGAGACAATCAAATCAAAACGTTCGCCCCCTAAGTTTGCAAATAAATCTGACTGGACCACATCAACTTGATTATCAAGTTGATGAAGCTTAATATTCCTTTTCGCTACTTCTAAAGCATCTGTTGAAATATCTGATAACACAATTTCAGCATTAGTAAAAACATCAGCTGAAGCAATACCAATACAACCACTACCGGTACATAAATCTAAAACTCGATGAATACTATTTGCATCAAGCCATGGCTGAAAATCATTTCGAATTAATTCACCTATTGGCGATCGAGGAATTAAAACACGCTGATCGACGTAAAATTCCTTATTGGCAAAATAAGCTTTATTAGTAATATAAGGCAAAGGTACTCGATCAATTACTCGTCGATAAATCCACTCAATAACACGTTCACGCTCAATGGTTGTTAAGCGAGAGTCTAAAATTCTTTGATCAATATCCAATGGTAAATATAACGCTTGTAGAACTAAATGTACTGCTTCATCCCACACACTATCACAACCATGGCCATAATAAAGTTCAGACTCTTCAAAACGACTCGTAGCCCAACGCAAATAATCACGAACTGTAATTAATTGATCAATTAAATGCTCTTTTTCATGTAAGTGTTCAGACATTGGTTATTTTTTCCTCCAAATTGTACCTTCACTTGTATCTTCTAAAGTAATATCCATCTTGGTTAATTTATCTCGTATTCTATCTGCTTCTGCCCAATTTCTTTCTTCTCTTGCAGTATTACGTTGAACGATTAGTGCTTCAATTTCACTTGCTAAATCATGATCTAAGTGAAAAAAGATTTCAGGGTCTTTCTGTAAAATGCCTAATACACTACCTAATTTTACCAACAGTGAACCTAAAGTTTGCGCTTTATCATAGTCTTTATCGGCTTTTAGGCGATTAATTTCCTTAGCCAAGATAAATAGCTGAGACAAAGCTTCAGGCGTATTAAAGTCATCATCCATTGCAGAAATAAATGCTTCTTCAAATACTGTATTTTTTTCAGCTTTATTAATATCAATTAATAAACCACGAATTGCAGTATAAAGGCGTGTTAAAGCAGCATGCGCATTTTCTAAACTTTCTTTTGAATAGTTAATCACACTACGATAGTGGCCTGACAGTAAAAAATAACGTGCTACTTCAGCATCAAATTCAACTAATACTTCACGAATCGTAAAAAAGTTATTCAACGATTTTGACATTTTTTCTTCATTAATATTAACCATACCAGAGTGCATCCAGTAATGCGCAAAGGTATAACCATTATGTGCTTCTGATTGAGCAATTTCATTTTCATGATGCGGAAACTTCAGATCATTACCACCAGCATGAATATCAAAAGTATCACCTAAACATTTTTTTGTCATTGCTGAGCATTCTATATGCCAACCAGGACGCCCCATCGACCATGGTGACTCCCAAGCTGGTTCATTTGGTTTTGCTGATTTCCATAGTGCAAAATCTAAAGCATCTTCTTTTTGTTCATCAACTTCAAAGCGAACACCCTCACGTAAATGTTCAATAGATTGCTTACTTAGTTTTCCATAGCCTTTAAATTGCCCAACACGAAAATAGACATCACCTTTATCAGTGCTATATGCAAAACCCTGATCTACTAAACCTGCAATCATCTGAACAATTTCGTCAACTGTCTCAGTTGCTCTAGGTTCAAGGTCAGGTCTTAATAAATTTAAACTATCAAAATCTTCATGCATCCGTTTAATATAGTGATCTACTAAGTTATCACAGGAACAATCTTGATCATTTGCTCGATTAATAATTTTATCATCAATATCTGTAATATTTCTGACATATGTTACTTCGTAGCCTCTATAGCGAAGATAACGAATCACCACATCAAATGCTGTATAGGTTCGGCCATGACCAATATGACAATCATCATAAACAGTACTACCACAAACATATAATTTTACTTTGTTAGGTTCAATCGTTTTTAATGGTAGTTTTTGCTGAGTTAATGAATCATATATCTGTATCATCTATTTTTTCCATTATATTTGGTATTTATCATAGTTATTTCTAAATAACTAATTTGACACTTTAGACTTAGCATCTAATAATCTCAAGCGTATTAGCTGATCTGACATTAAAGCACAAAACTCACTCATTTGTGGTCCATGCTCCATACCACTGATTGCAACACGCAATGGCTGAAATAACTTTTTACCTTTAACACCTTTTGTACTTTTTATATGTGATGTAACATCAGACCATATAAACTGTGCTTGTGATACTTCTAGTGCAGCATCAAAAAATTCGCTTCCTGCTTCAGATAAAATTGTCAATGCTTTATCTGAGTAAGCTAGAGATTCATCTGAAAATAATATATTACAATAAGCTAATGCATCATTAGGAAAAATCACATTATCACGAACAATCTGTATAAATGCATCTTTTTTATCTTCAGGTACTTGTTGAGAAATTTTATCGCCTAACCACTTCCAAAGTTTCTCATCACTAGCTTTTAAAACAGCTTCTTTCTGCCAATAATTAAGTTGATTTTCATCATAACGCGCCGCTGATGAACCAAGGCGGTCTAAAGAGAATTTTTCCGCTAACTGCTCAAACGACATTAAATCATTCTCTTCATAATAATGGCCCAAGCGCGCTAAGTAATTAATAACGGCTTCAGGTAAATAGCCTAAATCCTGTAGCTGCTCTAAACTTCGTGAACCATTTCTTTTTGATAGTGGTTTGCCATCAGAACCGATAATTAATGAAATATGGGCATAATGCGGTTTTTGTAACCCTAATACATCTAAAATCATTAGTTGTCTCGGTGTATTAGTTAAATGATCTTCACCTCTTAAAACATGCGTAACACCCATTAAGGCATCATCAATTGCATTACAAAACATAAATGAAGGACTTTGATCATTTTTACGAATAATAAAATCTCCAAGATCATCCGCATTAAATTTTTGCTTGCCTTTAACGACATCTTCAAACTCTATTACTTGCCCTTGGGGTATTTTAAATCTTAAAGCTGGTTTTAAGCCTTCAGCTAACTTTGCTTGAACTTCATTTTTTGATAAATGTCTACATGTACCAGGGTATCTAGGCGCCTGGCCTGATGCTCGTTGTACTTTACGTGTTAATTCCAGTTTTTCTTCTGAACAAAAGCACAGATAAGCTAAGTCTTCATCGATTAGTTTTTGGTAGAAATCTTCATAAATTTGATTTCTTTGTGATTGAAAATAAGGCCCATTACCTAAATCTTTATTAGGCCCTTCTTGCCATTGGCATTTTAGCCACTTCAAATCATCTTGTAGCTGATCACTAAATTCAAGCTTTGAGCGCTCTTTATCCGTATCTTCAATTCTCAATAAAAATACATCATTATCTTTTTTTGCTAATAATGCACTAAAAAGTGCAGTTCGAGCATTACCTGTTGTAATTAATCCAGTTGGTGACGGTGCAAATCTTGTCTTCATTTTCTTATAAATAAATTTATCTTTATCAATGTGTAGATATCTTAGCGCGGATTGATTATCTAAGACAAGGTTAAAAGCGTTTAGAGTGAAAATTATCTATAGATTTTTTATCATATCTAAAGCTGTAATCCTAATTTGGTTTTATATAGACAAACCTAACACCTTATCATAAGCTTAAAGTTACCATTATTAAATATAACAAAACCTTAAAATACATAATATGGCAGATAAAAACATATCCCAATTTGGAAGATGGAATTTATATCAAGTTGAAATTATTGAGCGATTTTCATGGGCAGCACTATCAGGCATCATGGTTGCTTATTTAGTGGCAACTTTTAATGTCGATTATAAATACAGTTATCTTTTATATTCAGGCACTTCAGGTATGACCTACGCCATTATGGTTTTAGGGGGTTATTTAGCAGATATATTTGGCGCCAAACGTATCGTTTATATAGGGTTATTTACCAAAAGCATTGGATTTTTAGTACTTGCATTAGCAACCAACATCCATATTGCAACTGCTGCTTTATCAATTATATGTGTAGGCATTGGGCTATTTAAAGCCGCGCCTTCAGCATTACTTGCTCAAGTGACACAAAAAGGTGATGAAGATAAAAATTTTACAGCACTTTATATGTCTATTAATCTTGGTTCATTAATTGCCAAATTAGTACTAATGCTGATTGCCTTTAAATATATTGGCTATGTTACTTTATTTTGGGTTAGTACAATTTCTAGCTTTTTAGTTATTATCACATTTTATTTAATGCGCCATACATTAAGTAATGTATCAACTAAAGGTGGTAGTGGCCTATTAAATAAAAAATATTTGATTAATATTGGTATTACTATTCCAGTTTTATGTCTATTCGTATCAATTATATTAACTTACAAACTATTACTTGTTGGTCTAACACTCATTGTTGGTGTAATCGCAATTTTATATTTAGTTGCACTAGCTTTTAAAACACCAAGTGTTTGGGCAGTCGTTGCCTTAATGTTTATAATCGCACCATTTAATGTTGTCTATGTACAGTTATATACAAGCTTTTTAACAGAAGCAAAATCAAATCTAGGCACAGAGATGGGTCAATTTATGCTTGTACTCAATCCATTAACAATTGTTGTTTTTGGAGGTATTTTCTTAAAGGTATATAAACAATTTAAAATACACAATTTTTATAAAATGGCGCTAGGTACTGCCTTTATAGGCCTTTCTTGCCTAATTATTTCAAACTGGAATAACAATGAAGGCCTTATTCTTACTTATATTATCAATGCAATTGGCGAACTACTAGTCAGTGCAATTGGACTTGGTGTTGTTGCATACTATATGCCAAAAGATAAAGTTGGTGTTGGTACAGGCATCTTTTTCTTATTTTTAGCAATTTGGAATATTGCAGGGGGCTATGTAGCCTCTCTAACTGTTGATTACTCAACGCAAACCATTGCATTATTTATTAGCATATCAGCATTTGTAATCGCATTTATTATTTTTTTAGTGACTTATTTGATTTCAAAGCGTTATTGACTGACAAGCAAAACCACCACGCACCTAAACGCGATAAATCGCGTTTCTACATGAATAAACAACAAATTAAGCCTTTTCTTTGTGCTTAACTGCTGCTTCAACAAAGCTAATAAATAATGGATGGCCATCTCTTGGATTAGAAGTAAATTCTGGATGAAATTGACAAGCAACAAACCAAGGGTGATCTTTTACTTCAACCATTTCAACTAGTCTTTTATCTGATGAACGACCACTAACGGTTAAACCTGCTTCAATTAATGGCTTAACATAACAATCATTGACCTCATAACGATGACGATGACGCTCAGTAATAAATTCATTATTATAAATATCTCGAGAGTTAGTGCCTTCCTCAAGGTAACAGAGTTGTCCGCCTAAACGCATCGTACCACCAAGGTCAGAATCTTCAGATCGCTTCTCTTTTTGGCCTTCTTTTGATTCCCACTCTGTTACAAGAGCGATGACAGGGCTTTCAGCAGATAGATCAAACTCCGTACTATTGGCATCATTCAATTTTGCTACATGACGAGCATACTCAATCACTGCAACCTGCATACCAAGACAAATCCCCAAATAAGGTATATTATTTTCCCTAGCATATTTTGCAGCTTTAACCATGCCTTCAACACCACGCTTACCAAAACCACCTGGGACTAGAATTGCATCTAAATGATTTAATAAATCAACACCATTTTTCTCGATATCTTCACTGTCAATAAAGTCTATTTTAACTTTGGTTTTTTTATGAATTCCACCATGAAATAACGCTTCATTAATTGATTTATAAGCATCAGATAATCCAACATACTTACCTACCATACCAATGGTAACTTCACCTTTAGGATTTTTTTCAGCTTCAACAACACAATCCCATTCACTTAAATCAGCTGACTTAACCGGTAATTCTAATTGACCAACAACACAAACATCTAAGCCTTGGTCATGAAATTTACGTGGAATTTCATAAATACTTTCAACATCCATTGCAGCAAAGACATTACTCATCGGCACATTAGTAAATAAAGCAAGTTTTTGTCGTTCTGAATCAGAAAATGGCACTTCACAGCGACAAACTAAAACATCTGGTTGTATACCAATTGAACGTAATTCTTTAACTGAATGCTGCGTTGGTTTTGTTTTCATTTCACCCGCTGCTTTAATATAAGGTAATAAAGTTAGATGTAAAAATAATGCGCGTTGCCTTCCAAGCTCTACACCTAATTGTCGAATTGCTTCTAGAAATGGTAGTGACTCAATATCACCAACTGTTCCACCAATCTCAACAATGGCAACATCAACATGATCAGCACCATCAATAATTTTTTGCTTTATCGTATCTGTAATATGAGGAATTACTTGTACTGTACCACCTAAGTACTCACCTTTACGCTCTTTTCGTATAACTTCTTGATAAACTTGGCCAGTTGTAAAATTATTCTTCTTAGTCATTTTACCACGGACAAATCGCTCATAATGACCAAGATCAAGATCCGTTTCAGCACCGTCTTCTGTTACATAAACTTCACCATGCTGATATGGACTCATAGTACCTGGATCTACATTAATATAAGGGTCTAATTTCATAATCGTTACACTAAGGCCACGAGACTCTAATAAAGTCGCTAATGCTGCAGCTGTTATGCCTTTTCCTAGAGATGATACAACACCACCAGTGACGAAAATAAAACGTGTTTTTGAGTTTAATTGCATTGATATTTCCTCCGATTATCAACGCTGATACAGACTATCAGATAATATAGGTTACTACCAGAGATAAATGTAAAAAATTTATTGAAGTAAATTCAATGCAAAAACAACTGCATCTTCTCTTGATTTACCATCAGCACTAGGATAGTACCCTTTTCTAACATTCAACATTTCAAAGTCATTTAACTTATACAAGTTTATTGCTCTATCATTGGACAAGCGTACTTCTAAAAAAAGTTTTTCTGCTTTATTTTTTTTTGCTTGTTTAATTAAAAATAATAATAATTCACGGCCATAGCCATAGCCTTGTAACTTAGGTTCTACACAAATACTTAATAATTCAGCTTCATCCAAAATAATTGATAAAATACCAAAGCCAATTAGCTTTTCATCTTTAAACATGCCCCAAGCTCGTGTATGTGCTGCTAAAATACTATCTCGCATCATCGTCATCGACCAAGGTGGGTTATAAGTTTTGCGCTCGATCGCCATCATTGTACTCAACTGATCAAGACCGAGTGATAGAAACTGAGTTTCTGAAGACATCTAACATCACCTGTTTTTTTATTTGTGGCTTTTGTAACATTGATTCAAACATTGTGCTGTTTATCTTAATCACACTAGCTGTATCCTGGCAAGTACTTTGTGTGAAATTTATTACTAAATTTCCCGCGTAATTTAATTGTTTTTCTACATTTTCTAAATCTTTTGCTAAATAAATGATTTTTGATTTACGTTGATTGAACATTGACTTCAAAAACCAAAACATTAAATGTTTGATTTTTTTATTATTTTCCCAAGATTTTGGACATAAACATAAAATATCAATTAACGACTTATTTTCAAATGTTTGATCGGGTGCATAATAAAGCATTACATCTTTTTTTAAATGCCAACAGTCAAGTCCTAATGCCCTTAAATATTCCTCTTTCAACATGACTGTTACTCCAAAATCAATCTCATTTTAAACAAAAAATAGTCTCTTATTCTTTAATAGTAATCAATTGATTAATAACACACAAGACTGAATTTCTATTTCAATTTATACTAAAACAGATATAATTAAATGCATAAATACCTGATAAATAAGACAATTTATAGACAGGCTTTGCTTTAGCATTAAATTAGCTTATGATAAATAGCTTATAAATAATCAATGAGGTATTAGAATTCCATGTGGAATCTTTTCAGAACAAAACGATTTTTGCCTTTATTTATTGTCCAATTTTTAGAAGCACTTAATGATAATTTACTAAAATATGCATTTATCATCCTAATTACTTATACACTAAATTATGAAACATCCACTGTTAATGCGATCAATGCAATTGCTGGTGGTATTTTCATACTCCCTTACTTTATTCTTTCTGCCTTTTCAGGTCAGCTAGCTGATAAGTATAATAAAGCAACACTTATTCGGTGGATCAAAGTATTTGAAATAGCTGCTATGAGCATCGGTGGGTTTGGTTTTTACTTTCAAAGTACGCCTATTTTATTATTTACCTTATTCTTATTAGGTACTCACTCTACTTTGTTTGGACCAATTAAGTATTCCATCTTACCGCAACATTTAAAAGATAAAGAATTAGTTGCAGGTAATGCATTAATTGAAGGGGGTACTTTTGTTGCGATTTTAACTGGTACTATGTTAGGTAGTCAGTTATTCCCACTTCATTTTGGCCCAGAAATTGTTACAACACTTGGAATTTTATTAGCTGTAATTGGCCTTATAACTGCCTTTAAAATTCCACCAGCACCTCCAGCTGATAAAGAAATTCAATTAAACGCAAATATTTTTGCTTCGACTTATCAAATTATCAAGCGAACCAAGTCAAATCGCCGTGTATTTATGGCAATTTTAGGTATTTCCTGGTTTTGGTTGGTTGCAGCATGTTACATGACATTATTTCCTGCATTTGTTAAAGATATTTTAGGTGGAACACCAACTGTTTTTAACTTTTTCATTATATTATTTTCAATTGGTATTGCAGTTGGTGCATTGATTAGTAATCGAATTCAGCGTGGAGAAATCAGTGCGCGCTATGTTCCTTTAGCTGCGCTCTTAATGAGTTCATTTATGCTATTACTCTATTTTGCTAGCCATATTTATATCATAGCGCATCCAAATTTAACGACAGATCATCTAAATTTAAGTGAATTCTTATCATCAGGTACTGCATGGTTTGTATTTTTAATGACCTTTTTCATTTCCGTTACTGGCGGTATTTATACCGTACCTTTATATGCAATGATTCAGCATTTAAGTAATGAAAAAGAATGCTCACGCACCATTGCTGCAAACAATATTATTAACGCACTTTTTATGGTGATTATGTCTGTTTTTGTGGCAATCTGGATGCAAGTATTTCAAATGTCAATTGAAAGCATCTTTTTAATACTTGCAATCTTAAATTTCTTTGTCAGTATCTATATTTGTCGACTACTACCTGAAGATTTATTCAAATCCCTAGCAGAGCGATTATTAAAATTTTTCTATCGTGTTGAAGTTAAAGGTATTGATCATTATAAAGAAGTAGATGATCGGGCATTAATTATTGCTAATCATACTTCATTTTTAGATGCATTATTACTGGCTGTATTTTTACCACAAAAGCCAATTTTTGCTATTAACACTTTCATTGCTGAACGTTGGTGGGTGAAAATCTTCTTACCCCTAGTTGACGCTTACCCAATGGACCCAACAAATCCAATGAGCCTTAAAGGTTTAATTAATGAGATTAAAAAAGGTAAGCATTGTGTTATTTTTCCAGAAGGTCGCTTAACAATGACGGGCGCTTTGATGAAAGTTTATCAAGGTCCTGGTGTTGTAGCTGACAAAGCGCAAGCACCGATTTTGCCAATTCGAATTGATGGTGCCATGTATACACCATTTACACGCCTAAAAGGTAAAGTAAAAATACGCCTTTTCCCTAAGATTACTTTACATATTTTACCACCAAGAGAATTTAAACTAAGTGATCAATTATCCCAACGAGAAAAACGTAAAATTGCTAGTCAAGAGTTATATGATTTAATGACAGATATGATGTTTGAATCAAGTCAAAGTCATAAACCACTAATTCAAGCATTATTTGACGCTAAGAAAACACATGGGGCTAGTACTAAAATAGCTGAAGATATTAAACGTCACCCAATCAGTTATCGTCAAATACTTAAAAAATCATTAATTCTTGGCGCGCATATTAAATCATTTAGTAGTAGGCAAGAAAATATTGCCCTACTACTACCAAATACAAATGCAACCATTGTCAGCTTTTTTGCAACGCAAGCTGCACAATGTACACCAATTATGCTGAACTTTTCTAGTGGTCTTAAAAATATACTAAGTGCTTGTCAAACTGCAAAAGCAAAAAATTTAATCACATCAAAAGCATTTATTGAGCAAGCTGAGCTTACTGAAATAGTTGAAGCACTCAAAAAAACAGG
Organism: Thiotrichales bacterium 19X7-9; assembly: GCA_021713415.1. Taxonomy (GTDB): domain Bacteria; phylum Pseudomonadota; class Gammaproteobacteria; order Francisellales; family Francisellaceae; genus M0027. The sequence continues at coordinate 29,355 of JAKJJQ010000025.1, forward strand.
CATAATGATTCACTATCTTGAAAATATACCAGAAATACTAACAAGCTTGGAAAAAGTAAAAGGTTTATTAAGCTATTACTTTTCAAGTATCTTTTTAAAACTCTATAAACGCCGTGTTAAACCAGATTCAAGTGCTGTTATACTTTTCACATCTGGTTCAGAAGGCACACCAAAAGGTGTTGTTTTAAGCCACAAAAACCTACAAGCTAATCGTTATCAGTTAACAGCTAAAATAGATTTTAATAAAAGTGATCGTATCTTTAATGCATTACCATTATTTCACTCATTTGGCTTAACTGTTGGTACACTTGTGCCTATTTTCTCTGGAGTTCCAGTCTTTTTCTACCCATCACCCCTACATTTTAAAATTGTTCCTGAACTAGTCTATGATACCAATTCAACAATTCTATTAGGCACTGATACTTTCTTAAATGGTTATGCACAACATGCACACCCATATGATTTTTATAATGTGCGTTATATTTTTGCTGGTGCTGAAAAATTAAAAGATGATACACGTAAACTCTATGTTGAAAAATTTGGCTTACGTATTTTTGAAGGCTATGGTGCAACAGAAACAGCACCTGCACTTTCAATGAACACACCAATGGAAAATAAAATAGGCTCTGTTGGCAAATTATTGCCTTTAATTCAATCAAAGCTTAAACCGATTGAAGGCATTGATCAAGGTGGTAGACTTTGGGTAAAAGGGCCAAATATTATGACAGGCTATATGCTTTTTAATGAACCCGGTGTTTTACAACCTCTAAAAGATCACTGGTATGATACAGGTGATATTGTCACAATTGATGAACAAGGCTATGTTTTTATACTTGGTCGAGCCAAACGTTTTGCTAAAATAGCCGGTGAAATGATTTCATTAACTCAAATTGAAAATGAACTGACGAATCTATGGCCTAATTATTTACATGCGATTATCAATCTCCCTGATGAGAAAAAAGGTGAGCGCCTAGTGCTTGTAACAAATTATCCTAATGCCGAACGTAATCAAATTAGAGAGCATTTTAAATCTATAGGCTTAAGTGAATTAGGTATTCCAAAAGAAATTATTATTCAAGATAATATACCATTATTAGGTACTGGAAAAATTAATTATGTTGAGATTCAAAATCAACTATATCAACAATAATCTATAGAATAATACAGCCATCAGGACAAATCGATTTTCTAGGCTTTGCACTCTCAGTTTCATGAAATGGCTTTTGAGGTTGAGTGCTTTGAATAGTTGAACTAAAATTTGCTAACCTTTCATTTGGTATATAAAACCTAAGACTTTCATTTTTCCTCTGCGCATCTGTAATCAAATCATTTAATGTCCAGTAATTAGTAATCTCAGCCATAGCTGTATCATAAACTGAAAGAAGTCCACTTTCTGTATCAAAACCAACAACTGCTTCAGCATGTACACTACCAGCTTTACTAACTGAAGGTCTTATCATAATAATAGGCCCAGATACTTGTTTCAATGTATCAAATAATTCTGATTTTGTTAGTGAAGATAAATCTAATTTTTTCAAACCTGATTTTTCTAAAATTGCCTCACCTTTTCTATCATTTGGCAGGCCATTTACTTCCAAACTAACAGAATAGTTCTCACCTAGAGTTTTAATAATATGATCTCTTGCTCTACCAAAATCACCACCATAGGCAATTGCACTACTAATTAACCAACAATTATTATATTGTCCTTTTATTTTTGGATATCCTGATAACCGCATAGTTTGATCAAGCCCAATTACATTAGCAGAATTAATATCATAGCGTATATTTGGCATTTGCAACCCTTATAAATCAATCATTTCAAAAAACATAATATAATAATAGAAAATAACAATATACTTAAATAAATTATAAATTTCTAAGTATTGCTAATGATTTAAAACAATCCACCATGAATTATTAATTAACATTTACGTAAACTTATCGTAAACTATAAAATAATAATAAATTAATTACTCAAGGACGAAACATTGGCTATGTGTAAAATCTTATCGATTGATGGTGGTGGCATTCGCGGTATTATTCCAGCAGTTATTTTAAAATGTATCGAAGATGAAATAAATATGCCGATTTATGAAAAATACGATATCGGTGCTGGTAGTTCTGCAGGCGCATTAATTATGCTGCAATTAAATGGATTAAGACTATCTGCAGCAAGCATTTTATCAAATTTTACTGACCATAATATGATTGGGCAAATGTTCCATAAACGCCTTTTTAGATTTTTTTTAGTATTTTATGGACCCATTTATGATGGTACTTCAAAGTCTAATATGATTGAATCTATTTTAAGTATTGATAGAAAGTTTAGTAGTATTGAAAAACCAACATTAATTACCGCTTATGACTTAACCAATAAACAATCTGTCGTTTTTAAAAGTACTGGCGGTAGTGACTCACAAAGAAATGCAACTATTGCCCAAGTAGCTGATGCATCCAGTGCAGCACCCACTTACTTTCCTCCTGTTAAAGTTGATAATGACTGGCTAGTAGATGGTGGTATTGCAGCAAATGATCCATGTATGTGCGCATTAAGCTATGCTTTAAAATTAGGTTATTCACTTGAAAATATTAAAATTTTATCACTGGGAACTGGTCTTTCAAAAAAACAGTCGGATATACGAAAAAAACATGTTCAAGACTCTGGCCACTGGGGAAAATTAAGCTGGCTTAAACATGGTATTATTGATGATTTGATGCGTGGTAATACAACGATTAGTGAATATCAATGCCGTACATTATTAGGTAATAACCACTTACGTATTAACCCTGATATTGAAAATGCAGACTCTGCCATGGATAATATTACAGAGGATAATATTAAAAATTTAATTGATGTTGGTATTAACGCTTTTAGTAAAAGCCAAAAACAGATTATTTCTTTTTTATCTTAACTTGGTTACAACTTATATTATTTTAACTTTTATTAGGTACTGAAAAATTAATTATATTGAAATTTAATATAAAATAAATTCAGCTTAAAAAATTAATTTTTTTATTTAAACCCCTTGTATTTAAAGTAATTATTTTATTATCCTAAAAGTCAAATTATCTGAAATATAAAATATAATTACGCAATGCTTCATAAATGATATTATACCAACAATTAATTTTTATAGTTGAAATATAGAGGACAAACATGAAACATTCAGAGTTAATTAGTATATTTATTAAAACTTTTGAAAACTTAAAAGAGATCATTCCATTAAATCAGGCTAGGTATTATCAATACTACAGCAACTCAGCTGATCATTTTGTAAATAATGACAGAATAAAACTAAAGAACCTTTCACCAAGATCAAAACATCATAATATATTACATGTTGGTGGTGGCTTGTGTGGCGAATTTGCAGAAGCACTAGAATTTGAATTACGTATGCAATTAAGTGAGTATTATAAAAATAATGAATACTCTACGCCCAACTATTGGGTATCAATTAACAGTGGCACAAAAATAGATCATGCATTTGTTTATTTTTATGCAAAGTTAGATCATAATACTCCTGTTTATTATCGTTTAGATGCATGGTCAGGTGACTATGAACGATTATCGAATATAAATCATCTTTATAATCAATATGATAGCAAATGGGGCTTCTATAAAATAATTAAGCTCTCAAATCACGAAACTCCTTTAACAACTAACCCATACCCACCTAAAAGTCATACTTCTCAAATACGACAAAACAGAAATCCTTATTTAGGTAAAAAAGACTGGATATGGGGTAATAATCAAGAAAATATCATTGAAAAACTATGTTTAGATTTATATATTAAAGAAACTCAACCACAAATATTATTTTTTAATAGTACAACGTCAAACAGCTACACTACTTCTCCAGATAGTCAATATTAACTATACAAAAATAATGACAATAAATTAGTAACTCATTATAATTGACTAAATTTAACGTGAATAATTCTATCTATGAATAAACCAAACCGTATTTTTATTATTGGACATTCCGGCGCTGGTAAAGGTGTACTTGCTCAAGCTGTCGCTGAAAAATTAAACTGGAAATTTATTGATGCAGATTTTTCATTAGAACCTTCCATTGGTCAGCCTATGACTGATACTTTATCTGAGTCTGGAAAAATTGCATTTCAACAAACTTTATCTGATATTTTAAAATATCAAACAACATTAGATAACATCGTTGTAACAACGGATGATAGTCTTATTGAATTAGCTGAAAATCGCGCAATTTTAAAATCCGAATTTAGCGTATTTCTTCAAGTCAGTTTATCTGTTCAACTTGATCGAATTGCTCATAACCGACCTTTATTGCCGAACAAACAATATAGTGATTTTTTATATAACTTTCGCACAAAAAGAGATCATCTCTACAATGAAGTTCAAAGTTATACCTTAAGCTCTGATGATGGTGATATCGATCAACATGCAAAAAATATAATTGATACATTTAATGCTAGAAGTAATTAGCTTGGACTAAAAGCAGATGTTGTTTCATACAATTTCGGATATATATCTGTTGATTTAGTTGCATCTACTGTTTTTTTAATAATCTCTTTATCAATATCATGTGATAAAAATAAAAGACTTGCATCATGCGGTAATTTTCTTTTAAAAAGTTTATCTGAAGCTTCTTTAAAATCCTTACAATCATCAACCTCAAAGTTTTGACTAAATTCTATATATTCAGATACTTTAAAAGCATATTTATCATCAAAATATCTACCCACATGTTGTGTTAAACCTTCTATATTTTTATCACTTGCCCATGGATCAACTGCTATTATCCATGATGTAATAGGTTTCTTTACTGTTGTTAATTTTAGTGTGCAAAAGGCATGTGGTGCTTTATTATCCATTGCTTGCTCAATTTCACTGATTTGAACATTAGTCTTTTTTTCTATTTCATTTTGTAAAGATCTGATAAAGTATTCAGAAATGATACTGAAGTGATCACAATTACCGCCCCCTTTAAAAAAAGCTGTTGCTGCACTATATAAATTAATATCTGCTAATTTAGTACCATGAATTGGAATTTCATCATTACGCATTTTTTTCTCTAAAAGATCGCCAAACTCATAAGCTTGGAATGCACTAATTGAATGAATGAGTTCAGATTGTATTTTATTGCCAGGAGACATTCGTTTTCTAATCTGATATGCAATTGTATTAATTTCATCTATAGCACTTTCTAATTCTCTCTCTCTTTCAAACTGAGCATTTTGATTTTCTATAGTTTTAACTTCCAATGTCACTTCTCTTCCTTTAATAAATCTAAAATATTACGCTAATTAAACCATAATAAACATAATTTACTCTGGAGATTATATCTTTTTCATCTACGCTTGTTAAAAATAGGTTAGGTTTTTATTAAGATGTATAAGTAAGCTTATGAAGCAAGGAAAGGCATTATTTAAACGTCAAAAAAGGTTAATTATCTATATCAGCATTATTGTATTTATATTAGATATTATCTTTATCACTTTAAATTATTACACAAGCAAAAAAGCACTAAATGAAACTATATTATCTTCTGCAAAGTCACATCAATCTGAATTTGAATTAACACTTGCAATGACATATCGAAACATGATGCAACTAGCGCTATTTATTAGTAAAAATGATGACTTAAACCAATTATTTTTGAAGGGCAAAAAAGCCGTATATAATGAAGGTGGTGGTGCTGGCGGAGAAAAAGCTAATCAAGCCCGCCAAGCGCTATTAAAAAAAGTTAAACCTGCTTGGGATAACCTAACTGAAAGTTTTAATATCAGACAGCTTCATTATCATTTGGGACCTGGAAGTACGAGTTATCTTCGTGTACATAAACCACAAAAATATGGTGATAACATGGATAACTTAAGGCATATTATTGTTGATACAAACAAAGAAAAAACACCTAGATATGGTTTTGAGACAGGAAGAATTTATAGTGGCTTAAGAGGCGTTTATCCAATATGGACAATTGACCCTGATACTAAAAAAGAAGTCTATGTAGGGGCATTAGAAACAGGCACTTCGTTTAAACAAATATTACCTGTTCTAGCCCAATCTTTTAGTACCAATATCGCTATCTTTCTTACCAGAAAACATGTTGAGTCAAAAATGTGGGATGAATTTATAAAAACACATTTTCAAAAGCACTCACAAGATGACTATTATCTTGAGGCGAGTTCTTCAAAGAAAGCTAAAAGTATTCTTTCAGAGATTAAAATTAATAATGATCTTAATTCTAAAAACGTTGATAGCATATTTCAAGATGGTAAGTATTGGTCTGTATACTACTTCCCTTTATATGACTATCAATCAACCACACAAAAAATACCAAAACCTGTTGGTTTTGTAATGATTTGGAGCAATATAACACACTTAATTGATGATTTTAAAACTGGTATTATCTTAAATATTATATTTTCAATTATAGCGCTTATTATTATTGAAATTGCACTTATCTGGTTTTTAAAACGCCAAAAACGATTAATTATAGCTGAAAGAAAGGCAATGTATGATGGTTTAACTGGAATATATAATCGTGGATTTTTTAACCAGTTACTCAAGCGTATGAAAATTTCTAAAGATCAATCTGTATTACCTGTTTCATGTATGATGTGTGATATTGATTACTTTAAAAACTTTAACGACGCCTATGGACACCAAAAAGGTGACTACTGTATCAAAAAAGTAGCACAAACACTCAAACACAATTTAAGGGGTAAAGAAGATATCCTTGCAAGGTATGGTGGCGAGGAATTTATTATTTTATTACCTAAAACATCGTTAAATGAAGCTTCGATGATCGCTAAACGTATGTGCAAGGCAATCAACAACTTACAGATTGAACATAAGCGCTCCGATATTAGTCAGTATGTAACTTTAAGTATTGGTATTAGTTCAATAGAGCTACTTGATGACTTAAATAGCCTTATTAAACAGGCAGATAAGAACTTATATCAAGCAAAGCAAAACGGCCGAAATCAAGTTGCTTTCTAGGCTCATTACCCTAGCAGAGAGCATAATAAATATTATTTATTAAACCAATCAATTGTTCTGATTGTACATCTAATTTAGCTAATGTTATGCTTCAATCTTATGCTATTTTTTACTGAATTATTACGTGATACAGCCATGAAAGAAAAACAACAAGAAAATCCATCTTCTGCCCCAAGCCAGCTACCACTATTAACCTTAATTTTATTAATTTCAATTGCATCAGTTGGTAGTGTTTTACCTTCTGCAGCTTTACCTACTATTGCTACTCACTTCAATATCAGCCTTAGTTACAGCGAATTAGTAATTACTATCTTTGTTTTAGGTTATGCTATAAGCCAACTACCTTACGGTGCATTAGCCAATCGTTATGGTAGAAAAATTTCGCTATATATTGGCCTTATTATCGCATTAATAGGTGGTATTATTTCATCTATTTTTGATAATTTTACAACCGTTATTGTTGGCAGATTGATTATGGCTTTAGGCTGTGGCGCAGGCTTAACACTAACATTTACAATGATTGGTGATGTCTATCAAAGTACAACTGCAAGGAGAGTGACCGCTTATGCAACAAGCTCTTTTGCTATTATGCCAGGTATTGGTATTTTTATCGGTAGTCAATTAACAACTTATTTTAACTGGCAGAGTAATTTTATATTCTTAACTTTGTATACATTATTAGTCTTAGTCTTGACGTATTTTTTACCTGAGACAAAACCAAGACACATACCAAAAGCATCATTAAAAGAAATTCTAAGTCGCTACCGTACCGAATTGAGCAAATCGAATGTTTATCGTTATGGCCTAATTTGGGGATTAACCGTATCAATTATTTATATTATGGCAGCAACGGCTTCTATTATAAGTATCCATGAAATAGGACTATCTAGTACTGCGTTTGGTATTGACTATTTAATCATTATGTTTGGCTATTTTATTGGCAATTTATTGACTGCTAAATTAAACCATCGCTTAAAAGCATCCTATATTATGTTTTTAGGTACAGTAATCGCTTTAATTAGCTCGTTTTTCTTAATGCTATTTCCTTTATTTAAAACACCTGACCCTTATGCATTTTTTATCCCATCAATTATTATGTTTGTTGGATTACCAATGATTTTTTCAACCGCCGGGGCTTTAGCTGTTCAAAATGCAGATGACAAACCAACTGCATCTTCTTTAACGACATTTATCGCTATGACAATTGGATTTATTGCTTCAACTTCTGTTGGATTTATCCACCAGGAGCTATATTTTAAAGTACCTTTAGTAATGCTAATCATTAGTATCTTAGTACTTTTAGTTGTACTTTATGAAGTGATACGTGAATTAAATTTAAACCGATAGTTGCCTCTAGACTATTAACTGCTATTACTTAAATATAAGTTTATTCTTTTATATGAGGGTAATATGAAATATATCATTTCAAGTATATTAGCTGGTTTATTATCTATTAACAGCTTTGCTAGCGTACCTAAAGGTTCTGGAATTCCAATCTATGATTTATCATCTGACTTAGTATGTAGCTCAACTAATAAGTGTCAATCAGCCAATTGGTATAAAAATATTTTACAACAACATGCCAATAGTACTAATTTAAAGTATATTTATCCTAATTATCCTTATATTAATTATTTTGTAAATGTCGATCCAACTCAATATAAAGACCAAATGAATGATATGGTTGATAATAACTGTAGCCAAACTTCTCCTGTATTTATCTCTTATAATGTTTATCCTCAAGGCTCAAGTCAATGCACTGCAACAGGTCAAGCTGCCAATAATGCTTATAATTTATCAAAACAATTTAATGTATTACCTACATTTTCATTTAACACTGTATTAGTTGATTATGCTAATCAATGTTATGATAAGTCTGATCAGTTTAATGCCAATAACTGTTATATACCATGTAATACCAAAAACACTAATCCACTGTTCAATCAAGATAAATTACCTGCTGAATGTGTTTATGATCCACATGATCCAACCTATGATAAAATGCATATTACAGATGCTACTACACTTAACAAACTGATCTATCAAACTGGCCAATTAGTCGGTATGATTATTACAAATGATACAAGTGCTGATGGTGCATCATTTGATATAGAAGGCCCTCCTTTTATTTCTACTCTAGCTGAACAGTTTTATAGTGGGTTAATTGATCAAATTAATAATAAATTCATTGGTATATGGCGTGGTGTTAATATTTTTGGTCGCGATCAACAAGATTTTACGACCTTAGAGAAAATTGCTAATAATAATGGTTTTATCATCCTATCAATGTATGACATCGGCCCAACTGATGCAGTAACCGTAATTGCAGATAAAAGCATACAACTAAACTATAACCACAGTGGTGGATTAGAAGTAGCAAACCCAGCTAACTGGTATGCTGGAAACCCAGTTTCATCCATTACGCCAATACTTCAACCAGGCCAAAGTGGCTTTAGTAATTACAGTAATTTTGAAATTACATTATTTGGTGTGCCAGTCTATTGGAATAATGCAACCGTGCTTGATTGCCACCCAAAAGAGTTAATGATGAGTAAAAATACTCAACAAAAATATACCTGGATGACTGGCTTTAATGGCTGCACTGGTAGTGTTTCTTTTATGCAGCGATTTGCTTTGAATAATCAACTTGATATCCCCTTTCAAGTTGGCATTCCCGCTGTTTCATCTACAACTGAGTGGGTTAATGCGATTGCTTGGGGAATGGAAGAAAAGCTAAACCAATTAGAACTACATACATCTTTTGCAGGTTCAACTTGGATAACAAGCCAAGCTTGTCCTAAAAATATGAACATCGATGGTGTTCAATGCCAACAGTTTTCATTTAAAAAAGATTATCAATCTACAAATAACAGCCAAGCTGATTTTTTAAGTTCAGGATATGATGGTGCTTTAAATATCTTATCAAATTACTTAAAAGGTACGCAAACATCAAAACATAATCCAAGTTTTAAGCAAAATCAAACAACCCAAGCAACACTTAAATTACTACAACAATATATGAAAAAAAACTTCATGGGTTTATATATCTATGGTTTAAAGCCATCCGACTTTGATAAAACAAACTGCGAATATCAAATCAATAATAGAGGTGCGAGTATTTGCTTTGCGAATTATCCAAATACTAATTTAAACAATCAAATCCCTGATGATGTATGGGCTGTCATTAAATCATTTACTGAAAATACACAAGAGATTAAAATGTTAAATTAGCTTTTTCTTTTTCGCTATAAATAATAAAACAATTTGCCCTAACCATAATACTAAAGCAACAACTGCCATCATCATCACTGAATCAATTTTTAAGAGGCTTATAAGGCCAGTAATTACAAAGCCTAATAGCATCACAACTGCACCATGCATTGAAGCGGCCGTACCAGCATTTTTTTGAAATGGTTCTAATGTTTTTGCAATATAAGATGGTAATACCATACCAACACCCCAAGTTATCATTGCCATAATCAATACAAATAAATATAAATTAATTTGAGTATCAATAAGACTTACAATAAATAGAGCCACATTTGCTAATAAAATAATGCTTAAACCTAATTTTAAAATTGATTTTGTTTCATATTGACGAGCTAATAAACGGCTAAATATTGTACCTAAGAAATAACCAAAACCAACAATTAAAGCTGTATAACCAAAAGTTAATGCGCTATAGCCCATTTTTACTTCAACAATAAAAACACCGACTAAGTTATAGATAACGAACTGACTAAAACATAAGGCACAGGCCGATGCAAATAAATTAAATTGGCTGGTTACAAAAACAGACTTTAAACGAGATAATATCGAATTGGTTTGTCTCTTATGCTTTTGCAGTGTTTCTTGCATGAATAAAACAACTATTGCTAAATTAATAATTCCATAGACTGCATAGGCTACAAAATTAGCTTGCCAATTAAATGAATGTTGTAAATAACCGCCTATAAATGGTGCAACTACAGGACCTATGCCAAAAGCTATTGTCGTATATAACATCGCAATATATAATTTTTTACCTGTAAAACGATCTAATAACATTGCCCTTGCTAACATAGCAGCTGTTGCAATACCAGCACCTTGGACTAATCGAGAAATCATAAATATCTCAATTGAAGTTGCAGTTATTGCTAGTAATGAAGCGAGTATAAATAATATTAATCCCGTTAAAACCATTGACCGCCTACCTAGTCGATCAGATAGCGTTCCCAGTGTAAATACACCAATAGCAAAGCCAATCATACCAACACTAATAGATGACTTTGCAATTTGAGCGCTTGTATCAAAAGCCTGTGCTATTGCTGGTAGTGATGGTGTATATAAATCGATTGATATACCATTAATACTTGTTATCAATGGCGCTAAAAATAATAAAAATAAATCAAACTTTTTATCATCTAATTCAATTAATGGTGCTTTTATAAAATTAATATTCATCTGCAACTACCCTTTTTAATATTTCTTAGTTTGAGATGTTGTTATTTTAACCAATATAATCGAATTGTCAATAAATAATCGATTATTTATGTATTTTATATTATTTGTATTTTTATCGATGATTTTTTGATCAAATTATGCTATCCTATCTGTATTGAAAAAAATTATGAATAAATAAAATAAGTATTACATTATGAATCAAATAGTTGAAAAAAAATCTCTCAGTGACACCGTCTTTGAAAGACTAAAAAATGATATATTAAATAATCACTATGAACCTGGCGAAAAACTTTGTATCGCTGATTTAAAAGCAGCCTATGATGTTGGCTTATCCCCGCTTAGAGAAGCATTGGTTAAACTTAGTAGTTTAAATTTTCTTGAGTCAGTCTCTATGAAAGGTTATCGTATTCCTGTAATTACACCTGAATTAGTCAGAGATCTGTATAATGCTCGCTTACATATTGAACCTCATATACTAAAGCTTGCAATAGATAATGCAACAGAAGTTGATGAAGAGGCAATTATTGCAGCTCATCATAGTTTGAAAAAAATTGAACAATCTACAAAAAAATTTGATTTCACAAGCTGGAAAGAAAAACATCAACGCTTTATTTATGCGCTAATACAAGCATCTCATTCACCTACTTTAATTAATATTATGACTAATTTATTTGAACAGACAGAACGTTGCCGCTGTTTGTGGTTTAATGCTATTTCTAAAGATGACTATTTCAAAAAAATAAAGCTTTATGCAACTTACCATCAACAACTAGTTGACGCCATTATCAAAAAAGATAAAAACAATATTGAAAAAATATACCGTACTAAAATGACTGACTGGGTTGGCGATTTATTGCGATATTTAGAAGGTTAAATAAATTATAATGCTTTTTGCATCATTTCTGATGCAGCCATAACTAAAGGAGATATAATAAACTGCGCACCTAAGTTTTTTGCTTTTCTTATATTTGACTTTTGGTTAATACGTGTAATTACCTTAACATCATTGATGTTTTTTTCTTTTGATAATTCAGCCACTGTTAACAGTGCCAAAATATTATCTGCGTCTTTTTCATAAGCTAAAATAACTGATCGGGCTTTATCAATATTTGCTTTTTCTAATATGACTTCGTTGGAAGCATTTCCCTTTACAACAAATTGATCTAACTCCTGTAATAGCGGATCATGCGTATTATCTTCAACAATCAAAAATGGCGTTTCATTTTTTTGACACTGATTAATAATAATTTGTGTTAATGTATTATAACCACAAATAATAACATGATTTTTCATATATTTTTTCCCTTTATTCAGCGTCTTAAATAAATCTTGAATACGATCAGATAAAGCACCAATTACATAGGTTAGAATCGTTGCAAAAGCACCCAAACCAACAAATATCATCGACACAACAAATAATTTTGCATTTTGTGTCACTGGCGTTATATCACCATAGCCAACTGTACTAAATGTTTCAATAGTAAAATAAAGTGCATCAGTTAATGATTTTAAATCATTAAATTCATCCTTTAGCATATAGCTACCAATTACACCATATAATAAAGCTAATACGAATGACACAATGACAATAAATTGAGAATAACTGAGTGTAAATAACTTTGTTTGCTGATCAAAGATTTGATAACAAGCAACTAAAGCTAGCATCTCAATTAAATAAAACCAAGTCAATAAATTACTAAATCCATGAATCATAAAGCTATTGCTTAAAAGTATAAATAGCATTAATAATGCTAATGCCCAAAAAAAGCGTAGCCTTCTATAAATGCCTCTACCGGTTAAAAGCAATAAATAGCCAAATACAATTAAAACCGCCACATTAAACTTTAGCGGTGTACTCATTGTAATAAATTGTGCAATAAATTCGGCATGCGGTAATGATAAAACATCTCTAAAATAAGGATAGGTTCCTAGAAGAATTGACATTAAACCATTTATAACTAATAAAAATGAAAAGAATAAAGGAATGTAACGAAGTTTTATTTTGTCATTTTTAATTAAACTTAACAACATGTTTTATCTTTAATTAATCAGTTTACCTAACTATAAATTATATACGAAATAGTAAAATTTGTTAGTTTGTAACTATTGATATATTTTATGCTAAACTATCCGATATGATTTCAAGCAAATGCATTTTTTACCAGCTTTTCTAAAAAAATCTCACACTACGAAACTGTTTTATTTTAGAAAAGAAACATTCAATTAAATACATTTCTTTATAAATATGCTTATCAAATTGATGAGTTTGAATAATAAACTTTATCAGCAAGAATAGTTGTATGTTTAACATACTTTAACAGTTGGTAAGCTACTAGCATATCATGTTCTTTGCCTTCAGTTAACCTAAATGTAATAGGGTTACCTAATGCATCAGCAACAGCGTGAATTCGAGTAGTAAAACCACCAACACTTCTGCCTAAAGCATATGACTTATTACCATTAAGTATTTGACCAGAAGCACAAGCATGTGCCCTAACAATAGTAGAGTCAATCATAAGTTCTTGGAAATGAATGACCTTAGCTTATTGGGTGAATGCATTTACAATATCTACCAAAGACGGTGGGATATTAAAGTTTATCATAGATCTCTGAAACAAAATACCTCTTTAACGAAACCACCAACGAGTACTCAAAAAACACAAACAAATCATATTGGTTTAAGTTTGATTGCATATTCGAGACTTAAAAGTTTAAAAACACTTCAAAAAAATAATCATTATGCTATCAAAAGGAAATTATTAATTGCTGCTAATCAGGCCAACTATAAAGCTTATTTGGATATGAAATTATCCAAATAAGCTCAGTAAATACTTTTTAATCTTCTCCACTTGATAGCGGGAAGTTATTTCTTTAGTTTTAGCATCTAACTGCTTATCAAGCTTGGAATTTTTATCATTTGAAAATATAGATTCTTTTAAAGCTGCTAAATATCCAGAATTAATAACTGAAACCGAACCTAGTTTAGTGATATTTTTTTCCATTTCTTGTTTGTTTGATGCTACTAAATCTCTAATAGAGTTTTCCAATTCATTTACCACAAGATTTTCATCAGTTTCTTCTTCAGATATATTGATTGTAAAATATAATTCATATTGAAGTTGACCATCTTTATAAATTTTAATACTAGTTTGTACAGTATGCCCAACTTCTGCATTTGAGTTAGATTGAAACTCTAAACTTAGTATGCCATTATTATTTTTTTGATTAAAACTACCTTCTCCAGATATTACTGATGTATTTATTGTAACACCAGGGCTTGTAGAAATTGATAGTAAATTAATACTCTTACCTTTAGGAACATCTACAATATATGGATCACCAAATGATCTTTCAGCATCATAAACATTTCTTACATCTAAAGACAATAATAGTGGAAGTTCATACTCTAGATTAGCATTTTGATCTATTTTAAGATTTATTAAAAAGTCACTATCTTGTTGGTTTATAAACACCCTATTGATACCATCATTAGGCTTATAAATTCGGTTATATACCTCTGAAATATGTGGATCATCTTGAGTACCAGTAATTGAAATTACCACATCCTGAGTATTCAATCCTCCTTGACTGTCTGTTGCAATAATTCTATAGATTAAAACTAAGTTCTCTCCTTCAGCTAAATAATTAAAAGCATCTATTCCAGTGTCAAAATCCCAATTAAATCGCATACTTGTTGCCGCATTATCTAATATAGGATTACGAATCAAACTAAACATTGCTAATAATTCTGCATTTGTCTGTCCATTTAAATTACCTATCACATTAACTATTGGATTTATAATCAAATTAACTTCATCTGATAAATCTAAATCAGTTATTGTTAATGTGCCTGAAATTGACAAGCTCAAATCAGTCTCTGTAATACTTTCAGCTGCTGAGTCACCGGCTTCAATAGAGATAACTGGTGCATCGTTGGTGCCATTTATAGTAATCACTACATCTTGTGTATCGGTAGCACTTTCGCTATCTGTTACTGTTAAGGTATAGGTTAATACTAATGACTCACCCGCTGCTAAATAATCAAAGGCCTCTACCCCTGAGTCAAAGCTCCAACTAAAGGTATCAACCGTTTCTGCACCATCAATAAAGTTACCTGTTGTTGCATTCATCATGCCTAAAAGAGTTGCATTGGCAATGCCGGATACATCACCACTTTCTACAACACTTGAAACTGCAACTAAAACTGTATCGGTTAAATCAAGATCGGTTGTTGTTAACGTATCACTAACTGTTAAACCAGCATTACTCTCTGTTAAGCTTTCAGCTGCTGAATCACCGGCTTCAATAGAGATAACTGGTGCATCGTTGGTACCGTTAATGGTAATTACAACAGTTTGAGTATCAGTAGCGCCTGTTGGTGCATCTGTTACTGTTAGGGTATAGGTTAATACTAATGACTCACCCGCTGCTAAATAATCAAAGGCCTCTACCCCTGAGTCAAAGCTCCAACTAAAGGTATCTTGCGTTTCTGCACCATCAATAAAGTTACCTGTTGTTGCACTCATCATGCCCAAAAGAGTTGCATTGGCAATGCCGGAAGTATCACCTGATTCTACTACTGAAGTAACAGCAACTGAAACTGTATCGGTTAAATCAAGATCGGTTGTTGTTAACGTATCACTAACTGTTAAACCAGCATTACTCTCTGTTAAGCTTTCAGCTGCTGAATCACCGGCTTCAATAGAGATAACTGGTGCATCGTTGGTACCGTTAATGGTAATTACAACAGTTTGGGTATCAGTAGCGCCTGTTGGTGCATCTGTTACTGTTAAGGTATAGGTTAATACTAATGATTCACCCGCTGCTAAATAATCAAAGGCCTCTACCCCGGAATCAAAGCTCCAACTAAAGGTATCAACCGTTTCTGCACCATCAATAAAGTTACCTGTTGTTGCACTCATCATTGCAAGTAAGGTTGCATTGGCAATGCCTGAAGTATCACCTGATTCTACTACTGAAGTAACTGCAACTAAAACTGTATCGGTTAAATCAAGATCGGTTGTTGTTAACGTATCACTAACTGTTAAACCAGCATTACTCTCTGTTAAGCTTTCAGCTGCTGAATCACCGGCTTCAATAGAGATAACTGGTGCATCGTTGGTACCATTAATGGTAATTACAACAGTTTGGGTATCAGTAGCGCCTGTTGGTGCATCTGTTACTGTTAAGGTATAGGTTAATACTAATGACTCACCCGCTGCTAAATAATCAAAGGCCTCTACCCCTGAGTCAAAGCTCCAACTAAAGGTATCAACCGTTTCTGTACCATCAATAAAGTTACCTGTTGTTGCACTCATCATGCCTAAAAGAGTTGCATTGGCAATGCCTGAAGTATCACCTGATTCTACTACTGAAGTAACAGCAACTGAAACCGTATCGGTTAAATCAAGATCAGTTGTTGTTAACGTATCACTAACTGTTAAACCAGCATT
>JAKJJQ010000026.1:0-42795 GCA_021713415.1 Thiotrichales bacterium 19X7-9
ATGTAGCAAGTATCTTAGATGATAATTTAATCGAGGGGGCTGAAACTGTTATTATCACTTTAAATAGTGTTGATAATGCCTTATTCAGTATTGATACGAATAATGATCATGCGACAGTCACCATTGCGGATAATGATGCATTGGTTGGTACGGTATTTATCACAGCTATAGATCCATTAGCAGCTGAAGCAGGTCCAAATCCAGGTCAATTTGTCGTCGATCTAGGTGCAATTAATAGTACAGGTAATGACATTACTATATTCTATGATATATCAGGTAGTGCCACAGAGGGTGTTGATTATAATGCTTTATCAGGCAACGTTGTTATTGCAGACGGTGCTCAAACAGCAGTAATCGATATTAATGTTATTGATGATGCACTGGTTGAAGGTTTAGAAGCAGTGACTATTACTTTAATTAGTACTGATAATCCAGCAGTTAGTATTGATACAAGCAATGATGATGCTACGGTAGTTATTTCAGATAATGACTTTAGTAATAATGTTTCAATTTCAATTACAGCGAATGATCCAAATGCTGCAGAAGCAGGACCAGATCCAGCTCAGTTTACCATTGACTTAGGAAAAGTTAATAATACAGGTGGTGATATAATCGTTAACTTTACTGTAACCGGTACAGCAACTGAAGGGTTAGATTATGGACCAATTGGTAGTAGTGTCACCATAGTTGATGGTACTCAAACAGCAGTAATCGATATTAGTGTTATTGATGATATATTAGATGAAGGCGTAGAAACCATAGTGATTACTTTGGATAATACAAATCACCCATTATTTAATATTGGTCCAAATAATACAGATACGGTATTAATACAGGATAATGATGCGCCACCACAATTAACAGTTACACCATTTACGATAGATAGAGGTGCATTAGTTGTATTTGATAATAGCATTGTTGATATTATTGATCTTGATACAATTCCAGTTAATTTAATTATTACATTAACTGAGATTAATAGTGCATCATTTGTTAATGTAGCGACAGGTGTGCCAGTCACTACATTTACTTTCCAAGAAATTTTAAATGGTACAGTTGGCTTCCTTCACGATGATTCATTTAATGCACCAAGCTTCCGCTTTGATCTAACCGATGGTACACACGTTATAGATAGTGGATTAATTCAGTTAAATGGCTTTGATCGTGGTGATACCTTTATATCAGATGTGCATCGTCAAGTATTCTTACCACAGGAGGGTTTAAGCAAAATAGATATTATACCACATGACTTTATTAATATTGCTTCATCAGATGGATCGTTAGGAGCAACAGATGGTATTGGCAATGAAGTTAATAGTCATGATTTAGCTACAAAAGTCTCAATTTCAGTTGAAGTTGAAAGCGCTTTAACTGCTCAAGGTATAGTGTCTGATCCATTTACAGCTGTTGTACCGAGAACAGAAGGTATAGAAATATTTACAGTTTATAATCAACCAGGTATAACAATGTCAATTGAGGGTGTTGAGTCTCATCAAGGAAGCTTTGAAATTTCTACTAATGCTAATGAAATTAGAGTTAAGTATACGGGACATTCTGATTATGATGGTGAGACAGAATTTATAGCTAAGATTTATAAAGATAATGTCATGCATCATGAACTTCATTTCTCATTAAACTCTGGTAAAGTAGAGCAAGTTGAACTAAATGGTAATGGTGCAGTGATTGAACAAGCTCAGG
The DNA here is from genome assembly GCA_021713415.1 of Thiotrichales bacterium 19X7-9. GTDB lineage: Bacteria > Pseudomonadota > Gammaproteobacteria > Francisellales > Francisellaceae > M0027. Next base: position 1,699 of record JAKJJQ010000026.1, read on the forward strand.
TTAATGAAGTTTACCAGTTACTGAATGAAGCTCATTTAGAAGAAGCCATTGCTAAGCTAGAAAATATTAGTGTGGAAAATGGTCAAGGTGAAGTTAAAGCAATGATTGCTGAGTTGCTAGATAAAGTTACACAAGATAATGTTACTACTTTCTTAACACCTGGCTTATTAGAAAGCATTAAAGATAAGCTTTTAAATGACCAATCAATTGATGTTGAGCAGTTGCTTACTGAGCAAGATAAAGAGCGTGAATTAGGTTATCGTTATCAAATAGAGCAAACCAAACATTACTTATTAAAACTATTTGGTAAAAAATAAGTTTAGGTGATTAAAGTAAAGCTATTTACTTTTTGTTGTATTAGCATTAGAAGGCAATGAAGATTGAGTTTTATTATCTTGAGTGTTCTGTTGTGTATCTGTTTTAGTTTTATCATTGTCTTTTTTTGTATATTCAATTACTTGAGGTGGTGGATAATCACCAGAGATACTAACAAGTTTTCCATTACTAAATTTAACATGTAACTGCTTTTCTTCCATTGTTGTATTGTAGTGTTTAATTGTATAAACATAATACCAAGTATTTTTGTGGAAAGGATCGACAATATCAGGTGAGCCAAGAATAAACTGAACTTGTGATTGACTCATTCCTGGTTTTAATTGTTGAATATCTTTTTGCGTAATAATTTTACCTTGTTGTACGGGGGCTGTATAAGGTGTAAATAAGCTACAAGCATTTAAGCTTAAAGTGATGGCGACTAATAATGGGGCTAACGCTTTTTGATTGATCATAGTATAATACGAACTTAATTTTATTTTATAAAGTTATGACATGATAATCGAATCAAGCGCATGACTCAATAAGTAGTAAAAACATTACATTAATTAAAGCGAGTTTAGCAGTATGTCAAAACAACAAGAATTGAAAGAGGCAGGCCTTAGAGTAACTCAGCCAAGGGTGAAAATATTGCAATTATTAGAGGCATCTAAAGGTAATCGTCATTTTTCTGCTGAAGAGGTGCACTATGAATTACAAAAGCAAGGAGAGCAAGTTGCTTTAGCAACGGTTTATCGTGTATTAGGTCAGTTTGAAAGTGCAGGGTTAGTCAATCGATTGAATTTGGGAGATGATCAAGCAGTGTATGAATTAGTACCAGATCATCATCATGATCATATGATTTGTGTTTCTTGTCGTAAGGTAGAAGAGTTTTATGATGAGTTGATAGAACAACGTCAGCATATTATTGCTGATCAAAAAGGCTATGATTTGGTAGATCATAGTTTATGTCTTTATGTGATTTGTAAAGATTGTCAGAAAAGAGAACGAAAATAATTTTTGTAGATCTACAAAAATTATAAATTAGCACTTTAAAAGCTTTCTGAGCCAAATAATTTTTGATCGATTAAGTCACAGAGTATATGGATGATTAATGTATGGCACTCTTGAATATGTGGTATTTTTTCTGAAGGAGCTAAAATATTGATGTCATTATTTTCTAACAAATTGTCAATACCGCCTGATTTGCCGCCCGTAATGGCAATTACTTTACTACCTTTTTCATGAGCAACCTGGATTGCTTGAATAATATTTTCAGCAAAGTTATCAGTAGATATTGCAATTAAAATGTCAACTTCAGAAGCAAGCGCATAAATTTGTTTTGAGAAAATTTCACGATAATGATCACCACTACCTATAGCAGTTAAGGTTGAGACGTTTGAAGTTAATGCAATTGCAGGTAATGATGGGCGTTCCATCTCATAACGATTTAATAATTGAGCCGCTAAGTGTTGTGCATTTGCAGCTGCGCCATCATTTCCACAAGTAAAAATTTTACCACCATTTAGTAAGGTTTGCACAATTAAATCACCAGCTTGAGCGATTGGCTCACTTAAGGTGTCAGCTGATGAGATCATCATTTGAATGCTATTTGAGAAATGCTCTTTTACCCGTTCGCTCAGTAGCATAATTTTCCCTTTGTTATTGATAAATGATAAAACTTTCGGTACTCTGCCACAATATGGGTTAAAGGTCAAACGAGGAATCTGATGAAATTATTGAATGAGCCAAGTTTTAGTGAAATCATTCAAAGAACATGGGAATTGTACCGACAGAATATTAAACGGCTGTTTATTATTGCCTTGATTGTGTCAGTGTTATACCAATTGTTTATTATATTTATGCAGCGTTCAGGTATGATTGATTTAATCTATCAAATGATGCAAGAAAATGCTAAAGGTCAAGATTTATCCGCATTTGCAGATAAAGTCACCCCAACAATGCATTTGGTTATTGCTACTGGTGTTGTTTTTTATTTAGTAATTCTTCCTTTTGCAACAGCACTGTTTCAAAACGTTGTTGATGAAAGTTGGCAAGGGCGTTCTCAGCCAATAACTAAACATGTTCAGTTTGTTCTATCTCGCCTTATTGTTATTGCAATAGCAACATTATTTGTCTATTTACTATTAATGCTCTCAGTAATGGTATCAAGCATGATTTTTGGCATATTAGGTATTCTTGTTTATGCCGCTTTAATCATTTATATACCACTGATACTATATGATCAAAAAAGTGCGTTTAGCTCAATTAGTGAAAGCTTTAAACTAACAATTGGTGCATATCCTAAGTCATTGGGCATAGCATTTGTCTGTTATATTTTACTTAATATCCCATCAATTGGAGAGTGGTTAATACAAAGTGCAACAGGTACGGATAATGCCTTAATATTTGGTATTGATGAAGTTGTTACTATTTTTCTTTCTGCATTTGTCTGGCCATTGGTCGCTATTTTAAAGTTAGCTTTATACTATGCATTAAAAGCTAGACGCTATAATTTGAAGGTTCAAAATAGCAATTTAAATTAACAAGAGTTTTATAAATAATAAAATAAATTAATATATCAAAAAAAAGCTGTATTTTCTTATAATTGCACCTTTCAATTAAAATGAAGAAAAAGCATTGCTTTTTGTTTGCAATGAGTTGACAAATTCTTAAGCCTAAGGGAAACTAGCATCCATAATTACCATTTGACTGGTTTTTAGAAAATTATAGTATTTGGATTAATTTAAAGGAGAATTAAAATGACAGTATTAGTTGGGCGTCAAGCACCTGACTTTACTGCTCCGGCTGTCTCAGCAACAGGTGAGATTGTTGAAGCATTAAACTTCAATCAAGCACGCGGTGGTAAATATGCAGCGATTGTTTTTTACCCACTTGATTTTACTTTTGTTTGCCCATCGGAGTTAATTGCATTGGATAAGCGTGTTGATGCTCTACAATCACTTGGTGTTGAAGTGTTTGCCGTTTCAATTGATTCGCACTTTACGCACAATGCATGGAGAAATACACCGATTGACCAAGGTGGTATTGGCCCTGTAAAATATACGATGATTGCAGATATTGATCATACGATTACGAAAGCTTATGGTGTAGAACATCCACAAGTTGGTGTTGCATTTAGAGGTACATTTTTAATTGATCAAAGCGGGATTGTACGTCATCAAATCGTTAATGATTTACCACTTGGGCGTAATATGGATGAGCTTGTGCGTATGGTAGAAGCATTACAATTTCATGAAGAGCATGGTGAAGTTTGTCCAGCTGGATGGAATAAAGGTGATACAGGTATGACTGCCTCACCTGAAGGTGTAGCAGCTTACTTAAAAAGCAATGCTGAAGAGCTATAGATAGAGTAAAATTTGACAAATTTAGGAAACTTAAAGATTAAGGGTTTGGTAATAATTATCTTTGTGCTGCAAAAAAGTAAATAATTTATGTAATCAGGCTTGCATTTTATTTTGATACTGACTAACTTAGGTGGTAATAAAGTGCTAGTTTTGGATTTTTTGCTTAAAATTGAAGAAAGTGGCGCATAAAATTCAGTTACCGAATCAAAAGGACGCTTTTGGTTAACATTTATCATAACAAAAATGAGGAGAAAGGACGTGAGAGTAAAAACAATTGTTACTGCATTGACTGCCGGTATGATTGTTTCAGGTTCAGCAATGGCGGCTTCTTCGGATGTCGACGCTAAAATTGCAAACCTACAACAACAAATTCAACAGCTTCAGGCTCAGGTGAACAGCGGATCTAGCAGTTCTTCTATGAGCAAATCAAGTGGCAACACAGGTGGTGTTTCATTTGTTAAATACGATGCTGACTATACTCAAAAGATGTTAAATAACCAAGATTCAGGTGTTAACCGTGAATTAGCTATTTTACACTCACGTGAAAGTGGTCAGTTATCATCTAATTCAATCTATCTTGGTGGAAAAGGTGAGCTTCAAGCTCAATTCCGTCGCATGAATAGTGTCAATCAAGGTAATAATGTGGCTGCAGGATCTGCTGTAGGCACAACAGGTACAGAAATTGGTGCTGATAATTCAACTGCAATTGAATTACCTTATGCTAATGTGATCTTTACATCAACAATTGGTGACTGGGTAACAGGTTATGCTAATATGGCGGTACTTAACCCTGTAACTAATGATGTGGTTATGCCGGATGCTTACTTTGTTGTCGGTAATCTAGATAAAGCACCTGTCTATGCTTGGGGTGGTGTGAAAACTGTTGACTTCGGTGATTTTTCTATGGATAACACCTATATCCCTGGAGTTACTCGTGCAGCTTTCTTAGCTTCAGGTGGTCAGTTTGGTGTTGGTTTCCATAATTATGGTGTGACAGCAACTGTGACATTAATGAATGGTAATGCAAATGGAAGCTTAAATGCTTCTAATCCAGGCGATCAAAGCCAACTTAATAACTTTGCTGCTAATGTTATGTATCAGCAAACATTAAATGGTAAGTTTACTTATCATGTTGGTACAGGCTATATTAATGGTACTGGCTTCCGTGGTGACAATTATAATACAGCAACTGGTCATGGTGATCGTGTTGGTGCTTGGACTGCGAATGCTGGTTTTGATGTTGCAGGTTTTGCATTATCAACTGACTTTGTAATGACAACTCAAAGTGTTTATGGTCTAGCAAATAATAGTGCGTTGAATCCAGTTGATCAAACTAATTCTTCTGGTAGCCCATGGCAGAATACTAACTTATTTAACTGGACTTGGATTGTTGGTTATACAGGCCAAATGACCAATGCTTTCAGTGGTGGTGCTATTCTAAAAGCTTGGGATGTGAATTCATCTTACTCTATGCCGTTGATGGGACATGACTCTGTGTTCTTCTTCAGCTATAGCCAGTTATTTCAAGATACTGACAACAATATTTATCAATTTACAGCTGGTGCTCGTACTAACGTTATTGATACATTGTGGTTTGGTCTTGCTTATAACTTTGCTGGTGGTAAGCTTAATACAAACTCACTTCAAGCATCAAATATTGTTCAAGCAGACGTTACAGTTTACTTCTAATTGTAGCTTTTGCTTATATCAATATAGACTATCTATTATTAAGTCGCCTTTTGGCGACTTTTTTCGTTTTAAATGTTATTAACAAATTTTTAGATTAATAAAGTGATTTAATATATAATCTTTGCTATTAAAATAACTTTATATGAGATTTGAAGAATGACTTTTTATAATAATGCGCTATCTATTTTAAAGCAAAAAATTGGTGACTTTAGACCTAAATTTGGTTTGGTTTTAGGTTCGGGTTTAGGGTCTTTAGCAGAAGAAGTTGATGTTGTTGCAAAAGTATCTTATGAAGAGTTACCGGGATTTTTTACTTCCAGTGTAGAAGGACATGCTGGAGAGTATATTGTTGGATTTTATAAGGGCGTTGAAGTCATTTGTATGAGTGGCCGTGTACATTTATATGAAGGCGCTCAGTTCCAAGAAGTTGCTTTACCCGTTCGTGTTATGAAAGGCTTAGGAATAGAGCATTTAATTGTAACAGGTGCGGCAGGTTCATTAAATCCAGAAAATAAACCTGGTGATGTCGTATTGATAAAAGATCACATTAACTTACAACCAGGTAATCCATTAGTAGGTCCGAACGATGACGCAATTGGACCAAGATTTGTACCAATGGAAGAAGCTTATGATAAAAGTGCGCGGACTTTATTTAAAGAAATTGCACAAGAAATGGGCTTTGATTTGCCTGAAGGTGTCTATCTAGCAGTTTTAGGTCCTTCATTTGAAACGCCAGCAGAAATTCGCGCATTCAAGTTTATGGGGGCTGATGTGGTGGCAATGTCTGTAGTGCCTGAAGTTATCGTTGCTAAGCACTGTGGTTTGAAAGTAACAGGTTTTGCTGCTGTGACGAATATGGCATCAGGGATTACTGATGAACCAATCGCGCATGAAGATGTACTAGTCTATGCCAATAAAGCCAGTGAAAAATTAATTAAACTAGTTGGGCTTGGTATTGAGCGTTTAGCATTGCAACTAACAGCTTAATTAAAACTAAAATCATTAAGTCACGACTTTACAAATCCTATAATTTCCCTACAATACAAAAAGGAATATGTAATTTTTTGTGCGTATGCGTCAGATATTTGTAGATACAGAAACCAGTGGTTTTGAATTTAAAAATGGTCATCGAATTATTGAGTTTGGTGGTGTTGAAGCAATTAATCGTAAATTAACTGGTAACGACTTACATTTGTATTTTAAGCCAGATATTGAGATTGAAGCGGGTGCTTTTGAAGTTCATGGTATTTCAAATCAGCGGCTAGAAAATGAGCCATTGTTCGAAGAAAAAGTTGATGAGATTATGGACTACTTGAAAGGAGCAGAACTTGTCATTCATAATGCTGGATTTGATGTGCCTTTTTTAGATTATGAACTAAGCCGAGTATCGAATAATACTTGGGGTATGCTAAAAGAGCATTGTGGTATTGTGGATACCTTGGTAATGGCGCGTAAGATGCATCCAGGTCAGAGAAACTCACTAGATGCATTATGTAAGCGCTATATGATTAGTAATGCACACCGTAGTTTACATGGGGCTTTATTAGATGCTCAATTATTAGCAAAAGTTTATTTTGCAATGACAGGTGGGCAAACACAATTAGCGTTAAATGAAGCTTCAGAAGTTAAACGAAGTAATGATCAATCAAAAGCGCTTGATTTTAGCCAGTTTAATTTTAAGCTAGCTAATTTGTCAGAAGATAGTGAAAAAGCACATCAAGCTTATATAGATTTATTAGATAAAAAATCAAAAAACGGGGCAGTATGGCGATTAATTAAAAAATAAAAATCCTTAAGTCATCGGATTATTATTTAAGGAGGATTGTATGATTGGACAAAATATCACTCAAATAAAAATCGGTCAAAAAGCGTCATTTAGTAAAACAATTACAGAGACGGATATCTATTTATTTGCAGGTGTCAGTGGTGATTTAAATCCTGCGCATATTAATGAAGAAAAAGCGAAAAATACTCGTTTTAAGAAGCGAATTGCTCATGGCATGTTAACGGCAAGCTTTATCTCAACAGTCATTGGTATGCAATTACCTGGTCCTGGCACGATTTATTTGGAGCAATCTATTCGCTTTAAAGCACCTGTTTATATTGGTGATACGATTAAAGCAGTTGTTGAAATTACAGCGCTTGATATTGATAAAAATCGAGTACAATTGGATACTTTTTGTTATAACCAGGATGGTGAATTGGTCGTTGAAGGTAATGCATTGGTTATGCCGCCACTGAAGGAACAATCATTGAAAGAGGTGGGTTAAAGTAATCATTTTTGACACTTTGATGACAGTAATAATGATTGATGCTGATTTAATCTATAACATTGGTATTTTATAAGAGTATCTGTGGCTAATTTCTGATAAAATAACTGACAAATTTAAACTTATCTGATGCTTCAAGATGAGAGAGTAGATAATACGTGGAGTAATAAATTTATGGCAGAGACACAATACGATTCATCAAATATTCGAGTCTTAAAAGGTTTAGATGCAGTTCGTAAGCGTCCAGGGATGTATATTGGTGATACAGATGATGGCTCAGGCTTGCATCATATGGTTTTTGAAGTGCTTGATAATTCGATTGATGAAGCGTTAGCTGGCTTTTGTTCTAATATTGAAGTTGTTTTACATACTGATGGTAGTGTTTCAATTCGAGATAATGGCCGTGGGATACCTGTTGATATTCACCCAGAAGAGGGTCGCTCTGCTGCTGAAGTCATTATGACAGTATTACATGCTGGTGGTAAGTTTGATGATAATGCATATAAAGTATCAGGTGGTTTACATGGTGTGGGTGTTTCAGTTGTCAATGCTCTATCTGAAACTTTAGAGTTAAAGGTATGGAAAAATGGTAAGGCTTATCAGCAATTTTATAGTGATGGTGAACCTAAAGCACCGTTAGAGGAAGTAGGCAATACTGATGAAAAAGGTACGATGATTCGCTTTAAACCAAGTCCAATTACCTTTAGCCAAATTGAGTTTCAATATGATGTTTTAGCTAAGCGGATTAGAGAATTAGCATTTTTAAATTCGGGTGTTAGAATTCATCTAAAAGATTTAAATGAAGATCGTGATCAGGTTTTTCAGTATGAAGGTGGTATTCAGTCATTTGTTGAACACCTTAATCATAAACGTACCGCATTACACGATTCAATCGTATTTGTCAGAGGCGAGAAAGAAGGTGTGGTTGTAGAGCTTGCACTGCAGTGGAATGATGGTTATCAAGAAAATATTTTCTGTTTTACCAATAATATCCCACAAAAAGATGGTGGAACACATTTATCAGGTTTTAGAGCGGCATTAACTCGAACGGTGAATCAATATATTGATCAAGAAGGTTTAGCCAAACGTCATAAAGTTAGTGTTACAGGCGATGATGCAAGAGAAGGTTTAACGGCTGTTTTATCGGTAAAAGTACCTGATCCTAAATTTTCATCACAAACTAAAGATAAATTGGTTTCATCAGAAGTTAAACCAATTGTTGAGTCATTAGTCTATGAAAAATTATCAGAGTTTTTGCAGGAAAATCCAAATGAAGCGAAAACGGTTGCAAATAAGGTAATTGATTCAGCAAGAGCTAGAGAAGCAGCAAGAAAAGCACGTGAAGTTACAAGAAGAAAAAGTGCATTAGATATTGCAGGGCTTCCAGGTAAGCTTGCAGATTGTCAGGAGAAAGATCCTGCAAAATCTGAGTTGTTTATTGTTGAGGGTGATTCTGCTGGAGGCTCAGCAAAACAAGCGCGTGATCGTAGAAGTCAGGCTATTTTGCCACTGAAAGGTAAGATTTTAAATGTCGAAAAAGCACGGTTTGATAAAATGCTATCATCTCAAGAAGTAGGTACATTAATCAAAGCATTAGGTTGTGGTATAGGCCGTGATGAATATGATCCAGATAAACTAAGATATCATTATATTGTTATTATGACAGATGCGGATGTTGATGGTTCACATATTCGGACATTATTATTAACCTTTTTTTACCGACAAATGCCTGAATTGGTTAGTCGTGGCCATATCTATATTGCGCAACCGCCGTTATATAAGGTTAAAAAAGGTAAGCAAGAAATGTACTTAAAAGATGATCCAGCCTTAAATACATACTTAGGTCAAATTGGTCTTGAAGGTGCAAAGCTTTATCCAAATGATCAAGCGCCACCCATAGCAGGTGTTGGCTTAGAAAGTTTATATACGCAATATCAAAAAGTGATACAAATTGTAAATCAATTATCTAGGCGTTATCCTGAATCATTTTTAAAATCATTAATTTATTATCAGCCTTATCAGACTGAATGGCACTCTGAAAGTCAGGCATTAGATCAATGGTGGCAAACATTAGAAGCACACTTAAATAAACGAGCTTTAAGTTATGAAACTTATCAAACAACAACAGCGATTCGCCACGAAGATGATAATGAAACGGTCCATCAGTTAGTGCTTAAGCGCTATTTTCATGGTGTTGAAACCGCTTATATTATTCCATTTACTTTTTTTGAAGGTAAAGATTATAAAGCAATTTGTGAATTAGGTGAGTCATTGCATGATTTGATTGGTGATAATGCAAGAATTGAGCGCGGTGAAAAATCTCAGCCAATTGATCATTTTGAGCAAGCAATTGATTGGTTGTTAAAAGAAGCCAAGCGTGGACAAAGTATTCAACGCTATAAGGGTTTAGGGGAAATGAATCCTGAGCAATTGTGGGAAACGACTATGGATCCTGAAACGCGACGTATGCTTCAAGTTTCTGTCTCTGATGCTGTCGCTGCAGATGAATTATTTTCTACACTTATGGGTGATCATGTTGAACCAAGACGCGAATTTATTGAGCAAAATGCCTTAAATGTAAAAAATATTGATGTATAGCCCAGTTGAAAAGTTGATTAGATATGGCATTTAATTTAAGTGTAATTATTATTGTCAAAAATGAACAAAAAAATATTAGACGTGCACTTGAGTCAGTAAGTTGGGCCGATGAAATTATTGTGGTTGATTCAGGCAGTAGCGATCAAACACTATCTATTACAAAAGAATATACAAGTAATATTTATCACCAGGACTGGCTAGGCTATGGTAAGCAAAAGCAGTTTGCCTTATCAAAGGCAACAAAAAAATGGGTGTTATCCTTAGATGCTGATGAAGAAGTTCCAGCTACATTAGCTAAAGAAATTCAATCAATTTGCTTAAGTGATACTCAGATAGATGCCTATAAAATTACTCGAAAATCTTTTTTTGGCTTAAAGATGATTCGTTATGGTGATTGGAAAGATGATGCACCTATTCGGCTGTTAAAGAGAGTTAAAGGTTATTTCTCTGATGAGCTTGTGCATGAGAGTATCATCGTTGATGGCCAAGTAGAGAAGCTAAAAGCATTTTTATTTCATTATACGTATAATACAATAGCTGATGCGATAGCTAAGGCTAATGAATATAGTAGTTTAAGTGCCCAGAAGTTGTATAAAAAAGGTAAAAAATCTTCTTTAATTTTAGCTGTTATTAAAGGTGCTTGGTCTTTTATAAGAAGCTATATCATAAAACGTGGTTTTTTAGATGGTAAATATGGTTTTATTTTGGCAGGCTCTATTGCGTTGGGTACCTATTTGAAATATGTTAAATTAACTGAAATTCAATCAAAAGCTTAATCGTTGTCAGTCTTAAATTTTCCATGTTTAGCTAAAAACTTAGTTAATGATTCTTGAATTTTGGGTGTTTTAGTTTGCTTACATAGCTGAGATAATGTTTTACTTGCTTTATATGATATGTTATCTGGAATATCATCTCTTTTGGGTGGGATTAACTTTTCTACTTTTGCCATAGGTTCAATAAATAACTTAAGCTCAATACTTAAAAGATCACAAAATTCACGTTTTTGTCTTAATAGTTTTAAAATTTCACTACGTTGCATATAGAACCTCGCGATAATACTTTGGCTTTCGGTGCCAAGTAATAATTTGGAATCTTCATAATTCAAAACTCTAGTATTTGATAATAATGCAAAATTAACGTTATCAAGTAATTGTTGTGCTTTATTGATCTTTTCAGACCTTTTAGCAATTTGATGCAAAAATGAAGTTTTATCAATCAGAGTATTGATCGATTGTAAGCGTTTTTTTGTATCTTTTTTAGTATTCATGGTGCAAAGGTCATTCAGTTATGCTTCAACTTAGATTATACTTGAGGCAGTCTAAAAATAGTATGCAAATTTATGCATTAAAAAGAAATTAATGGGATAATTTATCGATGCTAACAAAAACATTATTAACCAAAGTTATTGGTAGTCGTAATGACCGCATTTTAAAGAGGCTAAGAAAAAAAGTTGAAAAAATTAATGCCTTAGAAGCAGAGTTCGAAAAGTTAACCGATGATGAATTAAAAGCTAAGACTGAGACTTTAAAAGCACAATTAGAAACTTCTAAGTTAGATGATATATTAATTGAGGCATTTGCAGTTGTTAGAGAAGCATCTAAACGTGTATTAGAAATGCGCCATTATGATGTGCAGCTGATCGGTGGCATGGTGCTTCATATGGGTAAAATTGCTGAAATGCGTACAGGTGAAGGTAAAACATTAGTAGCAACATTAGCTGTCTATTTAAATGCCTTATCTGGTAAAGGAGTTCATGTTGTCACAGTCAATGATTACTTGGCTTCTCGTGATGCTCAGTTAATGGGTAAGTTATATGGATTTCTTGGTTTAAGCACAGGGGTTATTGTTTCAGGTTTAACACCAGAAGAAAGAAAAGAAGCTTACGCTTGTGATATTACCTATGGTACTAATAATGAATTTGGTTTCGACTACTTGCGTGATAATATGGCTTTTTCTAAAGATGAACAAGTTCAGCGAAGTCGCAATTTTGTTGTTATTGATGAAGTCGACTCAATCTTAATTGATGAGGCTAGAACACCGTTAATTATTTCAGGTGCAGCAGAAGATTCTTCGCAGTTTTACTTATTATTTACCCGTTTGGTTCAAAAATTAGAAATTTGTGAAGATAAAGATGGTGAAGGCGAAGGTGATTATTACTTAGATGAGAAATCAAAGCAAGCGCATTTGACAGAGGCAGGCCATAGTAAGATTGAGTCTTGGTTAATTGATGAAGGTATTTTAGCGGAAGGTGAAAATCTCTACAGTCCTCAACATGTCACAAAAATGTACTATTTAAATGCAGCTTTAAGAGCCAATACACTATATCAACAAAACGTTGATTATATGGTGGCAAATAATGAAATTGTTATTGTCGATGAACATACTGGACGTGCGATGCCAGGAAGACGTTGGTCAGATGGCTTACATCAAGCAATTGAAGCAAAAGAAGGTGTTAAAATACAAGGTGAAAACCAAACATTAGCATCGATTACTTTTCAGAATTTTTTCAGACTCTATGATAAGATTTCAGGAATGACTGGAACTGCCGATACAGAAGCATCAGAATTTCACGAAATTTATAGTCTTGAAGTGATTGTAATTCCAACGAATAAGCCACCGAAAAGAATTGATCATTCTGATTTAATTTATTCAACTCAAAAAGAAAAATTTCAAGCATTAATTGATGATATTAAAACACGCATTGCGACAGGGCAACCTATATTAGTGGGTACAGCATCCATTGAAACATCTGAAATACTTTCAACTATGATGCGAAAAAGAAAAATACCACATAATGTGTTGAATGCAAAACAGCATGAGAAAGAAGCAAAAATTATTGCCCAAGCTGGAAAACCAGGTAATGTTACCATTGCAACCAACATGGCAGGCCGTGGAACTGATATTATTTTAGGTGGTAGTTGGCAGGAAGAAATTAATGAGTTAGAAGAACCATCCGAGATGGAAATTGCACGCATTAAAAGTGATTGGAAAAAGCGTCATCAGCAAGTAATTGATGCAGGTGGGTTATGTATTTTAGGTTCTGAGCGCCATGATTCACGTCGAATCGATAATCAGTTAAGAGGGCGTGCAGCGCGTCAAGGTGATCCAGGAGAAAGTTCATTTTATCTATCATTAGATGATCACTTATTACGCATTTTTATGCCACCAAGAATGATTGGCATGTTGCGTGGTATGATGAAAAAACAAGGTGAAGTGATTGATGGTAAGATGATTACTAAAGCAATTGCTAAAGCGCAAGCAAAGGTTGAATCATATCACTTTGATATGCGTAAAAATGTGTTAGAGTATGACAATGTGGCCAATGAACAACGTAAAGTGATTTATGGTCAACGTGACGAATTACTCTCATCAATTGATGTCTCAGAAGTATTAAAATCAATGCGTTATGATGTTGCTGATATTACATTTCATAATCATATACCTAAGCAGAGTATTGAAGAGCAGTGGGATGTGACTGGTTTAACGCATACCTTAGATAGTGACTTTGGATTAAAGCTTTCAATCAGTCAATGGTTAGAAGATGATGAATCTTTACATGAAGAAACATTAAAAGAACGTGTTATTAATACCTTAATGGATGAATATGATCAAAAGATTGAGGCACTGGATCAAAAGGCAGTCCATCAATTTGAGAAAGTTGTTTTATTACAAAGTTTAGATACACACTGGCGTGAGCATTTAAGTAGTTTAGATCACTTAAGAAATAGTATCCATCTTAGAGGTTATGCACAAAAAGATCCAAAACAAGAATACAAACGTGAAGCATTTGAATTATTTTCCAGTATGTTAGATAACTTTAAATACGAAGTTGTCTCGACACTGACTAAAATTCACATTGAACGTCCTGAAGAAGAGGTGCATGTAGTTGAGGATCAATGGCGTCACTCAGTCGGTAATTTAGCATTTAATCATGAGGAAGTAGCAACACTTGAACAGTCGCAAGAAAATCAAGCATCTAATGTTGTTAATATGCCTTCTGATGAAGGGCCTCAAGAACCACAAGAAAAGCCACAACCATTTGTTCGTCCTGAACGTAAAGTCAGTCGAAATGAGCCTTGTCCATGTGGTTCTGGTAAAAAATATAAACACTGCCACGGTGCACTTCAATAGTGAAAGACAATGAAAATTAAACATCCGATAATTATTGCATTATTTGTTAATTTCACCATTCCTTTAGGTGGAATGAGTACAGATATTTATTTACCTTCTCTACCATCAATGGCGCATTATTTTGATGTCTCAAAGATGATGGTCCAATTAACCGTAACATTATTTGCATTAGGTCTAGGCATTGGACAAGCGGTTGCCGGTCCCATATCTGATGCTTTAGGTAGAAAACGTCCCTTTTTGTTTGGGCTTTTATTGCAGATTATTGCTGTTATATTTATTTTAACAACACACTCTGTCAATGCCTTGATTATTGCAAGGTTATTTCAAGGCTTTGGCTCAGCATTTATGATGGTGCCGGCTCGAGCTATTTTAAATGATACATTTGAAGGAGATGCACTAAAAAAACAATATACCTACATTACCGCAGCATTTGCTCTTGGACCAATTATTGCACCTTTTATTGGTGGCTATCTTGAACATTATTTTAACTGGCAAGCAAATTTTATTTTTGTTTTAGTTTATTTAATCGTCCTGCTTATTTTTATGGTCTTATTTATTGATGAGTCGATTGAGCAAAAAAAACCATTTTCGCTTATGCATATCACTTCAAGTTACATAACAGTTTTAGAAAATAAGCTCTTCTTAACTGGCGGTATCTTAGTTAGCTTCTTTTTAGGCTATGTTGCAATTTTTAATGTTGTTGGGCCATTTATTATTCAAGAAGTTTTAGATAAAAGTGCAATTTTTTATGGTTATATGGCTCTAGTTATGGGGGCTGCTTGGTTTTCAGGCAATATGACAAGTCGAATATTTTTTAAATATTCTCGCTATGCTAAAACAAATATTATGCTAATCATTATGCTTATTGCAGCAATTACCATGTTAATACTAAGCTATGGGGAGCTGAATATTTTCAAACTAATCATTCCAGTATTTGTTATGATATTTTGTGGTGGCTTTTTATTTCCAATTTATGTCGGTGAATGTTTATCTATTTTTAGAGCCCAGGCAGCATCAGCTAATGGTTTGTTATTTGCTTTAATATGGATTGTATTTAGTTTATTTTCATTAATTGGTACTTGGTTAAAAGTACATTCACTTCTGCCTTTAGCATTATGCTATTTTATTGTGACAATTATTGTTTATTTATGGTTTGTTTTTGTGGCTAAAAGGCACTGAGCATTACATTAAATCATTTGGGTCAATATCAAGTGTCAGCCTCACTTTATGGCTATTATAACTAGATAATACGGTTTCAATATTAGCTAAGGCATGTTGCATCAGCAGTTTTGTATTGCTTTGTAGTAATAGTATCATACGATAACGGCTTTGCTGTTTATAACGAATTGCTGGGAAAGGGCCGATAATTAGTTGCTCACTATTACATAATGCTTGTGCTTTATATTTAATTTCCTGCATTTGATTTTCTAAGAACTCTTCTGATGTTGACTCGCCTTTGATTAAGCTTAAGTTTGTATAGGGAGGCCATTGCGCAAGTTTTCGCTCAGCAATTAACACTTTAGCAAATTCAGCATAACCATGATTTAATAATGTTTTAAGTAAAGGGTGATCAGGTGTATGCGTTTGTATATAAACTTGGCCTTTTTTATCGGCTCTACCAGCTCTACCTGCAACTTGGGTAATTAATTGTCCAGTACGTTCAAGTGCGCGAAAATCATGACTATAAAGGCCAGAGTCGATATTAATAATGCCAACTAGAGTTACATTTGGAAAGTGGTGTCCTTTAGCCATCATTTGTGTACCAATAATAATCTGAGCTTTATTCGAGTTAATTTGCTCAAATGATTGGTTCAATGCTTTTTCAGTTGTGGTTGTATTACGATCGATACGAATAATTTGATACTCTGGAAAAGTTTCAGTTAAATATTCTTCAATTCGTTCTGTGCCTTGGCCAACTAAATGTAATTCATTTGATTTACAGTGATCACAATGGGTAATAATTGCTTTAGTTGATTCACAAAAATGACAACACAAACGTTGAGGGTTGATATGATAAGTATACGGGTTGTCACAGTTTGGGCATTGACTAATATGGCCACAATTTTGACACATTAGAATCGGTGCATAGCCACGCCTGTTTAAAAATAATAGTACTTGGTTTTTAGCATCAAGATGATTTTTAATCTGGTCAATTAATTGTTGAGATAAGCCGCAATGTACCGCGTTATGACGCATATCAATGACAAATGGTGTAATTGCTTGTGCATCGCCTGCGCGCTTAGATAAAGTAAGTTTAGTAAATTTTTTCTCATTAGCATTATGTAAGGATTCTAATGAAGGTGTCGCACTGCCTAATACAATTGGGATTTTTAAGAATTTTGCCCGTAGAATTGCAATATCACGACCATGATAGCGCAATTGGCTTTGTTGTTTATAAGAAGGATCATGCTCTTCATCAACAAAAATTGCCCCTATATTAGCGAATGGAAGAAATACAGCAGAACGAGTGCCAATAATAATTTTTGCTTGATTTTCTTTAACTAAAACCCAGTTATTTAAGCGTACTTTATCAGATAAATAGGAATGATAAGTAATGACAGGTAGGTCAAATCGACTTTCAAAGCGTTTGACTAGTTGATTTGTTAGGCCAATTTCAGGAACAAGGATTAAAACTTGTTGATCAGCTTTAAGTATCGTATCAATAACCTGTAGATAGACTTCAGTTTTACCACTGCCTGTAACACCATCGAGTAAAAATGTATGATATTGACCTAATTTGTTTTTTATTTTATCTATTGCCGTTAGTTGTGCTTCGTTGGGGGTGAAATTAGGTATGACTTGTTTGATTAAATTTTTAGGCAATGTTGGTGGTTTAATTTGAGAAAATGAATCAATAAGGTTTTTAGCTTTTAGTTTATTTAATAATTGCTGATCAATACCTTCTTCTTTTAATTGAGTGTAGGCTACTCCTTTAGGATATTGCCTAAGTAGTTGATAGGCTGTAATTTGTTTTTTAGCATTTTTACTAAAGCACTCATTTATATCTAGTTGTGTGTTAATCACTTGCCAATAGGTTTCAAAGCTTGTTAATGCCTCACCTTTTAAAATCAAATTAGGTAACATGCTTTGTAATACTTCATAGTAATTACTATGATAATAGCGTCGTAACCATTGGGCTAAATCTATAAGTAATGTATCTAAAATGGGTTGTTGATCAATTATTTTTAAAATTGATTTTAATCGTTTAGTATCAAATTTACTTTCATTTTTAATATTGATAATAAAGCCAATAACTTTTTTATTTCTTAATGGAACAAGTACACGAGTGCCAATTGTTATAGCTTGATTGTCAGCTATTAGATAATCTAATCCTTCTTTAAATGGTCCAATGACGATTACTTCGGCAATTTTAGTCATATTTAATAAATTTTAATGGCTTAATTTAAGTAAATGATTGTCAAAGTATAGCGTGGGCTGTTAATGGATGCTAGAAATTAATTTAACAAGTAATCACCTTATATATAGCGATTCAGTAAAGGTCTAAATAACCACATTGCTAATGAAACAATTAGTGTAATAAGACCAATCTCTCCAAAAGCATGCGTATAAAGAGAAAGAGCTTCAATGGTAGATAAATGACTATGTTGTGGTGGCTGGGTTAATTCTCCAAGCCATGCACCGACGGGTCCTGCTAACATTACTGAGACAAACCATAGCCCCATAACAAAGCCACTCATTTGTTTAGGGCAAAGGGCTGCAACCATAGCAAGACCAAGCGCTGAAATAAATAATTCACCAGTTGACTGTAGCCAGTAGCTGAGTACTAAAAACCACGGTGAAACAATACCGTCAGTTGCATAAAATTGGCTAACCCATAAGATTAAAAATCCAAATGCACATAATGTCATACCCAGTGCAAACTTAGTTACATGAGTTGATGGTGATTTTTTGTAAAAGTAAGCTAATAGAGGTGACATTAGCATAATAAAGAAAGGATTAAGATTAAAAAAATAAGCACTAGGAATTGTATAGCTGCCAACTTCTCGCATGACATTATGTTGAGCAAAGAAAGTTAAGCTTGTTGGCATTTGTTGATAAAGCGCAAAAAATAAAATAGCTTGAATAATTAATATCAAGGCAATGAGCATGCGGTTTCGTTCAGTAGTCGTAAAATTAAATGCTTTAATGATAAAGTAAATAAAGCATAGGCTACTGACAGTAAAAGCACAGATAGTAACGAAATTAGAGTGATTAAGTAGCTGTGCAACGACAATAATAGCAATGATAGCTGCACCAATAACATGAATGAATCTAGTTAAATGAAAGCTTTGTTTGTCTGCTTTAGTATAGACTGTATTGAGTTTATTAAACATGATGCTAAAAATGCTAATACCCACTAAAAGCCCGATGCTACAGAGTAAAAATGCATCCACATAGGGTAGTGTTGGTGTAAATAATACCGAAATAAAGCCACCAATATTAATGGCAAAATAATATAATGTCATTGCGCCATCTAATCGAGTATCGCCAGGCTTGTATAGTTTAGAGATTAATGAAGATGGATTCGCTTTAAATAATGCATTACCAACAATAATGCCACTTAGGCTATAAAAGAAAGTAGCTTTATCACCAAGTGCCAATAGTGCATAAGAGAGCATTAAGATCATGCCACCAATTAAAATGGTTCTTTTGGCACCTAAATATTGATCACCAATTAAGCCACCAACCCAGACAAACCCATAACAAAAGGCAGAAAATGAACCAAAAATGATCATACTTTGCGTTGACGAATAGCCTAGATGATTTGACATATATAAGGCTAATATTGCTTGAACACCGTAAAAACCAAAACGTTCCCAAAACTCAATTGACCAAACAATCCAAAAAGGTAGTGGAAATGCTTTTGATTTTTCTTGGTTTAAAGTATTTGAATGAAGATGGTTTGATAGTGTAGTTGTCAAAATATCACCTTAGGCTATTTTATTTTTTTATTTTATTAAATATTCTGCATTGCTGTAACCATACAGCATGAGATTACTATTTTTATCCTATTTAAGGTAAAAATGCAATATAAAAAGAAAAATAATATATAAAGATAACTTGAAATTAAGTTTATATTGTTAAATTATGATTTAGATATGAAAAGATTATTATTTTATAAGATCAAATGGTAGCAGGTTTTGCTTCGAAGATTTTTTCAGCGGCTTTTTGTTGCTCTATTTCAGGGTTTGTATAACGGTTAAGCAGTGGACGCATCGCCCACATAATCACTGCAACAATGGCAGTAGCAAGGCCAATTTCACCAAATGCATTACTATAAACGCTAATACTTTCAACAGCAGTTAAAGTTTCACTGCCAACAGGTTGTGTCATATTACCTACCCAAGCACCAATAGGACCGGATAGCATAGAAGTTAAAAACCAAATACCCATAACAAAACCACTCATACTAGCAGGGCATAGCTCAGCTACCATTGCAAGGCCTAATGCAGAGACTAAAAGCTCACCTGTTGATTGTAACCAATAGGATAAAACTAACCACCATGGAGAGGCTAATCCATCACTGCCTGCTGTAAATTGAGGGATGTATAGCACTAGAAATGCGAATGCACATAAAGTCATTCCAAAACAGAATTTAGTTGCATGTGTGCCAGGTGTTTTACGATAGAAAAAGGCTAATACAGGCGCCATTAGTACAATAACTAATGGATTTAGTAGCTGAAACTCAGCAGCTGGAATCATCCAGGAGCCAACAGCACGATCGATATTATGTGCAGCAAAGAAATTAAGACTTGTTGGCATTTGCTGATAAAGTGTAAAAAAGACAATTGCTTGAAACATTAACACAAGTGAAATAATCATACGGTTGCGGATTTCACTGGGCTGCTTAAAAGCACAGTATAGAAAATAAATAAAGCATAAACCACTAATAATGAACGTAGCAGTTGTAATAAGTGCAGTCAATTCAAGAATATTACCAATTACGATTGTCGCTATAATCGATGCAATAATAACGATTAAGATGCGTGCGATACTAAAAGGGCGTTTACCAGCTTCGGTCGATAAATCTTGCATCTTAGGTAAGAAAATACAGAAATTAATAATACCTAATAATAGACCAAATGAGCAGACCCAAAATGCGTAATGCCATCCCCAGATTTCAGCAATAATTGGGGTAATGGACATCGATAATAAGCTACCAACATTGACCGCAACATAATACATTGTCATTGCACCATCAAGTTGGGGGTTACCTTGGCCATAGATTTTAGAAATTAATGAGGAAGGGTTGGCCTTAAATAATGCATTACCAACAATAACACCAGCGAGTGCAAAAAAGATAGTTTCCTTAGTTGCAAGTGCCATCGCTGCATAGGATAACATTAAAATTACAGAGCCAATAACAATACTACGTTTAGCGCCTAAGTATTTATCACCAACCCAGCCTCCGACCCATATAAAGCCATAACAAAAAGCGGAGAATGAACCAAAAATATAAAAGCTTTCTTGTGATGAATAGCCTAGAGAACGAACAAAGTAAAGTGCAATGATTGCTTGCATTCCATAAAAGCCAAAGCGCTCCCATAGCTCAATTGCCCATGCAACCCAAAATGGTAGTGGATAACCACTTTTTGTTTGCTTCATAGTGCTTTGTTCTCCCGTTACTGTCATAGACTCCGTCCTCCAATATCATTAATTTAGGTTTTACTATAAATTAAATATAAAATACACATCCAATCAGTTTTATCTTGTTTTTATTCTTTTGGCAATAATTATTTTTAATTTATATGTTGTTTTTTTTACAAGTAATTACTTTTTGACTTTAGTTAAAGTTATGATCTTTATTTTAAAAGTTAATAAAAATACGATTGATAGTGGTGATTTTAAGTTATAAGTATTAATATACTATTTTGGAATAAGATAGCTAAAAATAATTATATTATGTGATAAAATATGATTATATATATTTTATTTTTTATGCTAAACCATTAACAAAGACTTAGTAAGGCTTAATCGATTGAAATTAAAAATAAAGGTTGATCATTTACTATTTATTGAGATAGTTAAAACGGTTGTTTTAATCGGAATTGCAACGATTGTTGCTGCATTGTTGACCAAACATATCAGCTTAACAACTCAGGTGATGATATTATTATTAACGGTTGTATGGTGCGCTATTAGATATAGCTTTGTTGTTAGTATAATCGCAAATTTCTTATCTTTTTTAAGTTATGTCTTTATTTTTACAAGTCCTCAATATACTTTCAATATCGATACAGTCTCAGAAGTTGTAACACTTATTGCATTTATTATTGTTTCTACAGCAGTGGGGCAGTTAACTGCACGCTTAAAGTCATCTTTAAAGCAGCTTAAAGCACGAGAATTTGAGCTATCAACACTTTATGACTTCTCAGCTTCTTTATCCAAAGTGCATCGAGTGGATGACTTTTATGCAACAGTGATAAGTATGTTAGATTATTATTTTAATATCCCATTTGTCAT
Organism: Thiotrichales bacterium 19X7-9; assembly: GCA_021713415.1. Taxonomy (GTDB): domain Bacteria; phylum Pseudomonadota; class Gammaproteobacteria; order Francisellales; family Francisellaceae; genus M0027. Next base: position 23,531 of record JAKJJQ010000026.1, read on the forward strand.
TATTACTGCAGATCGTCAAGGTGAGAAGCTTACAAACCTTTATCCAATGGAGGCAATTTTAGAAGGTAAAGCTAATGATGCAATGTTATTTGCTTGGAAGCACAAAAAGCCAAGTGGTATCAGTACTAAGGTTTATCCATCTATTGACTGGTATTTTGTGCCAATGAAAGCCTCTAATGAATACGTTGGTATTATGGCTGCAAAAGTTAGCCAAAGTAATGATTTTTTAACTCCAGATCAGCAGTATATATTTACTACAATGTTAACCCAAGTAGCATATAGACTGTTAAAATATCAGATTGAAGCACGTGAAAAACATCAAGAAATGTTAAAAGAACAGCAACATTTGCAAAAACTATTATTATCTTCAGTTTCACATGACTTTAAAACACCACTTGCATCAATCATGGGTGCTATTTCTAGTCTGCAAGCGTATGGAGAAATGTTTAGTACTCAAGAGCGGGATGAATTATTAGATGTGGCTCAAAATGAGGCAAAAAGGTTAAAACAGTATATTAATAAAGTATTGCAATTAGTACGTGTTGAACATGAGCAAATCAATCCAGAATTAGAATTAGCATCATTAAACGAAATTGTTCAAGAGGTGATTAGTCAGTTTAAAATATATTATCCAAATCAGCCATTTGAATTTAATTTTGAACATGAACTATTTGTTAAGGTAGATGATTTGTTATTTAAGCAAGTTTTGGTTAACTTGGTTGAAAATGCAGTTAAATACTCACCTAAAGACAAACTTGTGATGATTAAACTAGAGCATGAGGATGATAATGCAATCTTACGTGTTATTGATCAAGGACCAGGTCTACCAGAATCTGAATTATCTCGAGTATTTGATTTATTTTATCGATTTGAAAAGCGCGATTATAGTCCGACAGGTGGCCAAGGCTTAGGACTTGCTATCTGTAAAGCAGTCGTTAAAGCACATCAAGGTGAAATTCATGCTTATAGCGAAGGAAAGAATAAAGGCTGTTGTTTTGAAATTATCTTACCATTAGTTAACATAAAATAGTGAGGAATCAATCAAATTAGTATAAAGTTATTGTTAAGGGCGTATGTATTATCCAAGGGGATAGAATGAAAACGAAAGTATTAATTGTTGATGATGAAGCACAAATTAGAAAATTTGTAAAAATGACGCTTAATGCGCATGATTATGATATTCTTGAAGCGATTGATGCAACCAATGCAACTCGACTACTTGTCAATGAAAAACCTGAACTAGTCATTTTAGATCTGGGGCTGCCTGATCAAGATGGTATTCAATGGTTAGATGAAATGCGGCAATGGTCAGATGTACCGGTTATTGTATTATCCGCTCGTGATGAAGAAAGCCAAATTGTTAAAGCACTTGATTTGGGTGCAAATGACTATGTGACAAAACCATTTGAAATGCCTGTATTAATGGCACGTATTCGAGCGGTATTAAGAAGCCAGACAAAAGAGACACAAGAGTATACGGTCTATCAATTTGCTAATATGACGGTGAACATTCCTGAACACCGCATAATGATTGATGATGAAATCATCTCATTATCAAAAAAAGAATTTCAGGTTTTAAGCTTATTAATTAAATATGCAGGTAAGTTAGTTACTCAACAGCAAATTCTAACAAAGATTTGGGGTAGTGTATTTTCAGATGAACCCCAATATTTAAGGGTCTATGTTGGTCAATTACGCAAAAAGCTATCTAACTGTAATATTGAGCCATTAATTGAAACGGAAAGTGGTATAGGCTATCGCTTTGCTAAATATGATCATAGAGAATAGAGGCGTCGATTGATATTTATTATCGCGCCTTATATGCTTGTTGATATAAATTATCCTAGTTGGATATGATTGTTATTTCTGTTTTGTATTAGATGCACGTGATTTTGATGCATGATGTTTGCGAGGAGCTTTATCTTTAGCATACTTATTACGACTAGAAGATGATTTGTGATAAGGTTTGCTACCCTGTTTACGATCAGAATATCTTTTATTAGTACGCTTTTTCTTTGGTTCATCAACAACAAGATCTTTAATTTCTGTTTCAGGGCCTTGTAGCTGATAGATTAAAGCTGCTGCGATATCTTCTATTTGAGCATCTGTTTGAGCTTGAACATCTTCAATCACCTGACGGTATTGATTAAGTGCATTATCATCTTGCAAAATTGGCAGTATATTTTCAATAACACGACGGTTTCTTGAAGATTTAATCTCTTTAGCTGTTGGCGGTTGAATACGTTTAATAGTCTTTTTCGTTATGCGCTCGATGGTGCGTAGTAGATGAAACTCTCTAGGTGTAACAAATAATAATGCTTTACCTGTTCTTCCAGCACGCCCTGTTCTACCAATACGATGCACATAGGATTCAGTATCATAAGGAATATCATAATTAATAACATGGCTGATACGTTCAACATCAATACCACGGGCAGCAACATCAGTTGCAACAATAATATCAGATGAACCATCTTTTAAGCGTTGAATCGTTTTCTCACGCAGTGATTGATTCATATCACCATGAAGCGCCGTAGCAGCATAACCACGTGCTTGTAATTTTTCAGCTACTTCAACGGATGCATTTTTAGTGCGAGCAAAAATAATTGCTGCTGTTACTGGTTCTACTTCGAGAATACGCGTTAATAAATCCATTTTTTGATGACCATTAACACGAATGAAGTTTTGATCAATTAAATCAACTGAGTTATGTGTTGGTTTAATATAAATTTCTTCTGGCGCATTAAGGTATTTTTTTGCAATTGCTTTTATCGATGGAGGCATGGTTGCTGAGAATAAAGCGCGTTGGTGTGGATGTTCGATTTGTTCAAAAATCCATTGGACATCATCAATAAAGCCCATTTTTAACATTTCATCAGCTTCATCTAAGACAACGGTTTTTAATTCATCGGTTACTAATGTACCACGTTTTAAGTGATCAATTAGACGTCCAGGTGTGCCAACAATAACATGTACACCACGTTTAAGGCTACGAAGCTGGCTTGAGTAATCTTGACCACCATAGATAGCAGTAACATGAAAGCCTTTTAATTCTTGTGCATAGCGTTGGAAAGCTTCAGCTACTTGAATAGCTAACTCTCTTGTCGGTGTAACAACAAGTACTTGAGGTGCTTTAAGTGTTAAATCAATATTAGATAAGGTAGGAAGGGCAAATGCTGCTGTTTTACCTGTGCCTGTTTGTGCTTGTGCTAATAGGTCATTGCCTTCTAATAAGGTTGGGATGGAAGCAGCTTGAATTGGTGTTGGCGTTTCATAACCTAGTTCATTTAAAGGTTTAAGTAAAAATTTAGGTAGATTTAATTCTTGAAATGTTTTCTCTGTCATAGTTGTATCTTCATTTATATTTGTTTACATTAAATAATGGCTTTCTTTACTTCTTTTGAAAGATATAGAAATACCATTTTAAAACGGAATAGTAACTTTTTATGGTTAAAATTTATTCTATTTTGGCTCTTTCGCACTCGCATTATAACAGCAATTCATTTTTTTTAAATAAAAAGTTAATTATTTGAATATCATCATTTGATCAGTTTAATATAAGATAGTTAAGATTACTGGAATAAATCAAAATTAACGTATAGGTTTTAATAAACACTTAAGGATAATAAATGAAAAACCCATTTACAGAACATCCACATAGTATTGGTGAGAGTTATTTTAAACATATGCAAAATGCTTTATCATTTGGTTTTTGTCTTTTTTGTGCGAGTCTTGCATGTTTCATTCATGCCTTATTACCATTTTTATTTAAAGATACAGCAACTAATAAGCTTGCAACATTAGTAAATAAGTTAAGTGATGGCAAAAGAGGTGATAGCTTTAACAGTAAATTAGCGCGATGTAGAAAGTCAGCATAATGGCTAAAGTAAAAGAAAAATTATTAATTTCATCTTGTTTAATGGGTAATAAAGTTAGATATGATGGAAGTGGTCAATTAATTGATCAATTGAAACAATTAAAAGATCGATTTGATTTAATTGTTATTTGCCCAGAAGTTGCAGGCGGTATGTCTACGCCAAGAGCCGCTGCTGAAATCATCTTAGATTTAAAAGATCAAATACCTGTTATTAAAGATAATCAAGGGAAAGATGTCACAGACTATTTTCAAAAAGGTGCTCAAAAGGCTTTAGCTTTATGTCAAAAACATAAAATTAAATATGCTCTATTAAAAGAGCGTAGTCCTAGTTGTGGTTCTAATTTTATTTATGATGGTAGCTTTCAAGGTAAGGTAATCAAAGGTGATGGAATTACTGCAAGATTATTAAAAAATCATGGTATCAAAGTCTACTCAGAAGAGACAATTAATCAATTATTAAAGAATATTTAATAAAAAAGGTTTTATTGAGCATACTCTTTCATAAATAAAAAATATCTGTTATATCATTAATTTATTCTTTTACGATACTTGAAAAAACAAAAAAAGGCACAAAGCTTTAAAAACATGTTGCGCATTGCTTCGTTTATTGATAGATTAAAATATGAACAGTATGATTTAATTTTAAAATTGGGGAGTTGTAAAGTAATGACTGTAACAATAGATTATATAAATGATTTAAAAGTTAGTCCTGATTTAATAAAACCTTATGAAGATTGGTTAGCTTCTATAAAAGGTTATTACAAAAGTAGAGACGACTTATTAAGTCAAACTGATAAAAAGGTGCTGCAAAAATATATTGATGAAGAAAATCCTCATCTTATAGGGAAGCAATTAAATAAACAAAGAGACTTATTTGAAGCTGTACGGGCATTTTTAGCAACAGCATCAATGAACGCAGGAACTAAATTGTGTGGTATAAACATACCAGATGAAATGATTAGCAATTATATTGAGTGTCAAAATCAATTTATAACATTTATTAATCAAGATCAACCAGGCGCACCAATGGATATGGATTCATTGTATATTCCTTCTGTATTAGCTTCTGATCAAGCAGATGAAAGTCAGATTAAAGCACTTAATTTATTTTATATTGATTCACTTTTGCGTGGAATGAGTTTAGGTGGCGGAGTTGTTCAAGGCAATCACCTCGCTTGTGATATGATGGAGCGTATTAAATTTGTAATTATGTATCCAGATGCGAGTAAAAAGTTTGGAATAGAGTTTCCAGACAGTAATGAATTAAATATGGCTGCTAGAGATACGCTTGCTAGTACTTTAAAAGAAAAATATTCATTTAAGCCAAAGGATTTAGAAAAAATTAATAATAAAAATTTGGATATCAATCAAGTTTTATTAATTACAAAAATGTTATCAGAACTAAATAAAAATGAATTAATTATTGATGGAAATAAAATCAAAAAACCTGAGCTTGCAATTTACAAGTGTTATGTAGATCAGTTACATCATGAAACCACATCAGCAACGATTCAAAAGATAGGAAAAAAAGAACAAGAACTTGGAATTGCTAAAAATTTGGTGCCTTCTTTACAAAAAGAATTTGTCAAATTGATGGCAGAGAAACCTAAAACATTAGTAGAGTTTATTGATTATGCAATAAGAAAAAATAATTTTGACACTAAAATAAATGAGAAGTTAAGTATTCTTTTATCAAAAGAGCAAGAGTTATTAGATAGTAATGTGCCTGATAATAAGTCAGAATTATCTTTTAAGTTAAAAGAAACAGGAAAAGTTATGTCAGATCATCTACCATTTTTTCATAAGGAAACGAAAATTGGAGCAGAAAGTAGTACACCACCATCTCCAGAGTGATAATAATATTAAAAATAAGCTGTAATCACCCCACCTCCAAGACAGATATCGCCATCATATAAAACAACAGATTGCCCAGGGGTGATGGCTCGTTGAGGTTGTTCAAAAGAAACTTCTATATTACCTGAATCTAGTACTTTAACTGTACAATTTTGATCACTTTGACGATAACGGACTTTAGCTTGACACTGAAATTCTGATTTAGGTGGAGCATCTAAAATCCAATTAAATTGATTGGCTTTTAAGTTTTGTGAGAAAAGGAGTGGGTGATCTGTGCCTTGTACAGCAACTAATACATTTCTCTCTAAGTCTTTTTTTGCTGAAAACCATGGCGCTTCAGGACGATTTTTAACACCACCAATACCTAAGCCTTGGCGTTGTCCTAGCGTGTAATACATTAAACCATCATGCTTACCAATAACATTACCCAATTCATCTTCAATATTACCTGGTTGTGCTGGAATATAGCGATTTAAAAAATCTTTGAATTTACGTTCGCCAATAAAACAAATACCAGTTGAGTCTTTTTTATTGTGTGTGATAAGACCTGCTTTTTCAGCGATTGCTCTAACTTGAGATTTTTCAATTTCACCAATTGGAAAAATGGCAGGTTCTAATTGCTGTTGATTGAGTGCGCATAAAAAGTAGCTTTGATCTTTTTGAGGGTCTAACCCCTTAAGTAAGCGATATTTGCCATTATAAAAATCTTTTCTTACATAATGACCTGTTGCAATATATTGACCACCTAGCATGTAGGCATACTCTAAAAAAGCTTTAAATTTGATTTCTTTATTACATAAGATATCAGGGTTTGGTGTACGTCCAGCCTTGTATTCTTTTAAAAAATATTCAAAAACATAATCCCAATACTCACTGGCAAAATTAATTTTTTTAAATGGAATATTAAGTTTTTGACAAATCGCTTCGGCATCACTGATATCTTCTGATGCGCTACAATATTCATCATTATCATCTTCTTCCCAGTTTTTCATGAACACAGCTGTAACATCATAACCTGCTTCTAATAGGCGTAGGGCAGAGACAGAAGAATCAACACCACCGGATAGCCCTAAAATAACTTTTTTACTCATAATTTTACTTATTGGTTTTTTATCTAATTAATGGATAGAAATGAATTATTCGAGGGCAATTTTAACATAGTTTTAATGAAAGGGTAAAATATCTTAAATACTTAAAGCTAGGCGAGTTGCCTGATCTATGGCGCGCTTAGCATCTAATTCAGCGGCAAGATCTGCACCACCTATGATATGCGTATCAATATTATTATCTTTAAGTGGTTGGTATAACTCGTTAACAGATAATTGACCAGTACATAAAATAACAGTATCAACCTCAAGACATTGCGGTTTTTCATCAACTGTAATATGTAAGCCTGCATCATCAATTTTTTGATAACTAACGCCTGAGTGTAATTGGACATTTTTATGCTTTAATGTCATACGGTGAATCCAGCCAGTTGTTTTGCCTAGGCGTTTACCAATTTTTTCCTTTTTACGTTGTAATAAATGAATTTCATAAGGCGATGGGGTAATATTTGGCGTTGTTAGACCACCTCTGGATTGAGCATTAATATCGATACCCCATTCACTGTAAAAATGGCCACAGTCAAAACCATTGGTTTTGGTGCCGTGTGCAAGATAATCTGCTACATCAATACCAATACCACCAGCACCCATTATGGCAACTTTCTTACCAGGTTCTTTCTTTCTAGTTAAAATTTCCATATAAGTTGCAACTTTAGGATGATCAACACCATCAATATCTGGAATGCGTGGTTTAACACCACTAGAGAGTATCACATGATCAAAATTGCCATTACTTAATGTCGATAAATCAACTTCAGTATTAAGCTTTAAATCAATATTTAATTGATTAATTTTATGTTTAAAATAACGTAGTGTTTCTTTAAACTCTTCTTTTCCTGGAATTTCACTGGCTAAATTAAACTGACCACCAATTGATTGATTTTTTTCATATAAGGTTACATGATGTCCGCGCTGTTGGGCTGTAATTGCAAATGAACAACCTGCAGGCCCCGCACCAATAACTGCAATCTTTTTAGGTGTTTGTACTTCTGTCATGCTTAGTTCAGTTTCACGACAAGCCAGTGGGTTAACAAGGCAGGATGCTTCTTTTTTTAAAAATACATGATCAAGACAGGCTTGATTACAACCAATACACGTATTGATATCATCTTTTTGATGATTGACAGCTTTATTAACAAATTCAGCATCTGCAAGAAAAGGTCTTGCCATAGAAACTAAATCACAATGTTCTTCTTTTAATACTCGCTCAATTACATCAGGGTGATTGATGCGGTTAGTTGCAACTAAAGGTACAGAGACAAAGGGCTTAAGTTTTTTTGTAATCGGGCTAAAGGCTGCGCGTGGTACCATAGTTGCAATCGTTGGAATACGTGCTTCATGCCAGCCAATGCCTGTATTAATAATACTAACACCTGCATCTTCTAATGCTTCTGCTAATAAGACTACTTCATCCCAACTTGAACCATTTTCAACTAAATCAAGCATTGATAATCGAAACATAATAATAAATTCATTACCACACACTTTACGTATTGCTTTGACAGTTTCAACGGCAAAACGCATTCTGTTATTAAAATCACCACCATAAGTATCATCACGAAGATTGGTTCTTTTAACTAAAAACTGATTGATTAAATAGCCTTCAGAGCCCATTACTTCAACACCGTCATAGCCTGCAAGTTGTGCTAAAGATGCGCTATGAGCAAATTGTTTGATAATACGTTTTATGCCAAAACGATTAAGTGCTCGTGGTGTAAATGGTGAAATGGGTGCTTTAATTTTTGAAGGTGCAACAATCAGTGGGTGATAACCATAGCGTCCAGCATGTAGAATCTGTAGTAAGATTTTACTATCATATTGATGAACGCTCTCAGTAATAAGTTTGTGTTTTTTTGCTTCTTTTTTTGTAGTTAATTTTGCACCAAATGGAATTAACCAACCTCGCCTAGATGGAGATATACCTCCTGTAACAATTAAGCCAACGCCACCTTTAGCTCGAGCTTCATAAAATTTAGCTAATCGATGTAAGCTTTTTTTATCTTCTTCAAGCCCTGTGTGCATTGAACCCATGATGATACGATTTTTTAACTGTGTAAAGCCAAGGTCAAGTGGTTGGTTTAAGTAATTGATCTTCTCAGTCATGATGCTTATCTTTTCAAGTCCATTGATAGTTACCTAGTAAGGGATATTTTACCTGAGTTAGGTTGGAAGATAAATCGTGCCTAAGCTTAATTGTTCACTTGCACCGGTAACAGAAATAATATTTGATCTTCTGTGCTCAAGACGCATCATACTGAGCCAAGCAATAAGAGATGCTTCAACCCATAGTGGGTCAATACCAAGCTTTGCAGTTGTATGGATAGCTATTGTGTGAAGTTCTGTTTTAATTCGATTAACTAAGTCAATATTAAATACGCCACCACCAGCAAGATAAATTGCCTTTGTATCAGCTTGTGCTTTAAAAATTGCATCAGCAATACTTTTAGCACTTAACTGACTTAAAGTTGCTTGGATATCTTCAGGCTTTAAAGGTTGATCTATTAAATCTAAATAGTGTTCTAACCAATGTAGGTTAAAATACTCTTTGCCAGTACTTTTTGGGAAAGGTGCTTTAAAATATGGGTCAGTTAATAGTAAAGTAAGTAAGTTTTCATTGACTAAACCTGTCGATGCCCACAAGCCTTGATCATCATATAGCTGATTGTGATTTGGATGATTTTTTTGATACCAGATATCTAAAAGCGCATTACTTGGGCCAGTATCAAAGCCAATAACATGCTCATTATTAGGATTTAAACATGAGATATTCGCAATGCCACCTAAATTAACAATCACTCTTTTTTCAGTATCATCACTAAAAACTGCTTTGTGAAAAGCAGGGGCAAGTGGTGCGCCTTGACCACCATAAGCCATATCTAGTTTTCTAAAGTCACCAACTGTTGTAATTTGAGTAGTTTTAGCAATTAGATGCATGTTCCCTAATTGCCAGGTGAATGGGTAGGGTTGATTTGGTTGATGGTATATGGTTTGTCCATGACAGCCAATGGCTGTGATTTCATGCCTTGATAGATTTGATTGATGGATAATTTGATTGGCTGCATAAGCATAAATTTCACCTAACTGGGTATCTAAAGTACCAATCTCTTTTAAACTACCTTTAGCTGAGGTAATCAATTGTGTCAAATTTTTTTTTAATTCTTGTGGAAAAGCAATCGAGTTAGTTGCCAATACTTGAGGGTGTGCATCATTAAAAGAAATAATTACACTGTCGATGGCATCTAAGCTTGTACCACTCATAATCCCTATATAATAAGTCATAATATGCCTAAATCTTTTCCAAGTTGGTAATTTTTATATGCGCGATAGCATAAAATAAACACCATATATGCCATATAAATATAAATGGCAAAAACAAAAATACTCAAATAAAGTGGGATGCTTTGTGTACCATGAAGATTTTCAGGTGTGATCACATAGCTTGCAATAAAATTAACAGCAATTAATGCAATTAAAAAAATAAGCGTTAAAGCAGAGTAGATTTTACAGCTTCTGATTCGGCGGTATTTCCATTCAAATACAGCTTCAGTTGAAGCATTAGGGTAACGGTCTGGTCGAATATTCAGTGCTAATATCCAAGCGATAAATGTAATAACTGCATAACAAAGTAGAAATAGCATTTTTATCTATTCCCACTTATTGCTCAAATTATTAACTAATGCTTGTGTATTTTGTTGTGGCATGCCTTGATCCATCTTAACAAGGCCGTTGACAGTTTTATACAAAATGATCGGTGTGACATACATTTTATTATTCATCATAAATTGCATGTTTTTGTCTAATTGTGCTTTTGCTTGGGCGGATGGTTTTGCATCAGGTGCAATGCCACCTTCTTCTCTACTTTCATTAAAATTATGTTCATTTTCTTCTAAGGCTTTTAATGGATTGGCACTATCAAAAATAGCCATTGTCTTTGCAGCACTATCTGGTTTAACTGCGCCAATTAAAATCCAACGAACAGCCAAATTACCACTTTGAATTTCTGGTTGTAGAGACTGATAGAGTAAGTGACAAAAATGGCAATTTGGATCTGCTATAACATAAGCTTTATGTGGGGCATTTGCTTTGCCTTGTTCAATATAATGTGTGTTTTTAGCTTCTTTAAACGCCGCAATTGCAGTTTTAGGTTGAATATATTTTTCATAGTCAATTCGTTGTTGATTGACACCATCTTGATTATAGTAAGAGCCACTAAATAAGAAACTACCATCTTTTGCAACGTATAAAATGCCTTCTTGACCGCCTTTTGACTGGATAACATAGCCATATAATTGATCATTAGCATCAAAACTGCGTATAATTTTGGCTTGCCCATAAGTTACTTTATTAACTAATTTTTCAGCCTTTTTAGGGTTTGCTGTATTCGATGAAAAACATCCAGCTAGTGTTAAAGTACTTGCTAATAGCCCGATCAGTAAACCTTGTTTGATGGAGAAGTTTTTTTTCATATATGATCCTGTTTCATCAAGTTATAAATAATGTTATTGATTGTAAGCATAGCGTATAGTTTAGCTGATATTCAAGGGAATTAATTCATTAGCGTTGTCATTAAGAATAAAAGAGTTCAGGCAAGATAAGGATATAAAGATGAAGATGATAAAACAAACTCAATTAATGATTGTTTGTTTAAGTACTTTTTATACGAATCAACTGATGGCTTCAGATCAGACTGAATTTAAATTAAAAGCAATTCAGAATCAAATAGAACAATTAAAATCACAAGTTGCACAACAAAAATCTATCAGGCCTATAGAAAGTGACTCACAGTCATTTGTTAAGGCTAATCCAGTAATTGCAAAGTTATTATCATCAGGTGGTGCAGCTTATGCACGTGAGCAATTATTACTTGATGCCATTGCAACAGATAATGTTAAAAATCATCATCTCTATTTAGGTGGTAAGCTTGAGCAAGTGACAACCTATAATTCAGATTTACCAAATAGTGATGGTAGCTATAACTCAAGTACTCAATTCAGTCCTAAGGCCAAACTAGGCTTTTTAACGCGGATATCGCCATGGCTTAGTGGGTTTTTTAGCTTAGAGGCGACAGATGGAGGTACATCAGTTTCAGCCAAAGAAAATTATTTATTATTTAATAATGCTAAGAGCCCATTTTATGTTATTGCGGGATCAAAATACGTAGATTTTGGTAATTTTCAACGATTTAGTGTTAGTATTAAGCCACTAAATCGTGTCTTTTGGATATCAGATGATGTTAGTCAAATTGAAGGTGGCTATTATAGTTCAAACTTAAATGTACAAGCAACCATTTTTAATGGTAGTAGTAAAACCAACACCAATACAGATCAAATTTCTAACAATGCTGAGACAGTTTACTATCAATTTAAACCGATAGCACAAATGACATTTCATTTAGGTGGTGCTTATATTAATGCAATTAGAAGAACAGCAAAACTTGAAAATTCAACATCAGTTGAATTAACGGATCATAATCGTACGCCAGCAGTGGATATTTTTGCAGGTGGTACCATAAAAATTAATGCAAAAAATTCTTTACAGTACAGTGGCGAATATACCCAAACAATACAGACAGACAATGATAGAAATTCAAGTGCTTGGTTAGTTGCAGGGATTTATAAAACGAGTATTTTATCTAAAAGCTATCAATTATTTTTAAATTATACTGCTTTAAATGCATTAACGGGCCATTATAACCAATATTTAATGGGTGTGAAATCTAAATTCTATGGTGTAAAAGTTGGTATAGATTATGCTTTATTGGCAGCATCAGAAGTAAAAAATGATAATATTATTGAATTAAAACTTGAATATGTTTTTTAGTCTTTTTTAGTTTTCTAAATACTCAAATCCACGTTTAAAATTAAAATTATGTTGTGCTTCAATATGACGCACAGTACCGGTTTTAGAGCGCATGACAATGCTATGGGTTTTGGCTAGTTTGCCATCTCTTCTAACACCATCTAAAAACTGTCCATCAGTAACACCAGTTGCAGCAAATAAGACATCACCACCTGCTAATTCGTGTAAGTTATACTTTTGATTAAGATCTGAAATACCCCATTTATGTGCGCGCGCAATTTCATCTTCATTTCTAAATAAAAGTCTACCTTGCATTTGGCCACCTAAACATCTTAAAGCTGCAGCACCTAGGACACCTTCGGGTGCACCACCTGTACCCATATAAAGATCAATACCGCTATCAGACTGAGCAGTAGCAATCACAGCAGAGACATCACCATCATCGATTAAAACGATGCGAGCACCAATTTTTCTAATTGCTTGAATAAGTTCTTGGTGTCTAGGACGATCAAGAATACAGATAACTAATGCTTCAACTGGCACACCTTTATATTCAGCTAAGCGTTTAACATTTTCTTCAGGAGTAAAATCAAGATCAACGAGATCTTCTGGTACATCCTTACCACCAATGGCAATTTTTTCCATATAAACATCAGGTGCATTTAAAAAGCCGCCTTTTTCTGCCATAGCGATCACCGCTAATGCATTTGGTCTGCCTGTTGCTGTAATGGTTGTTCCTTCTAATGGATCTAAGGCAATATCTAATTCAGGGCCTGTTGGGTTATTACCAACTTTTTCACCGATATATAGCATTGGTGCTTCATCTCGCTCACCTTCACCAATAACAACCGTTCCATCAATCGATAAGCCATTTAAGGCGCGACGCATGGCATCAACAGCTGCTTGATCAGCTGCTTTTTCATCACCTTTGCCCATTAATCTCCAAGCGGAAAGGGCGGCTGCTTCAGTAACACGAACAGATTCAAGTGCAAGATTACGATCCATAAGTATGATCACTCCATAAAGTTATTAAACTAGGTTAATTGGAGGCTATTTTAGCCGATTGCGTCTTTTTAGACAAAGAAAAAACCAATATAAAGGTTTAAAATAGTCTAAATCTCCTTAAACCTAACACCATCACCTAGCCAACGTTGGATTAATTGCGGTACGACATTAGGTTCTTTTTCAATTAACTGATCGGAAATTTTTTCAACTAAGCTTAATTCATCACGGTCACGGATTAGATCAGCAACTTTGAAAGTGATATTACCTGTTTGGCGTGTGCCAAGTAATTCCCCAGGGCCACGAATAGATAAGTCTTTTTCAGCGATGATAAAACCATCATGATGCTTTCTCATAACATCAAGGCGTGCCTTTGCAGTTTGGCTTAATGGTGGGTGATATAATAAAATACAAGTACCTTTAAGTTTGCCTCGACCAACACGACCTCTTAGTTGATGTAGTTGTGATAAGCCAAGCCGCTCAGGGTTTTCAATCACCATAACGGATGCATTTGGTACATCAACACCAACTTCAATAACAGTTGTTGCAACTAATAACTGAATCTTATTTTGTTTAAAGCGCTGCATAATATCTAATTTTTCTTTGGCTTTCATTTTGCCATGAATTAAAGCGATTTCAACTCCATTAAAAGCTTTTTGTAGCATTGCAAGTGTATTTTCAGCAGCTTGTAACTCACTTAAGGCTTCTGATTCTTCAATTAAGGGACAAACCCAGTAAGCTTGTATACCATTTTTAAATTCAGCTTGTAATTTTTTAATTAAGTCATTGCGCTTTTGATCTGATAATACAGCCGTTTGAATGCCAGCTCTACCTTTAGGTAATTCATCAATGATTGAGGTATTTAAATCACCATAGATTGTCATTGTTAAAGTTCTAGGAATTGGTGTTGCACTCATGATTAATTGGTGTGGGGTAAAACTATCTTTTTTGCCTTTATTTAATAGATCATAACGTTGCTGAACACCAAAACGATGTTGCTCATCAATAATGACTAAGGCTAAATTATTAAATTCAATATGCTCTTGAAAGAGCGCATGCGTGCCAATTAGAATATCAATCTCACCATTGACTAATGCAGTTAAGATTGCTTTGCGTTGCTTTTGTGTAGTTTTATTAGTGATTAACGCACTTTTTATAGAGAGTGGTTGAAACCATTGACTAAAATTGTGGTAATGTTGTTCAGCTAAAATTTCAGTCGGTGCCATGATAGCTGCTTGATAGTGATTTTCTGCTATTAATAAAGCAGCAGCAGCGGCAACTATCGTTTTACCAGAGCCAACATCACCTTGAACTAGTCGAGCCATAGGTTTTGATTTCTTTAGATCAGCTTGGATATCATCGATAACTCTTAATTGTGCTTGTGTAGGTTGAAAGGGTAAGCTTTGAATAAACTCTCCAAGTAATTGGTTGTTGGTTATTGTATGTGCATGAGATTGTTCATTATTACTGCGAGCTAGTTGAATGCTTAAACGATGCGCAATTAGCTCTTCAATAATTAAGCGTTTTTGTGATTCATATTGAAATGCTTTTAATTGATTGAGATTTGTTCGTTTTGGCGGATGATGGATAAATTTAAGTGCTTCATATAGCTCAGTTAATTGGTATTTTTTAGTTAGCCATTGGGGCAATGTTTCATTTAAGCGATACTCAATATTATCTAAAGCAAGCTGTATATATTTGGCAATAACTTGTGAGCTTAAGCCATCAGTTGCAGGATAAACAGGTGTTAGACGATCAGGTAATGCATAGGTTTTATTTGGGTAGAGAATTTTGTATTCTGGATGAATCATTTGCCAGCTTTGCGATTGTCGTTTAATTTGACCAAATAAGCGAATTTTTTGTCCCTCTCTAAGTTGACTAATTTGATTCGGAAAAAAATGAAAAAAAATGACCTCTAATGATTGCTGTTCATTATCTGTAATTAGAAGCTTAAGCATTTTTCTACGTGTTTTAACAACTTGAGTGTGGGTAATTACACCTTCAAGCTGAGCCATTTGATCATAATATAACGTCTTGATTGAATTAAGCTTAGTTCGATCTTGGTAATCTCTTGGTAAGTGAAATAATAAATCACTGACTGTAAAAATATTTAACTTTGAAAATTTATTGATTAAATGAGTTCCGATACCTTTAATTTGATCTAACTGCATTTTACTTAGTCTCTTTTTAGTTTCTATAGGTTATTTAAAAACTGATTAATTTTATCATTTAATTGTTTGTTGTTTTTAAGCTGCTCAGATAATTGCTTACCTAAGCCTTGAAGTGCAATTGGCTGTACTTGTTTAAATAATTCATTGTAATTCACAGTTGAGTGAATAGCATCATCGGTATCTTTACGCCAGATATGATAGGGGATATAGACTTTTTGATAATCTTCTAAATTAAGGCTTTGAGGATTATAAACAAACGCTTTTAATTTGTAGTTTAGTCCTTTATCTATTAAATTATATTCACCATTACCATTTAAATAAAAGTTATTACCTTCTAATGAAATTGTATTTGTATCAACTTCTGAACCTTTAAATTGATTAATGATATTAATTTTTTCAATTTCAGTTGTAAGGCCATTATTTGGATTAATGCGTTTATCTTTAACATTAAGTGTTTGTAGCTCATCTTTGATTTTATTTAATGAATCCTTAAAACCACTCATCGTTTTAAGTGATTTTAATAAGTTTTGAACATCGGTTGCAATACGATTAAGATCAATGCCTTTTAATAAAGCTTTTGGTGAGGTAATTTGATTTTCACCGTTAATTAGGTAGTTTTGGTTTTGATCTTTAGAAATTGTAAGCTTGCCATTTGAGTGTAATAGATTAAATGTAAGTAATGCACCTTTAAGATCTAGGTAATCAGATAAGACAAATGGGTTAATATCAATATTATAATTTAATTCTATTGGGTTAAATGATACAAGTTTAATGTTACCGCTGATATTACTTGGGCCAATAGCTCCTCGAATATTTTTTAAAAGTAGAGATTGCTTATTACCAAAAAAATCAGCATTTAAGCTAGGGTCATTGAGTGCTTTTGGATTAGCTAAAGTCATTAAGTTAATATTAAGTGACTTTAAAATATCTTCTAAATTCTCACCTTTAAGTGCTAGATGTCCATAATAAGAATAATCTTTAAATAAAAAGTTTAAATCCGTTAGTGTGATATACAGTAAGTTATTAACCACAAATTTTAAAGACCCAGTTGAAATGGTAGATGAACTTAGTGTAATTTTTTTAGTTGAAACTAAAAGGCTTTGTTCTTGCTGATTACTAGGTGCTATGATTGTTGCATTGACATTATTAAAATTAATGCTTTGAGGATAAATAGCAAGTAGTGATTTTAAATGAATATTAAAGGTTTTTTGATTTAGGAGTAACTTTGTTTTTAATGTTAAGTTAATTAGATTTAATGAAGGTGTATTTTGATCTGACTCAAGTAATAAATTTGCATTATAAATGCGAAGCTTTTGATTGTTTCTTTGGTCATGATACTGAATCGTTGCATGTTGTATGTCCACCGCACCAGTTAATATTGGCAACCACTGAGTTTTTGAAAATAATTCTCTATTGGGTGTTTGTGTTTTTAATGCGTCTATAGAAGCGCTGTCTTGGTTTTTTATAATTTGCTTTGATTGTACACTCGGTGTTTGAGCTGGACTAAAGCTTAAATTATTTTTGCCATCAGTATAGATATTAAGATAGGCTTGAGCACGATCAATGATGATTTGATTTATTTTAATGACTTTTTTATCAGTTAGTCCTAAATAGTAGCCAATTGTAGGCCAAGGATTGATATGAATATCAGCGGCATCCCATTGGGCAAATGTGCCGCTAAGGCCTTGTGGGTTAGATAATTTACCTTTGCCAATATCAATATCCAGATCTAAACCAGAAAAACTCCAATGGATATCACCTTGTAGTGTTAAGGTTCTACCTGTTGTTTGTTTAACTAGTTTTTCAATTTGTGGTTTATATTGGTTAATATCAACACTAAACCAGATAATACTTATGCCAATAAGTAATAGAACAATCAATGCTGCCAGTGTATAGATAATCCAGCGAATCAAACGCATCGTAATAAGGCTCCTTTTTATACGTTTATATAGTTAATGCTTAGGTGCTATATTTTTTCTTTTCTCTTGCATTATTGAATCCGCCACGGGCTTTCGTTACAATGCAATGAATAATTGGAACTTATTATAAACAAATTGAACCAAAAAAATGAGTCAGTTTTTAAAAATTCTTAGCTTATTAAGCTTAATTACTTATTTGAACGGGTGTGGGCAAATGGGACCACTATACTTGCCAAAAGATGATCAAACAAATCAATCGAGTAAATCTGCTTCAAATGTAACCTCAAATAGTGTGTCAAAAGCTACTAACAGCTCTGATCATATCAATCAATCTAAGGAGCCTTAAGTGTGACTTTTAAGCGTAAGTTATTGTCAGTAAATATATTAGCTGGGATTTGTCTGGTTAATCAACCGCTGTTTGCACAAACGACTGATACTAAAAATAGTAATAGCCAGATGACAGCAGAAGATGCAAACCAATTAGCTGCTACTTATACGGCATTAGCAAAGTACTACCAAGCTAAGGCAGCCCAATTACATCAAACTGAAGCTCAACCTCAAGCGACAGCAGGCGTTTTGCTTCAAAGTAATGCCCAGTCTGACAGAGCTAAGCAAGATGATCAAACGCTTAAGAAGGCAGACGCTAAATCAAATGAGCCAGATAAAAAAGCAGAAACTAAGCCTGCAGATGCAAGTGAAAAACCTAAACAAAGTCCATGGAATGGCACAAACGCGACATTAGGTTTTCAATATAATACAGGTAATACGTTTCAACGAAACCTATCAGCATCAACCAATGTTAGTTACAAAGAAGATAAGCATTGGTTGCATACGCTTTCTATGAACTATCAAAATGCATTTGATTATAATAAAGATGCAACAACGGCAAATAAATTCTTTGCAACTGGTCAAAGCGAATATGATTTTAGTCAATATAATGGTGTATATCTTAATATCCAGTACTTAAATGATCAATTAAGTGGTTATGTTTATCAAATTAATGAAAACATAGGGTATAAACGCCGATTATATAAAAATAATGGTATGACATTAGATTTATTCTTTGGCCCAGGTATGCAACAAACGCGTCAAACGCAAGAGACAGGTGGTACTTTCCATAATGAACCATCCGTTCAGGTAAAAACACAATACAAGTGGCAAATGAATGATAAGACAAGTTATAGTCAAACGGTACAATGGATTAAAACACCACGCCATTATACCGTTGGTTTAACTATGGCATTAACAACTTCATTATATAACAGCTTTGGTTTGCAGCCTTCATTTACATTAAATTATGATTCTAATCCACCAACAAATAAAGATGGTAGTCAGTTGAAAAAGCTTGATACAACAACACAATTGTCATTTGTTTATAATTTCTAAAATTGCTCATTAATATATTTATTGGCTATTTTGGCGAAATATGTTGAAACTTATCTGGCTTTATAAGAATTTCCAGCCATTGTACTGATTTATCAGACAATAAGTGAGTTCGCTCAATAATTCTTTGCCAATTAACATAATGGCTAAGGTA
>JAKJJQ010000027.1:0-41971 GCA_021713415.1 Thiotrichales bacterium 19X7-9
ACCTATCTCTTCGCAGATTGCCTTTAAACGGCACTCTACTTTTGAGATCAGCAAGGCCTTCCTGTATTTCACAGGAAAAACTATGTGGTAATGAGTGCTATAGGCACAATGAAATGATCTTACTAGCGACATTTTTTTAGTTTAACATGAAAACCTCTTCGGTTTTCAAACTTTCCCGTTTAATGTACCGCGTGGCAAGCCACGGGGTAATTGCTCAAATTTAGTTTTTAATTATTGTTTTCTATCGTTTTTTTAGCAACAATCATATAACGAACACCATCTTTTTGACCTTCAGTTATTTTAATTGTACCATCGGCAGTTTTCTTTGTTTCTACGATTTGATAGTTTTTATTCAACTGGGCTTTCCAGATCTCATGTGCTTTTTTGTACTGTGCTAGATTAACCCAGCCAATTTGACCATTTGCTGTATTACCTACTTTTACCCAGCCATCATCTTTGTAAATTTTTACAAATGGCGTTGAAAGGTCAATCTTTGTATAAGATGACTCTTTAGATGGGCTTTGATAAAGATAAATTTTAGATAAATTATGATTATATACCTTCGCTTGATCATTATAAACAACTTTGCCAGCATAGCTTCCGCCAATTAAACTTCCAATGATAATAACCATTAAACCAATTGACAGCATTACTTTTGTTAAGCTTAACATGTTTTAACTCTCCATATTTTATTCATGCTACATTGAATAATTAGCTAATCAACCAATCAAAATCAAGAGCATTCTTTCAAATTTTACAAACTTATTTAAAATATTACTTATATTTTACTTTGTGAGGCGTAATTTTGCACCTTTTATTACTTCATACATCAAAGGTACAATAAATAAAGAAAATAAAGTGCCTATAATCAATCCCCCCATAATGACTATCGCTAAATTTTGGCGGGAGACATACATAATATTTGAACTTAGTAATAAAGGCAGAGCACCAAAAATCATTGCTAACGTTGTCATCATAATGGGTCTAAATCGATGCTCAGTAGCTAAAAGAATTGCTTCTTTTAATGGCTTAGCATTTTTAAGCTCATTATTTGCAAATTGGATAATTAAGACACCATGCTTAGTAATTAAGCCAACTAAAGTAATTAAACCTAAAATACTATAAATATTAAAACTGCCGTTAATTAAGTATAATGATAAAGCACCACCAATTACTGAAAATGGTACGGTTAATAAAATGATAAATGGATCAACCAAATTACCAAAAACTAAGGTTAATAAAACATAAATACATAAAAGCCCAAACAAAACAATCAATATCGTTTGATTATTACCACTTAAATAATCCTTTGCATTACCTACGTATTGATATTGCACTTCTCCACCATAATTATTGATTAATTGATTCACAGTACTTATTGCTTCAGATAAGGTTTTCCCCTGGTTTAAATTTGCTTTGATATCGACAGTCGCTTGGTTATTAAATGACATAACACTGGTTGGCTTTGCCACAAGTTTTAATGAGACAAATGCACTTAATGGATAAGATTTTCCTGTTGTTTTACTCGTGATGGTTAATAAACTAAATGATCCTGGGTCTAATAAATTATGATCACCAAGCTTTACAACAATCGGTACACTTAAACCAACAATACTAAAATTATTATTTAATATATAACCACCGTAATACGTTGATAATAAATTGATAATATCTTCTCTTGAAATGCCTACTTGCTCAGATTTAGCTGAATCAATATTAAAATCAAACTGTTTTTTATAAGAGCTTATTGAATTATTAACTGTTGCAAATAAACTACTATCTTTTAACTTGTTTGTAATTTCTTTTGCAATTGAATCAACTTTCTTCTGATTACTACCACCATAGAGATAAACTTCTAAATCCGTATTACTCCAGTTTGAAAAGCTATTGATTCGAGCAAAGGTATTATTAATTTTTTTCTTTTTTATAAATGAATTAATTTCATCTAAAAATTGGCTATTTTCTTTGATATATTTATCTTTATAACTTAATAATAATGTACCAGTTAACTTACCACTGTCAGGGTCTTGATCAATATGGATAATATAATCCTTTAATGTTTTTTTGTGATAAAACGGCTCAAACAACGCTAATTTTTGCCTAATCGTAGCAACCGTATCAGTTGGGTTAGCATTTACTGTCACTTTAATCGTACCACTTGGATCAGCTGGAAATACCATTTTAGGTAAAAAACTTACAATATAGATTGATAAAGCTAATAATACAACCAAACTTAAAATCATTGTTTTTGGGAATGTAAGCACAAAATTTAAACTATTATGATAAATCAATATAATACGTGCTAATACTTTCTCAAACCAAAGTTGATATTGATTGGGGGCTTTGTCACTTGTAAAGGTAATTGCCATCACAGGCGTTAGTGTTAAAGCAATTATACCTGAGATTAAAACTGATGCAGCTAATGTTAAAGCAAATGGTTTTATTACTTGAATGACTAAACTATCAATAAAAACTAATGGCAAATAAACTGCAACAAGTGTTAGCGTAATACCAATTACTGTCATTGCAATCGTTGCTGTGCCTTCTATTACTGCTTGATATTTTGGCATCCCCCTTTCAAGTAAGGTCGTAATATTTTCAACAACAACAATTGCATCATCAACGACTAAACCTACTGAAATAACCATTGCTAATAAGACAATAATATTTAAACTTAAACCCAATAAGTGAATAACAACTACCGCACCTAAAAGACAAACTGGAATCGTTGCAATTGGAATTAATGTGGTTTTAAAACGCCCTAAAAATAGTAGCGCAACAATAATAACAAGCATACAAGCAATTATAATTGTAAAAACAACTTCATCCATAGCAGTTTGCATAATTGATGCCATATTAAAAACTTCTTTAATATGATATTCATTACCAACTTGATGTTGCAGCTTATTAATATAGCTTGCTGTCGCCTCTTTTATCTTAAATGGATTTGCATTGGTTTGTGTATTTAAATTGACATATGATGCTAACTGGCCATCAACTGAGGCATAGGGTGTAATTGCACTTAGCTGTGGCGCAAACGATATACTTGCGATATCAGATAATTGTATTGGTTGGCCAAATGTAGCATTAGCATCGCCCCCTTCATAACCTATCACCAAGTGTTTTAAGCTATTTAACGTATTTAAGTTATCACTAGCATTTAAAATATACTGCTCTGAAGCCACATAAAGACTACCTAATGGTGCAGACTGATAGTTACTATCAATCAACTGAGCAATAGCTAAAGGGTTTAAGCGATATTTTGCAAGCATTACTGGATTCAATGAAATTTTGACTGCTGGGTTTAGATTGGCTGTATATAATACAACACCAGGCAATGAACTAAAAAAAGGCTTTATTGTTGCATTAATAAAATTGGTTACTTCAAATAAGCTATGTTTTTTTGACATTACCATATACTCAATTAATCCAGACTGCCCTCTTGCAACCTGAATTTCAGGCTGAGAAACACTTGTCGGTAAATGAGCTGATTGAATCGCTTGCATAATATCAATTTGAGCTTGAAGTAAGGCTTGTCTTGAAACATCATTTAAAGATAAGATAATCTGTGTTAGACCACTTTGTGTATTAGCAATAATACTTTGTATATTATTGATTGTTTGTAAGCCTTGAATTACTTCGGAGGTTACTTGTTTGTTTACTGTCTCAGCATTAGCACCAGGGTATGTAATTGTAATATAGATTTTATTAATATTAACCGCAGGGAAAGGGGCAATGGTAATTGTAAAAAGACTAAATAACCCTGCAATGCAAATCACCAAGGCTAGTAAATAAATAATCAATTTCTGCTTTAATATAGACTCAACCCAGTTAATCCTATTCATAAAGCTTTTACCTTGACCTTCTTACCATCACTTAATGTATCCAAGTGATCAACAATTAATTGATCATTTACTTTTAATCCTGAAGTAACTTCAATTTCACCATGTTTATTTAATTCCCCCACAGTAACAGCTTGTTTTATGGCATACCCATTATGATATAGGAACACATAAAAGCCACTTGAGTCAGTTTGAATGATATTTTGATCAATAAATATGACTGTCTTATCAAGGTTGATTTGTTGTTCAACTTGGCCAAATGCATTTGCCATAACCACAGATAAATGATCATTCTGAATAATATCTGCTCTTAAGGTAATTAAATTAGCTTTTGCAGATGCTTCAGGTGAAATATAACTAACAATACCTTTAACGGTTAAGTTCTCTGCTTTAAATTTAACCGGCTGACCTAGTTTTAGGTACTGAGCTTGACTTAAAGGTAGTTGATACTCAATTTGTAAGTGTTGGTTACTGCTAACTACCGTTAATAAATCACCACTTAATACCATATCACCTACAGCTAAATCAGTTTTCTCTACAACACCACTAACTGGCGCACTAACATTTTGAATGCTAATGGCTTCATTATACTGCGCTTGAGTTTGTTCATATTTCGATTTTGCTGCCAATAAATCAATTTCAGAAATACCGCCTTTAAATTCTTGAGAGAACTTCTTAGCTCTAATATAACGCTGATAGGCAATATCTAAATTAGCCCTTAATGTTTTTAACGGGATTGATACATCACTACGCTTAATTTGAAATAATATATCACCTTTTTTAACCCTTTGACCCTCTTTAAATAGTATCGCTTCAATAACCCCATCACTTTGAGCACGTAATACAGATGATTTAGGTGCAATGATTTTACCATAAGCTGATATCACTTGTTTAAACTGCGTTGGTTTCACTAACTTAATATTCACTGTAATTTCAGTTGAAACTTTATTTGATTGCGGTAAAAAATACTTATATTTAATGATAAAACCAATCACTATAGCCATTGCTATTATTAAAAATATGATAAAGATACAAAGCTTTTTTCTCATTAGTTACTCAAATAGTTTTATTCTTCTATTCTTTCTGAGAACTTAGCTTATCAGAAATCACTTAAATTACCAATTTCATCTAAATATAAATAATTATTATCATCTCAAATCGAAATATTGATATAAACTGTTTTTTTACGGTGTCTAAATAATTGCTAAGCGTTAATTTCAACGTATAATATTCACAAAATATTAAAAATTTTTGGGTTTTATTATGAATAGACCAACTGCACTTATCACAGGCGCTAATGCGGGTATTGGCAAAGCTGTTGCAAACTACTTTGCGCATAAATCATATAATCTTGTATTAATTGCTAGAGATTCTCAACGATTAGAGACAGTTAAACAATCCCTTCAAACTATTAACGCTGATATCAACATCAAAGCCTTCTCTATTGACTTGGGAGAGATGCATCAAGCTTATCAACAATTAACCGATATTATAAAAAATATCGACAATTTAAGTGTTGTTTTTAACAATGCAGGTATCGCACGTTATGGCACAAGTGAAACAACATTAGAAGATTTTGATGATTTAATTAACATCAACACCAAAGGTGCTTTTGCTGTTGCTAAAGCTGCTGCAGCTAAGATGAAACAACAACAAAGTGGCTATATTTTTAATCTTGCTTCTTATGCTGCTAAACGCCAAGTTCCAAGAACTGGCAGCTATTCTGCTAGTAAATGCGCTTTAGTTGGCTTCTCTGAAGCTTTATTAATTGAAATGGCTGCTTTTAATGTTAAAGTTACAAGCCTTTGTCCAA
Organism: Thiotrichales bacterium 19X7-9; assembly: GCA_021713415.1. Lineage (GTDB taxonomy): Bacteria > Pseudomonadota > Gammaproteobacteria > Francisellales > Francisellaceae > M0027. The sequence continues at coordinate 5,656 of JAKJJQ010000027.1, forward strand.
GTGTTATCAATACAGATATGACCAAAGACTTTAGTATTGATAATGCCGATAAATTAACTACAGATGATATTACATCAACCATTGATTATTTGCTTAACTTAAGCCCTAATGCTATTATTCCAAGCATCGATATTCAATTAAAAGGCTTTGTTACTGGTCAATTTACAGCAAATAAAACCTTTGATTAGACAACATAAATAAAAAGATAACATAATGACTCATATCAACTATATAGAAGTTGATGAACGCCAAGGCCAGCGCATTGACAACTTTCTTTTAAGTTATTTCCATTATAAAGCACCTAAAAGCTTAATTTATCGTTTGATTCGTAAAGGCGTCATTCGAGTAAATAAGAAGCGCATTACACCTTCTTATAAGCTACAATTAGGCGATATTGTAAAAATCCCTAATATTGAAATTAATCAAACAGAGAAACAACCAATTTCAATTGAAAAAGCTGAATTTCTTGAGCATTGCATTTTATTTGAAGATGAATATTTAATCGTTTTGAATAAACCCTATGGCCTAGCTGTCCATGGTGGCAGTGGCATTGATGCAGCATTAATTGAGCGCTTACGTGTTATTCGCCCTAATGAAAAACGCCTAGAATTAGTGCATCGACTTGATAAAGCAACATCCGGTTGTATTATTATTGCTAAAAAACACCATATTTTAACTTATTTTCATGAATTATTAATTACAAAAAAAATGAAAAAGATCTATCATGCTTTGGTTCATGGGCAATGGCCTAAAAAATTAAATAAAATTGATTTAGCTTTATATAAATACAAACGTCCATCTGGTGAACACGCAGTTAAAGTAAGCCCTGAGGGTAAACCATCATTAACAACGGTAAATATTATAAAATCATTTAATAATACTGCAACGCTTGTTGAGACACGACCTCTCACTGGTAGAACACATCAATTACGTGTCCATTTAGCCCATAATAAACATCCAATTATTGGTGATGAAAAATACGGCGATCATCATAAAGATAAATATTTCTACCAAAATAATCATAAACGCCTTTTTTTACATGCTTATGAACTACGCTTTATTCACCCTGTTAGTGAAAAGCCAATGACAATACAAGCACCTTATGATGATGCTTTCATTGCATGTCTTGAAGATTTATCGAATTCAACTGATTGATGTAGATATTCCTTTGACTGCATTTCATGTAAACGACTGACCGTGCGTTGAAATTCAAATTCAAAATGTTTACCTTGATAAAGCTCTTTCATAGACACATCTGCAGATATAAATAATAAAACTCTGGAATCATAAAATTCATCAACTAGTGCTATAAATCGTCTTGTTTCGTCATTTAATTTATCAGTTAAAAGAGGGATTTCACTAATTAAGACAGCTTTATATTTAGCTGCCATTTCAATATAATCATGTACACCTCGCCCATAGCCACAAATACTATTAAATTCAAACCAAGCAACTTCATCACTTAACCGTACTGCATCAATTTCTCGCCCTTCCATTAATAAGCTTTGTGATTCTAAATAATCTCCTTGGCATAATTCTTGAAAAATTTCATCCATTTTATTCAATGCTTTCTCCTTTGTTAATCCGTTATAATAACGGCTTGCTTCTGCTATTTGAGAGAAACGATAATCAACACCGCTATCTAAATTATAGACACTGACATGAGCTAATAATTTATTAATCGCAGGTATAAAAAGCTCTCTTTGTAATCCACCTTGATATAATTTTTCAGGTTCCACATTTGATGTTGCCACAAGAGCCAAACCTCGGTCAAATAATTTAGTGAATAATCCACCTAAAATCATTGCATCGGCTATATCTTCAACAAAGAATTCATCAAAACAAATAATATGCATTTCAGATACTAATTCATCTGCTAACTTATCTAACGGCGATTTTTGGCCTTTAAATTCTTTCAATCGCTGATGCACCATTTTCATAAAATGGTTAAAGTGAACTCTTTTTTTATACTCTGTCTGTAATTGACTATAAAATAAATCCATTAAAAATGTCTTACCTCTACCAACACTCCCCCAAATATATGCTCCTTTAATTGGCTTGATTCTATGAATCATTTTCCCTGGTAACCAACGTAACCTTAATTTATGCTTCTTTTTTTCATTTTCATTTACTTTAAGTAATATTTCTTGTAATGCTTTAATAACTTCAAGTTGATTAGCATCTTGCGCATAGCCTTTTTCTGATATTTTTTTGTTATATAATTCAATAAGATCCATAATAAATAGCATGTTAAGTTGATTTTTAATTATATTTTACAATTATACAATAAAATATACTAAAAGATTAAATTCATATAAACATTAGTTTAATACTTTCTTCGGCTCTTTAATAAAGAAAAGTAAAAAGGTAGCAATAAGAACACTAATCGGTAAAATAATAAATGCTAAATGAAAGCTATGTAATTTATAATTCATACCAATGACATTTGGCTCAAGCATATCTAAAAATTTACCAATTAAGCCATCAAATAAACCGCCTAAAACAGGTTCACCTGAATTAATCAATGCAACAGCTGTTGCTACCGCCCAAATTGGATTAACACGCCGACCTACGACAAAAGCTAACATAAAACAGCTCATAAAAAAGCCAAATAAAAAGCAAGATAAAACTAACAGCCAATAGCTCATATGCATGTATAAAGCAAAGAACAAACACACAGCTGATATCGTATTACAAATAATCATAATACTTAATCGACGGTCTATTATCTCAGATAATTTCCCCATACAAGGCGCACCAATTGCCATACCAAAGAAAATACTCGAAATAACAAATGCTGCACTTTCTTTATCTAAGCCTTCATAAAAAGTTCTTAAATAAACATTACCCCAAAGCCCTGCAAATGCATCTATAGAAGTAAATGCAAGACCTGAATAAATTGTTAATAACCAATTATTTGGATTTTTAAAAACTGCTAATATATCTTTAAATGATAGCTTTCCTGTTGCTTTTGCATCTTTTTCATATTCTTCAGATGAGATTTGATTTGGATTATCATCACGCACAATAATCCAATATAGCACAGCCATAACAATACCAACACCGCCACAGATCACTAAGCCATCACGCCAACCAACATTGGCAAATAAATAAGCTAAAGGGGCTTGACCAAAAATAGCTCCTGCCATTGCAGCTGTGGCTAGTAGACTACTAACAAAGGCAAATCGTCTTGCATCAAACCAGATAGACGCTGCTTTTAAATAACTTACTGTCGCAAATGCAACACCTACGCCCATTAATATTCTTGCAATTACAGCAACATAAAATACTTTAGTCACTGCAAATAAAATAACACCAAAAGCTGAAATCAGTATCGATAGGCTACTTAAATTTCGAACACCAAATCGATCTAGTAAAACACCTGAAAATAACTGCACAACCAAAATTGTATAAAGCATAATACCTGCAAAGAAACCAGTCTCAGCAGAAGTTAAATGAAATTGTAATTTTAAATCACTGACAATCAGTGATGGAAAAACCTGCATTACATATTTATAAAATAAAAGAAAAGCACTTAATAAAATGACTAGCCAAGCGTAGCCTTTTAACTTACATATTTTTGTCATCATATTTGTTGAGCGATCACTACTTAGGGAAGCTAAACCCATATAATCTCCCGCTTTAGGTTTATATATTAATTTTATGCGTGAGATTTAAGAGTATCATATGAAATTTAATAAAGGCAATGATTAATTTTGCGCTTGCACAGTTTTTAATTCGTGTTTACATATTTTCATTGTCTAAGGCATAAATCTGCATCTAAATTATCATCTTTAGCTAAAATACGTAGTTTTTTTAATGCATCCATCTGAATTTGGCGTACACGCTCGCGTGTAAGGCCAATAAAATGTCCTGTTTCTTCCAGTGTTCTTGGCTCATAACCTCTTAAACCAAAACGCATGGACAAAACTGTGCGTTGTTTTTCAGTTAGCTGATCTAACCAACGCTCAATAAATGCTTTTGTTGCCTGATCATTATACTCTTCTTCTGGTGTTGTTGAATTTTCATCAGAAACCGTTTCTATCACTGGACGATTAGAGTCATCATAAACTTTATCTAATGATTCAACATATTTAGTTGAAGATAGTATTTTTTTAATATCTTCTACTGGACGATCTAAAAACTCAGCAATCTCTTCTACAGTGGCTTCATGATCTAGCTGTTTAGTTAATTCATTAGCCGCTCTTAAATAAACATTAAGCTCTTTTAATACATGAATTGGCACACGAATAGTACGCTGTAAATTTAAAAGCGCTCGTTCAATGTTTTGTCGAATCCACCAAGTTGCATAGGTTGAAAATCGCCAACCTAGTTCTGGATTAAATTTTTCAACAGCGCGAATTAAGCCTAAATTGCCTTCAGCAATCAAATCAAGAAAAGTTAAACCACCTCTTGGGCGGTAACGTTTAGCCATTTTCACAACCAAACGTAAATTACTTTGAATCATGATCTTTTTACTTTCTGCACAGCCTTGACGAGACTTAGTTGCATAGTGTAACTCTTCTTCCTTACTTAATAATGGTTGATAGCCAATCTCTTGCAAATAAAGCTTTGTCGCATCTACTTCATCTTGGGAAAAATCACGTTCCCACTCTAATGTTGAAGCCTCTTCTGTACTATCATTTTGATCATCTACCTCTACTTCATCTTGCTCAAATTCATCATTGAACTGTGATTGGTCACTATCAATACTTTCAAATGCTTCAGACCCCGAACACTGTTTCACTTTTTTCTCAGCCATTATTTAAGCCCTCCAGTCATTTGTAAAAAAAACCTTGAATATCTTCATTCTTACAAATGTACATGAAAATGGTACATAGATGAAAGAGGAACATATATTAAGCATATACGCATATTTGATTGAGATAATCGTTATCTCATGATGAGTATTTAGCCAACTTCACTTGAGATAGCGCGTTATACTGGTGATTTTGATAGTAACGTCGCATCAATAAATAAATGATACTAGATAACAATAGTGTAATAATAAATGCAGCGAATGAAAAGTAAGTTAACTGTGAAAAGGCACTTGCATAATCTGATTTAATTTGTATAAGGTCTGTTTGATTTGGATTAATTGCCGTTAGGCTTGCTAACTTTCCTGCTAAGTAACCGCCAGCGCCTAGTGAAACAAAGAAAACGCCCATCATTGTGCTGACAACTTTTGGATTAGCTAGATGTGTTACGGCCGCTAAACCAACGGGTGAAAGCATAAGTTCTGCTATTGAAATCGTTAAATAGGCAATTAAAATCAAATTTGGATTAATTAGCCCTGATAAATGATGCCCTTGATGGAACATAGAACACCATATCAATAAATAAGCTAAAAACATAAATGCCATTGAAATAACAAATTTTACCGCTGCAGCTAATGCAATATTGGCTTGCTTAATTTTCCCCCACAAACTCGCTAATAATATACCAAATACAATCATGCCAACACTTTCCACCGCCACATAGTAAGGCGGTGGAAACTGAATACCTAATACTGTTGGTTCAACTGCTCTTCTTATAAATAAAGTTAATGACATAAACATTTGAAAATAGAATGACCAAAACATCACTGAGATAATACATAATAATAAAAATGCCAAAGTCTTTCTTCTTTGTAGCCCTTCCTCTTTATAAGCCACTGATAAAACAAAGCCTATAGCAATCATAACAATGATCACAAAAAATAATGTTGCAAGGTCAGTATTAATCATTATGGCATAAAAAATACCCCACATGAGCATAATGCTAATTAATGCATAAATAAAATTAACTATGCTTTGCCCTTCAATTTGAGCATAATCAATTAATTTGAATTTTTTTGAACCAATAAGAAAAACCAAAAACGCAATGACTAAACCAAATGCCGCACTCAAAAAGCTTAATTTCCAACCAAAATACTCGCTTAACTTAATCGGTATTGTTGTCCCTAAAATAATACCTGAGGTAATGCCCATATAAAATATGGTAAAGCCACTATCACGTTTGGGATCACCTGGTTGATATTGTCTGCCTAAAATAGATGACACATTTGGTTTTAATAAACCTGTACCAACAGCAATACCTCCTAGTGCAAACATAAGCCAATGAATGGAACTATCTATCGTTAATATTAAATAACTAATAAATAAAACACTCGCACCAACCAATACAGCTTTTTTCTGACCCAAAAATCGATCAGCTATCCAGCCACCTGCAATTGGTGAGATATAGGTTAATGCAGTAAATGAGCCAACCAGAGTATAAGTATAACGATCACTTAAACTTAAATGAGAAGTCAAATATAACGCTAATAAGCTTTGAATCACATAAAACCCATAGCGCTCCCACATCTCAGTTAAAAAACAAACCACAAGCGCAACAGGATGATTTAGAAATCTTTTTATCATCACTATTCTCAACAAAAATTTAATTAATATTATTCTAAGTATTGATTATTAGGAGACAAGTCTATATGAAATCGCTTAAATAATAAACTAATATTTACAAGTAAAATCTTTATCAACCATAGATTTAGTTATAAAATATTTGATTATTATACTCTATCTGACAATAATCTGAAAAAGTCTTCATTTATTATTGTTTCTACGGCCAAATACCAATTATTATCATCTGCAATTTCTTTACATTTAACAGCATCCTTTGCTGTCATAATAACCGGCAATTTAGAAGAAAACATTAAATCTTCTTTTTTATATTGGTAATGATCAGGGTACGGCTTTTGTATTACTTTATATCCTATACCTTCTAATGTATTAAAAAATCGTTGTGGATTACCAATACCAGCTACTGCATAAATGGTATCTGCAATTACCTCAGAAGCTAAACGCTTTTCAGCCGTTTTGATATTTATAAGATAGCTTGGTTTAAGCATCATAATGAAATAATTATCTACTAATTGCTTGCAAGGTTTGCCATTATAAATCACAAAATCAACTTGCTCTAATCTTGATTTACCTTCTCGTAAAGGACCTGCTGGAAAAATTAAACCATTGCCTAGTTGACGTTTAGCATCGATAACTACAATTTCAACATCACGCTTTAATTTATAATGCTGTAGCCCATCATCGCTAATTACTATATTAACCTCAGGATGACACTGATAAATTAAATCTAAAGCATCTGTACGTTTTGCTGCCACTGCAATTGGGCATTGCAACATTTGATATAACATTAATGGCTCATCACCAACGAGTCTACTTGTAGCACTATCTGTAACAAGCCTATCTTTTTTAGATTTTCTACCATAACCACGTGATATGATTGCTGGTTTATAGCCTTTTTTGACTAAATTTTTATAAATCGCTGCCACTAAAGGCGTTTTTCCCACACCACCTAAAGTAATATTACCCACAACGATAACAGGCACTCGCACATCTTTAGGTTTAATTATGTGTGTATAATAATAATGGCGCAATTTGCTAATAAGCCAAAAAAACCAAGCAATTGGCAATAATAATAAACTTAAGAAACTAACTTTTTTTCGATACCAAAGCTTGAGAAAAAAAGACTCCATTTATACCACCTTATTTTTATATTAATTAATAAGGTCACCACTATGTTCAGCTTGAGCATGTAGTTGAGCATATAATCCATTTTTAGCTAATAGATTCTGATGCGTTCCTTGTTCAATAATTTTTCCCTCATTAATCACTATAATTTCATCTGCAGTTTCAATCGTTGATAAACGGTGAGCAATCACAAATGTTGTTCTACCTGACTTTAACTCATCCAGCGCTTTTTGTACCAAACGCTCTGATTCATTATCTAATGCTGAAGTTGCTTCATCTAAAATTAATATCGGTGCATCTTTTAAAATAGCTCTAGCAATTGCTACACGTTGGCGTTGACCACCCGATAAATTCATGCCATTTTCACCAACAACTGTACCTAATTTAGCCGGCAAACGTTGAATAAACTCATAGGCTTGTGCTGCTTTTGCAGCATGAATAACTTCATCTTCAGTTGCGTTCATATTTTTACCATAAGCAATATTATGAAATAAAGTATCATCAAATAAGCAAACATGTTGAGAAACAAATGAAATATGCGAACGTAAATTTTCAAGTGTTAAGTCATTAATATCAACACCATCAACTAAAATCTTACCTGAAGAAGGATTATAAAACCTTGGAATTAAGCTTACTAATGTTGACTTACCACCACCTGAAGGACCAACCAGTGCAACCGTCTTACCTTCCTCTACTGAAAAACTAATACGGTTTAATACTTGTTTTTTCTCTTCTGTTTCATAACTGAAAGAAACATTATCAAATACAACTTGACCTTTAACTTTAGAAACTGTTTTAGTTCCTTTATCAGTCTCATCTTCAGTATCCATTAACTCATATAAATCCTCAACTGCAGCTAATGCTTTTTGAATGGTTGAATTAACATTGGTTAAATTTTTCACTGGTTTCAATAATGCTAGCATAGCAGAGATAAAAGCAGCAAAAGAACCAGCTGATAGCCATTGATGTGACGTATCTACATCCAACGCCAAATAGATAACTAACGCTAAAATAACAGCACCAACCATTTGAATTAATGGTGATGATATAGAATCAATTAAGCGTACTTTAAGTTGTTGTGTAAATGTATAATAGGCATGCTTATAAAAATGGCGTGACTGATATTGCTGACCACCAAATATACGAATCTCTCGATAACTTTTAATTGTTTCTTCAGCAACATGAGTCACAGAGCCCATCGCTTTTTGCGTATTTTTACTAAGTCTTCGAAATTGCTTAGATACCCAAGTAATAAAAATGGCTAAAAATGGTGCTGCAATAAAGATAAACAAAGATAATTTCCAGCTAGTTACAAATAAAACGACCAATAGACCAATTGCAAACGCACCATCCTGGAAAATAGTAATTAAGGCACTACTTGTCGCTGATGTAATTTGATCAACATTATACAACATTTTTGATAATAATTGCCCAGTTGTTCTTTTATCATAATAGGATGCTGGCAGTGTCAAAAACTTATTAAAAACTTTCACACGATAATTCATCACAATCATCGCACTTAAACGCCCCATATAATAGCTCGAAAGAAAAGCGCCTGAGCCTCTAACTGCCAAAAGACCAATAATAATTAGAGGTAAATACTGAAATATCGTATCAGTTGTATCGACACCACCTTTTGGCCATTGATCTAAAATCGGTTTTAATAAATAAATACTATAAGAGTCAGCTGCAGAATACATAATACTACCGATGACAGAAATCACCAATAATCCCATCATACCTCTGACATCCCATAATAGTCGCCGATACAATGCCCAGCCACTTGGTTTTATTGGCTCGTTTTTTTTATGTTTTTTCTTTATATGTTTAGCTTTTTTTTCCAATTTAGATGTTTTATCTGACATTTGCAGCCTTAAATTTATACAAATTACAATTCATCAACAGTTTAATGAGTCGAGTTTAAACCTAAGTTGTCGATAACTCAAGTTATTGCACGCGCTCTGCAAAGGTTTATACTATGCTTTCTAAAGAAGCAAAATTTAATTAGATCATTATGAAAATATACTTAGTTGGTGGTGCAGTAAGGGATAAATATCTGCAATTAGAAATTACAGATAAAGACTGGGTGGTTGTTGGTGCAACACCCAATATTATGCGAAAAGAAGGCTTTATCTCTGTTGGTAAAAGCTTTCCCGTATTTTTACACCCGCAAACAAAAGAAGAATATGCACTTGCTCGAACAGAAAAAAAATCTGGCCGAGGCTATCATGGATTTACTTTTAAAACAAATCAAGATATCTCAATAGAAGAAGACTTAAAGCGCCGCGACTTAACCATTAATGCCATGGCAGAAGATGAAAATGGTACGCTAATTGATCCATACAATGGTATTAATGATATCAACCATAAAGTACTTCGTCATGTCAGTGATGCATTTAGTGAAGACCCATTAAGAGTTTTACGTGTTGCACGTTTTTATGCTTTATTTAAACATTTAGGTTTTTCAATTGCTGATGAAACAATTACCTTAATGACTGCCATTACTTCATCTGATGAGTTACACTATCTATCAGCTGAACGGATATGGCAAGAAACACTGAAAGCGCTCAATAGCCCCACACCGTCTGCTTATTTTGAAATATTAAGACAAATTGGTGCTTTAAAACAATTATTTCCTGAAGTTGATCAGTTATTTGGTATCCCTCAGCCTAAAATACACCACCCTGAAATTGATTGTGGTATTCATACAATGATGGTGCTTGATCAAGCGGCTAAACTTAGTTTATCTGAAGAAGCACGATTTGCATCTCTTGTTCATGACCTTGGAAAAGGTACAACACCTGAGTCGCTTTGGCCAAAACATATTGGCCATGAAAAACGTGGTATTGAATTGGTTATGCAGCTATGCTATCGCCTACGCATTCCAAAACGCTTTGAACAATTAGGTATACTTGTTGCTAAATATCACACCCATTGCCATAAAGCATTTGAATTACGGCCTAAGAGTATTGTTGATTTATTTCATCATTTATCTGCATTAAAACATCCAAATCGCTTTGAGGATTTTTTAATGGCTTGTTTTGCCGATAGCCGTGGGCGCACAGGGTTTGAAAATCATCCTTACCCTCAAATGGACTTCTTAAGAGGAGCTAAAAATTCCATTATGAAAGTTTCAACTCAACCCCTTATTGAAAGAGGTTTTAAAGGTAAGGCACTAGGTGATGCCTTAATTAAAGAACAAATTAACCAAGTTAGACTATTTAAAGATCAATTTAAGCAATAGTACACGCCAAAGCACTGTTAATTTCTCTGCTAGGTATAAATCAGCCTAGAGTTCTTCTTTTATTTTAAACGTTATTATTTTTGAAATTTAAATATATTTTCTATGTTTTTTATTTTTATTCTTGACAACAAAACACAAAATATGTAGCATTGCTTCACAAATGGGCAGTTGCACTCCTCACCCTCATTGCGTTACATGCAATACCTACACAACACATATCCAATAATCTGCCCATAAATAAAATAATAAAAATAAAGAGAATAACAATGAAAAACAATTATAAGATAATAAAATTCTTTCTTTACTTTCCATTAACATCTTTTATTTTAATCACTAGCGCCTGTCATAGTGATATAGATAATAACTCATCATCAGATGCAAGCGATAACACGCCGGCACAATTATCCTTAATTAGTGATAACGAAGCAGTACTAGGTAGTCAAATGACAATTAATGTTACTTTAGAGTCTCAACCTGCTCAAAATTTTTCACTAACAAGTACAAATAATGAAACTGCATCTGATATAGCATTTACATTTGACAATACTAATTACAACAAAGATTTTAATATTACATACTCAGATCACTGTAGCAAACTTACAACAGCTGATGTTTGTCAAATTACGTTAATACCAAATGAAAATTCCATAAATATTATCAATCAAACACTCAATTATACAGTTAACGCAACTGATACAGATGGTAAAATTATCAGTCAGTCTGATCATTTAATAGTAGAAGAACTAAAGCTGCTTGATGAAAATGGCAATGATGAACTCTCTATTGGCAGTGGTAGCAAAAAAATCCTTAAGCTTGTTAATGATACAAACACCGAAGTTGATGTCTCAAATAACACATTTAGCTCTGACAATCAACAACTAAGCTTCTTAAATAGTACATGTAATAGTATCTTATCACCAAATGAATATTGTACTGTAGAATTAACTGCCTCAAATAATGCAGTCAGTACTGATGCTAACCTATTAGTCACGTCAAAAGATGCAGTTTTAATGGGTCAATACGCAATTTCGATCAAAAGACCAGAATTTGACATCACACCTCAAACATTTACACTACTGCCTTATGACAGCCAAACCATCACAATCAAAAATAATACTAGCGCTACTATCTATAACCTAACGATTCAAATACCCCAAATATCAGGTGTTTCAGTAATTCAAAATACATGTAACATTAATCTATCTGCAGATAGTAGCTGTCAGATTGTGCTTAATGCTGATCAATCACCGAATTCATATGGTAGCCAATCTATTACAATAACAGCCGATAATGCAAATGAGCAAGCTATTCAACTAGATGCATATACACCTAGTGCTTTAAATGTTTCTTTATCGACTGATCATATTATTGCAAATAGCAATGCAAATAAAAATCTTACCGTAACCGTTACAAATAATCAAAACTATACAGTTAGTGATTTAAATTTACTGATCTCTGGTGAAGATAATCATTTAGCAAAAGTTCTTTATTTAAGTTCATGTGATAGCGATACAACCTTAGCACCAGGTAAAAGTTGCCAATACACTTTAAATTATGACTCAAGTGATATTGATTATCCTTATCAATCAACTGATGAACTTATTCTATCTGCAACTGGTTCACAAAGCGTTATAAAATCATTACAAATTAATGGCTATAATGAATTCTATCAAATCCCAGATCATTTAGAAAAAACCATTAATTATCTACCTTCCCCTGTTATTAAAGGAATTGATATAACTGATAACAATCAAATTTATGTTGCTACATCTGCTGGCTTAGGTATATCTTCTGATAATGGTAATTCTTGGAATATTATTACAGCTAATTCGTTTAATCATCTTAGCACAAACCAATTTAAAGATGTTATTGTCAGTAATAACACCATTTATCTGTCTCAACAAAACAAAGGCTTAGCCATTTCAACTGACCAAGGCAAGACTTTTGAGATAAAGACTACAGATGAAGGCTTGGGATCAAACGCAGTCAACCGCATTGCAATTGGTCGGTTTGCAGACAACCAAAATAAAATTTATCTGGCTACTAATCAAGGCTTAAGCATTTCAAAACCAGATGGAAGCTTTATTAATAAAACAACTAAAGATAACCTACCAAGTCAGAGCATTCGTGATGTATTTCTTGATAATAAAGGCTATATCTACCTTGCAACCAGTAACGGTATTGCCATACTCGATCAAAATGATAACGTGATAAAAGTAGTTAAAACAACAGATGGACTAATTAGCAACAATGTCAATCGAATATTTGTAGATTCAAATGATAATATATATGCCGGCACTGACAGTGGCTTATCAATCTACAATAGTCAAACTGATACTTGGATAAGTAAAACAACTGACGACGGCTTAAGTCAAAATGCCATCTATGCAATTGAAGTAGTAGATGGTGTTATTTATGCTGGCACTTCTCAATATTTATCTATTTCAACTGATGGAGGAACTACCTGGTATAAGGATCGTGGTGTTGGTTACAATGCTAATGCGTATATCAACGATCTTTATATAAAGAACAACATTATCTATGCGGCTACTAATTCAAATTTAGCTATTTCAAATACTGATAATAGCTATCGACATATTAGTAGTTCCTTACCGACAACAACAATATATGATATTAGCAAAGATAATAATATTCTCTATGCAGCCAGTGGTGGAAGTGGTGTTTATATTTCTACTGATTATGGTCATCATTTCACCATTAGTAACCATGAAAATAATCAACTTGGTGCTGATAAAGTCTACACTGTTTTTAGTAAAAATGGTTCTATTTATGCCTCAACTGAAAATGGTTTATCAATCTCAAATGATCAAGGCAAAAGCTGGAATAATAAAACAACTGCTAATGGGCTTTCTGACAATAAAGTACTACAAGTTGCCTTAGATGTTAATAACATTATTTATGCTGCAACAGCTAATGGTTTGTCTATATCAAGCGATAACGGTGAGCATTTTACAAGCTTTACGACTAATGATGGCATTTTAAGTAATGCAACCAACAGCGTCTCTGTTGTTAATGGTATATTATATGTTACTACAGATAGTGGTCTCTCTGTTACAAATGATCTAGGTGAAACCAATAAGAAAAACTGGCTTTCAATTACAACCGACAATGGACTTTTAAGTAATGCATTATTTGATACACTAGTAACCGACAATGCTATTTATGTTGCCTCAGATAAAGGACTATCTAAAGTAGAGGTTGATACTACTGATATTCAAAATCTTCAAGATCTTGTCTTTCAAACGATCTTAAGTGGAGTAAAAGTATACTCACTTAAATATACTAATGGCATACTATATGCCTCAACTAATCAAGGACTTTATATATCCTATGATAATGGTGAGACTTTTACGCTTAAAAATGTAATTAATGGTTTAACAAACAGTCAACTGTGGCAAGTTTCAGTCTTAGGAAGCAATCTTTATGTTGCAACAAATTCAGGTATTGATGTGACGACAACCGAAGGATTAGACTTTACAAGCCCAACTGATTTAAACAACTTAACGATCAAAAAAATAATAGCGATTGGTAAAACACTGTATGTCGCAACAAGCCAGGGTGTTGCTATATCACCTGATAATGGAATTAATTGGCAATTTAGCTTATCTAATGAGTACATTAATAGCATCTATGTTAATGGTAACTCAATTTATGCAGCAACTTATGCAAATGGTCTTTATATCTCTGATGATCTAGGACAAACTTGGTCACACATAACAACAAACGAAGGCTTAATCTCTAATGATACCAAATCAGTTGTGTTTGCTAATAATACACTTTATGTTGGCACTGGAAAAGGTCTATCCATTCTAGAAAACCATAGCGGTACTTGGGAGGTTAAAACTGATTATAATCATTTAGATTCTGAGATTATTAATGGACTATTTTATTATAACAATACCCTATATGCTACAACTAATAGTGATGGGCTATTTATCTCAGATGATAATGCAAGTACTTGGAATGTAAAAAACGCATCTAATAGCAACCTTGCGAATAACATCACATATGATGTATTTGTTAATGAAAATGCTGTCTATGTCGCGACACAAACTGGAGTTTCTATCTTAACAACTAACAGTAACTATTTTACCAACTACAAACAAACAAATGGTTTAGCCAGCAACCTAGTCTATGGTATTTATGCTGTCGGTAAACATATTTATGCTTCAACAAACAAAGGCTTATCTTACTCTGAAGATAATGGAATTATTTGGAATAATAAAACAACGGATCAAGGGTTAAGTGATAATTTGCTTTATAATACATTCGTTGCTGGAAGTAACCTCTATGTTGCAACTAATAATGGAATATCGATTGCTGATGACCATATTTAAGCACAAAGTACCATAAAAATTAAACTTGTTGAAACTTTATGCTTGACAACTCCACTTTATTTATGTATTATTGCTTCATAAATGAGCAGTTACACAACCTTACTCTCTATTGCATCTATGCAATATACCTACACAACACAAAACCCAGTAATTGCTCATTTAACAAAACGCTTAAAGTATGATACAAGAACCACTATTTTCATTCTTATTAGAACTAGCTGTTTCAAAAATTCTAACTGGCTGTATAGTTGGAGTATCTAACCTTTCTTTTTCAGCAATAATGCAGTTTTGACAAATCGTATTTACTGCCCTAAATTCCTCAAATGCCACTATGGCATTTTGCTTTAATGCCACCGTAAATGCTTGATATAATCGATTCATAAATTCAGCATATTCAGATTTTTCATTAATCATTTCAATAGCTTGATCAAACTGCTTACCTGCTGAATAGCTATCTTCATATCGCTCACTATTCCTTTCAATCCAATCCATCGCTTTAGTGACAAGTTCTTCATCACGTGTTCGCATAAGAACTTTACCAATCATATGCTTTGTTTCATATTCACGATAGGTACTAACTAAGCTACTTTCATTATCATGCTCACTATACATTTTGCTATCTCCTAAATATTACCATTTAACTAAGCACTACTAAAATAAAAATAATCAGATATAAGAACATCATATATTTTATAGGAGAATTTTTTGAACATTAAAAAATCAAAATAGACATAATTTAATACTTTTTGTAGCATCAACAGCTTACTTAATAATCAGATTTATAATTAGTTATTCAGTATGATTTCTTGCAATATAAATCGTATCAATAACTGTTTATTTAATAGCAGTATTTAGCTAGCATAAAATTTATGTTTAATTATATTATATTTGATTTAAAATGAAAAAATATACAAAATCTACTGATAATAATGAATTTAATCTTATTATTGATATGTTTACTAGCGACACTAAACAATCTATCAGAGATTATAATCACCTACATCAAGTCACTACATTCCATGAAGGTAAAACATATGCAAACTATATATCACCTTTAAATCATGCTTTTAAACAAGAACTTGCAAATAAAGTTAATCATACACCCCCAAAGCTATTTCTAGCACAGGAAGATGAGCAACAAGCAATGCAAAATAATTTGTGTTCTCTCACAAATTAGCGCTTGTTAATCATTGCCTGCTACTACTGCAGGTTGTGAATGTTTATCCGTCATCTCTATATCAATAAACGGCATTGTAGGTTGAAATTCTTGTTTACGAACTTGGCTACGGGCAAAACCTAATGTCTCATTCCATGCATGATGAAGTTGATCTGAAGCTTCATTTCTTACAGTTGGATCTTGTAAATTTTGCGACTTTAAATCTTTAAGAACACTACCTACTCTGTTTTCAAAGAATTTGACTGATTCACCACTTGGATCTATATTTTCTAATATTTTATGCATTGGATAATGTTTTTGCATCTTTTCATTACCTGACTTGCGTAGCGTACGCATTAAACTATCACCAGCTCTATGATCTTTTTGTAGTACCATATATTCCAAATCATGCAAGCAATCTTTTGTACTATTATGACTATAATTTCCATGACCAAAACTTAAACGGCCTTTACCCAAATCAATAAATTTAGCGCTATAGCTACCATTACCTTCAGCTACTAATAGTATATTTTTTGCATGATTATCACGTTGTGTAAAACCCTCCCTTAAGCAATTAATATGTAGCTTCATAATTGCATCTGCTATAAGCGTAGCTTCTAAAGGGTCTAATGAATTAGCCATTTTCTTATCTAATGTCTCTGAATTAGGAAATAAGTCACACATAGCATATTCTTGTCTTTCACGATCATTTAATTGATGTCCAACAGCTTGATCTAATTGTGTTATAAGAGTTCCGTCTGTAATTGGTAATTGTGGCGATAACATCCCTTGTAATTCAGGTCCTGCTGATGTATACAAAGCATTTTCTCTATGAAAATCACTTCTTCCTTCTTTATCCTTAGCTTTTAAAATTCCACAAATATTTTCTCTATCATCCCCTTTTAACAATGCAAAGGTCTTATGAACCCCTTCATCACCTGTTTGTACTAGACTAGGCATAGCAATCCCCTTAACTATTGATTAGTTAATTAATTTTTATGTTGCTTTGATGATAAATATAGAAGTGCAACCCACCAAAACAGATACAAACATATAATAATCAGACTTTACAATCAAGTTTTTATACCATTTATTTATATATCACTAAATACACTATACAAAACTTTCATTCAAACACTTCAGTAAATATAAAAATAAAAACACGTCATGATGACGTAATTCAAAAAATTTGATAGTATGCTCGTTAGCTTTATAACAGATAGTAAGAATAAATTCTAAAAAGGTATATAAATTATGATTATAGTAACCGGTGGTGCAGGCTTCATTGGTAGTAATATAGTAAAAGGATTAAATGCTAGAGGCATTACTGATATTTTAGTTGTTGATGACTTAAAAGATGGGCATAAATTTCGTAATTTAGCAGACTGCGATTTCAATGATTATTTAGATAAAGATGATTTCCTAAATGATTTATTAGATGGTATGTATGATGATATTGAAATTGAAGCAATTTTCCATCAAGGTGCTTGCTCTGCTACTACTGAGTGGGATGGCCGTTATATGATGCAAAATAACTTTGAATATTCAAAGGTCTTACTTCATTTTGCATTAAGTCGTAGCATTCCTTTTCTATATGCTTCAAGTGCTGCAACTTATGGTAATAGCGAATCATTTAAAGAAGAGCGTGCAAATGAACTACCTGTTAATGTGTATGGTTTTTCAAAATTTCAATTTGATCAATACGTTCGCTATAATGTGCTTGGTGAAACGACAAGTTTAGTTGTTGGCTTCCGCTATTTTAATGTTTATGGACCTAGAGAATCACATAAAGGATCAATGGCTTCTGTGGCTTTTCATCATTACAATCAAATTAAAGATACCGATAAAGTCAAATTATTCGGTGCTTATGATGGTTATAACGCAGGCGAGCAATCACGTGACTTTATTTATGTTGGTGATGTTGTCGATGTCAATTTATGGTTTTATGATCAAGCTAAAAAAGCTAAAATGCTTGAAGATATTCAAGTATTATCTGGCGTATATAACCTTGGAACAGGCAGAAGTCAGCCATTTAATGATATTGCAAATTCTGTTATTAAATATTTTGGTCACGGTGAAATTGAATATATTGATTTTCCTGAGCATCTAAAAGGTCATTACCAATCATTTACTCAAGCAGATATTTCTAAATTAAGAGCTGTTGGCTATAAAGCACCTTTTAAGCGTGTTGAAGAAGGTGTCAAACTTTATCTAGATTGGTTAACTAAATAATAGATACTTATATGCTTTATTACTTTATGCGATTGTTTTATAATCTTTTATTTATCATTGCACTGCCATTTATTTTTTTAAAAAATCTATGGCGAAGTCGCTTAAGCCCAGGATACCGTAAACGTAATTTAGAACGTTTAGGGTTCAGCCCATTACAACTTGATAAGCCAATTTGGATTCATTCTGTTTCAATGGGCGAAACACTTGCTATTGCGCCATTAGTTAAAAAACTCCTCCATAAATACCCTAATAAACAGTTTTTAATCACAACAATGTCAGTAACAGGCAGCGAGCAAGTTACTAAAATCTATCATGATTTTCCACAAGTTAACCATTGCTATTTACCTTATGATATCAGCTTTTGTTTAAATATTTTCTTAAAACGTACTAAACCTCAATGTCTTATTATCATGGAAACAGAATTATGGCCAAACTTACTTTATCTATGTGATAAACACAATATCCCTGTTATGCTAACCAACGCTCGCCTATCTGAAAAATCAGCTACTGGTTATCAAAAAATTTCAAAATTAACTAAAAAGATGTTAAATCAATTAAGCATTGTTGCCGTCCAAAACAAAACCGATGGCACAAGATTTTTAAAGCTTGGACTTGAGGATAAAAAATTACAAATTACTGGTAGCTTAAAATATGACATACAAATTTCACAGGAAATGGAGTCGCAAGGTTTAGCATTAAAGCATACTTTTAATAACAGACCTGTTTGGATTGCTGCTTCAACTCACCCAGGGGAAGATGAAGTTATCATCCAAGCACATAAAAATATTTTAAATAAAATTCCTAATGCTTTGCTAATTCATGTACCTCGACACCCTGAACGCTTTGATACTGTCTATGACTTATTAAATAAGGCGTTTAAGACAGCTAGACGCAGTAAAAATGAACCTATTTTAGAGCAAACTCAAGCTTATCTTGGTGATACGATGGGAGAAATGATGTGCTTATTAAAAGCAAGTGATATTGCTTTTATTGGTGGCAGCTTAATTAAGCGAGGGGGTCATAATACACTTGAACCTGCTGCTTTAGTACTACCTGTATTAAGTGGCCCTCATACCTTCAACTTCGCTGAGATCACACAAACACTACTTGATGCAAATGCATTGATTATTGTTGAAGATATCCAGTCATTAACCAATCACTTATTAAATCTTTTTCAAAATCAATCACAACGTAATACACTTGGTGCAAATGCTTATCACGTTGTCAAATCTAACCAAGGCGCACTTCAACACCAGTTTGATTTAGCTTGCCAATTAATCGATGCCTAAAATACTTATGGAAGACTTTATAAAACCTTATACTAAACGCATAAATCAATTTTTAAGTGAATGCCTTAGCCATCAAGAAATTCATGCCCCTTATTTAAAAGAAGCGCTTTTATATTCAGCATTAAATGGAGGCAAACGTATTCGTGCTATCTTAGTTTATTTTTCAGGTGAAATCTTTAATGCGAATATTCAAGCATTAGATTATGCTGCTAGTGCAATAGAGTTGATTCATGCCTATTCTTTAGTACACGATGATTTACCAGCTATGGATGATGATGCATTAAGACGTGGCAAACCAACTTGCCACCTTCAGTTTGATGAAGCCACTGCAATACTTGCTGGTGATCTAATGCAATCACTAACCTTTAGTATTTTAACCAACCCAGTTATCAAAAACTATGATATCTTATCAGAACAAGTACTCTTCGCCATCCGTTCATTAAGCTTAGCTGCAAATGATATGGTCTCAGGCCAAGTATTAGATTTACAATCTGAAAATAAAAAAATAGACTTTAAAACACTAAAACATATTCACACACTTAAAACAGCTAAGCTAATTACAGCAGCACTAGAGCTTGGATTAATATTCTCTAGGGAATTTAACAATGAATCCTACAGAGACTCACTTAAAACTCTTGGCTTATCACTAGGACTAGCATTCCAGATTCAAGATGATATTTTAGATATTACATCAACAACTGAAATATTAGGAAAACCGCAAGGCAGTGACTTTTCTCATAATAAAGCAACCTACCCAAATTTACTTGGCCTTGAACAAAGCCAAACCCTACTAAGAGAAACATTTAAAGAAGCTTATCTTGCTACAAGCCTCTTACCTAAAAGCCAGATATTAGCTGACTTGATTCAATGGATTGAAAATAGATCTTTTTAATTAAAAAACTAACAATATACAAAATAATATTCTATGCTTTTATATATAGATATTAAATTATTTTTTTAAGTTCAAAGATGCCATTATGAATACTTCACAGCTTGAAATTCAAAAAAAAATGCAGGGAGTCTTATTTAAAAACTCTGTTCATACTAGCTTTTATAATCTAGCTTTAGCAATTGCTTTTATTTATTTGCTACCAAATGTTCATCTTTTGACTGTATCAACATCTATTTGGTTTTCATTAATGATTTTAGCTGTATTAAGCCGCTTTTTATCTGGTTACTATTCAAAACAGCTAAATTACAAATATGCTTATTATATTCAGTTAGTTAGTATATTTGTAACTGGTATTTTATGGGCTTGGGTCTATTGGTTTTATTATGATGCCAATAATCAATCCCAACAAATGTTAACCATCTTACTATTAACAGGTATCTCAGCTGCAAGTATTGTATCGATGGCCTCCTCTAAAGCATGTTATCTGGCTTTTAGCTTGCCGATGATACTTTCAGTATTAATAACAAACCTTTTAATTGCTAGTCCTAATAATATCGCAGTGATTACTTTAGCACTAATTTACTACTTATTTTTAGTTACACTTCATAGGCAAAACCACCAGTTATTACTTAGTAATTATAATCTTGAAATTAAACGTGGACGCCTTATTTCAATTTTAAACAAAAAGAACCAATTAGATAGTTTAACTGGATTATTCAATAGAAAATCATTTAAATATTTAGCAGAAAAAGAGCTGCATAAAGCCAAACAGTCTAAGCAATATTTGTCAATTATTCTTTGTGATATTGATTATTTTAAACAAATTAATGACAAATATGGTCACCATATGGGAGATGAGGTTTTGAAGTATATCTCATCAATTTTTAAAGAAAAATTTAAACAATACCCTATTGCACGAATAGGTGGTGATGAATTTGCTATTTTAGTCACAGGACTATATACAAGTAATGAAGTAGAGTTAATTGCACGACGTATTTTAAATTCAATTGCTTCTGAAATATCAATTAGGCATTATCAAGTTAGAATAAGCTTAAGTCTTGGCATTGCATCCTGCCCTGGTGCTGGAGACTCCATTGCAATGTTAGAACGCAGTGCCGACATCTCACTTTATAAAGCAAAAGAATTAGGCAGAAATCAGTATGTTATTTTTTCCGATGAACTATACCAAAATTATATAAAAAATGAAATAATTTATGATGCAATACTACAACCATTTGAGCAAAACTTCACATTCCACTATCAACCTATTTATCAAGTAGCCAATAAAACTCAATCAATTAAGGGAGTGGAGTTATTAATTAGATCAAAAATAGACTTTGATAAACCAATCCATGCAAGTGATATTCTTTCAGTAGCTGAAAGACGAGGCTTAGTTATTCAATTTGGATTTTATACATTTAAGATGGCTTTAAATGAAATTAGAAGTTTAATCAAACGATACAGAAATTATTTCTTTTCTATTAATATCTCAACTAAATTGATAGAAGATACATCAAACCGTAAAAAAATGCTTAGTTTAATAGAGTATTATGGTATTAATCCCCATAAGATTATATTAGAGATTACTGAAACATCTCTATTTTCATGTCATGAGACTACATTATATGCTTTAAATGAATTAAAAAAGTATGGCTTTAGAATTGCTATTGATGATTTTGGTAAAGGCCACTCTTCACTGAGCCGTTTAAGTAATTTACCTGCTGATATACTCAAACTAGATATGGAGTTTATTAATAAGATAACAGATGATTTTAATGTCTATATTATTGTTAAATGGATTATACAACTTACTCACAATTTAAATATGCAAATCATAGCTGAGGGTATAGAAACAATAGAACAATATAATATGCTACAGTCATTAGAATGCAATTTAATGCAAGGCTATTTACTAGCAAAACCACTTACAAAAAATCAACTGATCACTCATAGCACATCATCTAGTGATACCACACACAACTAAAACTATACAAATACTGGTGCTACTTGAAAACGTTTTTCTATCGTTGGAATATCTCGAGTATTAGCAACAAAGACAATCAAGTGATCACCTGATTGAATTTCTACATCATCGTGAGCCACAATCACTTCATTATCACGATATAAAGCGCCACAACGAACAGAAGCAGGTAAATCTAATTGACCAATATTTTTACCAATAACACATGATGTTTCTTTGCTTCCATGAGCAACAATTTCAATTGCTTCACAACTTCCACCAAGCATAGAATAAACACTAACCATATCCCCTTTACGCAAATGCGTTAGGATCACACCAATGGTAATACGCTGAGGAGATAATGCTCTATCAATTGAATGGCCATCATCAATTAATTCGGCGTAACTCATATGATTGACTAAAGCAATAGTACTTTTAGCACCTAAACGCTTAGCAAGCATTGCTGACATAATGTTTGCCTCATCATCATTAGTCACTGCGCAAAAAAGGTCGGTATCTTCAATATTTTCATTCTGTAGTAACTCTGCATCTGCAGCATCACCTGCTAAGACAATAGTTTCATTTAAATATTCAGCTGCTTTGTAACATCGCTTTGCATCACGCTCAATCAGTTTGCAACTATAATGCTCTTCTAATTGTTTTGCAAAATACATACCAATATTACCACCACCTGCGACAAATATACGCTTAATTTTATTTTGTTGCGGTTGAAATAGTGCTAATATTTTCTGTGTTTTTGAAGCTTCACAAACAAAAAAGACGGTATCAAAAGCCCTTAATATCGTATCAGCATCAAACTCAATCATCGAGCCACCGCGAAAAATTGCAACGACTCTCGCATCAACATTTAATGGTAAATCTTGACGAAATTCACGAATACTAATGCCATTTAAACTCGAACCAATATTAATGGCAGCTTCAACCATATGGATTTGGCTATTAGCAAAATCTAATACTTGAAAGGAACCAGGATGCTCTACTAAACGCACCATACGTCGTGTAACTAAATCTGCTGGATTGATAATTAAATCAATTGGAATATGATCATTATCAAATAATTGCGGATAACGACCAAAATTTTTATTTCTTAATCTTGCAATTTTCATTGGTGTTTTATACAGACTATAAGCTACCTGACAGGCAACAATATTCACTTCATCATTATTCGTTACCGCAATCAGCATATCTGCATCCATAGCGCCTGCATCATCAAGTATATGAGGGTGTGCGCCAGAGCCACAAATTGTTTTGATATCAAACTTATTTTGTAAATGCTGTAGTTTATCCATATCAACATCAACAAGACTAATATCATGATCATATTGAAGGTTTTTTGCTAATGATGTACCAACTTGACCTGCACCTAAAATAATTATTTTCATTTACTTTCTTGTTTTATTTATACTTGTTTTATTTAGTAAATTATAGCATATATCTAATATGACTTCATTTTATTTCATTGTTCTGTGACTCTGCCAATATATCTCTGGTTGGTCTTTTGATACATTTAAGTATCTAGCCAACACAAATAACAAATCAGATAAACGATTCAAATAAATTAATAAATATTCACTTAATCTTTCATACCTAGATAAACTGACAAGATGTCGTTCACAGCGTCGAGATACAGCTCGAGCCACATGGCAGAATGATGCAGCCTGATTTCCTCCAGGTAAAATAAACTCTTTTAAAGGTGGTAATTGATCATTAAACTGATCAACTTTATTTTCTATATAATTTATTGTCTCTTGAGTAATTTTTTGATACTCAGGCAATGTAACTTCTCCACCAAAGTCAAATAATTGATGCTGTAGAGTAAGTAGTAATTCACAAACTATTTTCTGATCGGATTGAAGAAAGCTTTGGATTAAACCCAACCATGAATTTAACTCATCTAATTCACCATTGAGCGTGATTTTTGGATGATCTTTAATCAATACTTGATTGGTTGCTGTTTTTGTTTTTTTCTTATCACCAGTTTTTGTATATAGCTTAGATAAACGATAGCCCATAAATATAATAACCTAAATAAATAGTAATTTTGCAAATAAAATACCGAAAAAACAGCCAATGACAGGCCCTATAATGGGAACCCAAGCATATGACCACTCAGATGAGCCTTTATTAGCAATCGGTAAAATGCTATGCGCAATTCTTGGTCCAAAATCACGTGCAGGGTTAATTGCATAACCTGTTGGCCCACCTAAAGATAAGCCAATTGCCCATACTGCAAAACCAAAAACATAAGGAATATCTACTGTTACCCACTGATGGTTATAATATTTTAAAAGTGCTGCTACAAATACAATTAATGAAAAACTGGCTATCGCTTCACATAAAAGGTTAGAGAAAGGAGACTTTATCTCTGGAGAAGTTGAAAATACTAATAATTTAAACCTTTGGTTATCAGTCGCTTTCCAATGTGGTAAATAGGAAAGCCAAACAAGTACACCACCAATTATTGCACCAACGATTTGTGCAATAATTAACATTATCACATGGCCAATATTAGAATAAATTCCAAAAAAATACTTTGCAATTGAAACAATTGGATTAATATCAGCCTGAGCTGAGCCGCCAGCTTGTGCCATATAGACACCAATCATAACTGCAAAGCCCCACCCTGCTGTTATCACAATCCAACCTGAATTCTCTGCTTTAGAATGTTTTAATAAAACACCTGCAACAACCCCACCTCCAAAAAGAATCAGAAACATTGTACCAACTAACTCTCCAATAAACGCATGATCCATTCAACCAATTCCTATTCTATTTAGCTCGTTTTTTCCAATTCTTAACTCCTTGTAAGTAGACAGGCTGCAGCATCTCAATTTCACTAAGCATCTGATTTGAAGCAATTTGATCTAATAAAGTTGGCATAATAAAGCGTAATGATAATGGGCCTGCAACATGATGTTGATAATGATCATCACTAATTTTAAATCCATCACCAACTAAATCCTTTGTTTGATAGTCAAGTTCTAATGCACTTGTATGAATACCTTTTTCAACCACTGTTTCAACAGTTCCACTTACTTTTTTACGATAATGGCCATAATAAATATCATCCATTCTTGCATCAAGACCAACTTGAATTTGACTCAGTTTTTCTTTTTCCATCACCATAATCGCAATGGCACTCATAGATGAAAAAGCAATGACTGGTTTATCTATTGCATAGGCTAAGCCTTGTATTACAGAGACACCTAACCTCACTCCAACAAAGCTTCCTGGGCCAATGCCACAAGCAAAATAGTCAATGTCTTCTATATTAACTTGCTGCTCTTTTAATAAATCATCAATCGTTGGAATCACTAACTCATTATGCTTACGAGCCTGTAAAATTGTCTTGCCATAAACAGATTGATCAACCAATAATGCAACACTACAACTATCTGTAGAAGTATCTAATGCCAATATTTTCATGCTATTCACGTTTTAACTGTATTCTGCTGTTTATTATTATACGCTCTTTCAATTTCTTCCAGTGTTTTTCCTTTTGTTTTTGGTACAAATAACACAACTAGAATAAAATAGATTGACGTAAAGCAAGAAAATAGCCAAAAAGCACCACTATAGCCTAATTGATTTACCATAGGTAAAAACTCAGATGCCAAAATTGCTGAGGCTGCACTATTTAAAAATAATGCCACAGCCATCCCTCGACTACGAATTCTTGATGGCAATAACTCAGATAAAAGTGTCCAGACTAAAGCGCCTGGCCCAAATGCAAAGCTAATTATATAGCCAATTAAACCAGCTAACACTAGATAACCTTTTAATTGGTTATCTGGCAATAACTGATACACCAATGCACAAAAAGCTAGTGAAATAACAATACCAGCGGTGCCAAATGCAACTAATGTTTTTCGCTCAAAACGATCAACAATCATAAATGTGATGATCGTAACAATAAAATTAACAACCGCAATGGTTGTTCCTCCTAATAAAGAAGCCTGATTACTTTCTAAGCCAGACCCTTTTAATATGGTTGCACTAAATTGTAAGAATACATTAATCCCAGTTAATTGGTTTAATATACCAATTGCACAAACCAATAAAAATGCAAAAATATACTTTTTCTGAAATAAGAGCTTAAACATTGCAACATTATTTTTCTGACCTAATGTTTGCTTCATCTCTATTAACTGTTTGTTAGCTTCATCTTGAGTATTACTAAAACATAACACGTTATAAGCTTCTGAAAACCGTCCCTTTAATGCAAGCCAACGAGGTGACTCCTTAATAAAAAGAGATACTACCAATAATATAATCGCTGGAATCACTGCAGTTAGAAACATACCTCGCCAATTTCCATCCCCTAGAAATAAAAGACCTGATGCCGTTGCAATGGCAATACCAAATGTTAATAACAACTGAAAAGAAACAATACCGCGACCACGCAAATTAGTCGGCATGGATTCTGCTAAATATAAAGGCGTTACAATCGTAATAATACCCACTGAGACACCTTGAATTAACCTTCCAAATAATAATTCTTCATAGCTATTAGCAAATGTCACTAATAAAACACCAATAATAAAAATAACACCTGATATACGAACCATAACTCTACGGCCTAGCCAGTCTGCTAAAAACCCTGCTATTAACGTTGCTAGTGCACCACCACCTAAAACAGCTGCAGCAATAATTGATAACTGTTGATCCGTCATAGGAATATCTTTTTTTACAAATAAAAAAACACCATTAATTATACCGATATCATATCCATATAACATACCCGCGATGGCGATTGAAAATAGCATTATTTTAGCACTCATATTAGAGTTTTGGTCATCCGACGGCATCTTATTGATTAACTCCTATATTCACCCATAAACCATGTACTTTTTACATTAATCTGTTCATCTAATACTGACAAACAAGCATAATATCCTTCTTTTATTTGGCCATAACAATGATCCACTTTAAGCTTTTTAGCTGGATTTAGCGTTGCCATTAAAATAGCATCTTCCAAAGTTACACCTGCTAATTGATGAATATTTTGCACTGCTTGATTCATTGTTAATATACTACCGGCTAAAACCCCATTATCAAGTCTTGCTTGATTTCCTTTAACCGTTACGCTTTGGCTACCTAGTTGAAATCTACCATCACCTGCTCTTTGAGCACTAATGGCATCGGTAATTAAAATAATCCTATCCTTTCCTAATAACTTAACACTCAACTTCATGATCTCTGGCGACAAATGCACACCATCAGCAATTAACTCAGCGCTGACTTTGTCATCTAGTAAAACAGCCATTGCAAGCCCTGGATTACGTTTATCTAAGCCACTCATTGCATTATAAAGATGTGTTGCATGTGTAATGCCAGATGTGAATGCATTTTGTGCTTGGCAGCACTTTGCCGATGAATGACCTGCAGATAAAATCACATTTGCATCACTTAATTTACGAATAACTTCCATCGCACCATCTATCTCTGGTGCTATTGTTAACTGGCGAATTAAGCCACCTGAAAGCTTCTGCCATTTAGAAAATAACTCATAATCTGCTTTTTGTATATATTGGGCTGGTTGCGCCCCCATATAGTCTGAATTAATAAAAGGCCCTTCTAAATGTACACCTAATAAATTTGGTAGCTCATTTGCTTTATAGGTCGCATCTACTGTAGTTAATACATTAGAGATCATTGACTCAGACGCCGTCATCGTTGTTGCTAAAAAACCACAAACACCTTGTTCTAATAAAGACTGACTAATTGTTATTAAACTTTCTTTTGATGCATCCATTACATCAGCACCACAACTGCCATGAATATGCAAATCAATAAAACCTGGAATTAAGCTATCTGTTTTATCAAGCTTGATTTTAGCAATTGTATGAGAATAATCATCTACAGGCTTAACTGAGTGAATAAACTTACCCTTTACCTCTACGGCCATATCATCTACAAATTGACCATCAAGATAAACTTTACCGCCTAAGATAATATAATGTTGTGGCAACATCAGTAGGTCTCAGTTACTTTCATTAAGTTTTCTGGTTTATCTGGATTAAGTCCCCGTGCTTTCGCTAATCTTGCTGCCATGATATAAAACGATTGAATGACTAATAATGGATCAAGAATAGGATGTAAGCTCTCTGGCATGGGTAGTCGCGTACTTGAAATAAGATGTTCGACTTTTCCAGGCATTGCAAATAAGGTTTTTGCTCCTAATTCTGTCATTTTTTTGGTCACATCCAAGGTACCTTTTAATGATGCATCATTCTGTGCAAATATAAGTACTGGAAAATGTCGTTTTACTAATGCAAATGGGCCATGTAATAATTCAGCCGAGCTAAAAGCTTCTGCATGTAAGTTAGAAGTTTCTTTTAATTTTAAAGCCGCCTCTTGAGCAATAGGAAGCCCATAACCACGAGCTGTAATATAGGTATTAGAACTTAAATAAAGTGCATCAATTGCTGCTGTCCAATTCATCTTAGTACAAGCTTCAAGATATTCAGGTAATCGATTTAATGCTTGAAGTAATTGTTTATTATTTTGATACATTGCAATAAACTGAATTAGTGCAACTAAAGTTGCTATAAAGCTTTTTGTTGCCGCAATTGCATGCTCTTTATCTGCCCAAACTGGAATTGGGTTTGTTGCAATTGACGCAAGTGGTGAATTTTTTCGATTAACCAAAGCAATGGTTTGTGCACCTGATTCAGTTGCTGTTTGGAAAAATTGGCAAATATCAGGTGACTGTCCTGATTGTGAAATAGCCACAACTAACGCATTTTGCATTTTCAATACTTGGTTATAAATTGTAACCGTTGAAGGTGCAGCAGAAGCTGTGACTAAATTTAAATTAATTTCAAATAAATATTTTGCAAATGTAGCAGCATGGTCAGATGAACCACGTGCAATAGTCACTGCAAATGATGGTTCATTAGCCTTCATTTTATCAACGACTTCCTGCCATAAATGAACATTTTTTGTTAATTGATTATGAATCTTTTCAGGCGTACTTAATGCCTCTTTTTCCATTACACTAATCATAGTTAACCCTTTTAAATTTATATCATATTATTTATTTTTTTTAATTGGTATAGTGCACCATCTAGTGCATTACCCTTTCGTTGAACTAATCGACTTCGAACATCATCTGGTAGAAATGCTTCTATATATTCACTTAATCCACCGGCTAATGATAATGGTAAGTGTAGCTTAGTTTGTGCCTTATTTTCTAATGCTTTGATTACTTGATCTATCTCATTAGCTGCTTTTTGCATAATTTCACAGCTCGCTTGATCCTTTTTTAGTACTCCTTCAACAACAAAAGCACAAAACTGGCCAAACTCATAAGGCGTTGCTTGAATTACCGTATCTAATAGCTGAAATGGATCGTAATTATACTTGGATAATATTAACTCACTTAATTGACTTTGCTTTACTCTACCATCAACCACTTGAAATGTATGACGAACTGCCTCTAGTCCTATCCAAGCACCACCCCCTTCATCAGAATAAGGAAAGCCCCAGCCAGCAACATCAATGATTTGTTCATTCTCAATCTGAAAGCCTTTAACACCTGTTCCAACAATTACCAATGCACCATCACAACCACCATGTGCACCTAAACATGCGATATGTGCATCAGATAAAACATATAAATCTTTAATATAGCTTGGTTTAAGCGCTTTAAATTTTTCTAATGAATAAACGGATTCAAACCCTGCCATACCTAAAACAGCAGTTAAGTAATTTAATTTATTTAATGGTAAAATCTCCTTAATTCCTGCTTCAATTGAAGCCCATGCTTTTTCAGGCGATGTTTTAATATTGCCTGGTGTTGATCTAGCATCACCAATTATATGATAGTCACAATCTAATAAACGAATGGTCGTTTTAGTACCACCGCCATCAGCGAGCAAATAATAAGATTTTGAATCACTCATTTAAGATTTTACAATTTATTGATCACTTATCTACCATCTTAGTGAATCCATGCTTAAAAATAAATTACTATTGGCTAGTTTTTTGTGCATTATCATTGTGAGTGTAAATTCTACGCACTAGTTACAAAATAGATAAAGTGTTATACTTTGCTAACTAAAAATTTAGCATTTATATCCTATGAGTAATATCCTTCACTGGTTTCCAGGCCATATGCACAAAGCTAGAAAAGAATTAGCAAAACTACTACCTACAATAGATCTTGTTATTGAAGTTATTGATTCACGCCTACCATTAGCCAGCAGTAACCCACTAATTGATGAATTAATTAAAGACCAAAAACGTCTTAGAATTCTATCTAAAAAAGACCTAGCTGACCCTAAAGTGACAAAACTATGGCTTGAGTACTTTGATTATGCAATCACTTTAAATATCAACCAAGATAAAAAGCTTGCTAATACACTTATCGATAAAGCTAAGCAAATCTTACCAAAACGAGGTACGATACTAAAACCAATTAGAGCGATTATTGTTGGTATTCCTAATGTAGGTAAATCATCTTTAATTAACACCTTAGCTGGCAAAAAAATCGCTAAAGTTGGTAATGAACCTGCCGTTACTCGTCAAATACAAAATATTAGTTTATCGCGTGAGTTTTTTATTCGTGATACACCAGGCATTATGTCACCTAGTCCTAAAGATCACGCTAGTGGCTTTAAACTTGCAATATCCGGAGCAATTAGAGATACAGCAATGGATTACCCAAGTGCAAGCTACTTTTTAATTGATTATTTAAAACACTACTATCCTGATATATTATCTAAACGTTATCAAATAGATACAGCAGCTTTATCTAGTGAATTTATTTTAGAGGCAATTGCACAGAAAATTGGTGCAATTAAAAGTGATCAACAATCTAATTTACATCGTGCTGCTGAACGTCTCATCCTTGATTATCGTAATGGGCGTTTGGGTAAGTTATCACTTGAAACACCCAATAATAATGATAATGAATTATTCTGCGGTGAGTTTGATATTTAATTGATCAATATTATTTTTTAGCATTTTTTCATCGATCTTTTGTTTATTGACCATCATCACATGCGCACCTGGTTCTGACTGTTCTTGACTATTCATTTTCTGCTGTTGATACATCATATAATCAAGCATTGTTTGATAAAACTGTGCAATAGTAACTGGTGGTTTTGGATCAACCGATAATTTCAAGCGTTGTGGTTTATCAATAAATTGGTCTATTTCTTTTTGATACGCCTTTACTGGTAGTAAATCACCTTGAGATTGGGCAACACCATCAACGATCGCTTTGATCATTTCTTTAACTTGAGGTTCAGGTGTTTGTAAAATGCCACTAGCGACCTTAGTCATATGTTCTAAAAAGTCATTATGATTTTCTAATGTGAATTGCCAATCAACTAACTGCATTTTTTCATTAATTACTTTCGATTGATTAAATGCATCAATCAAAGATTGCAATGTATCTGCTTGACTATCTTCTCCTTGTACAGTTTGATCTGCATTCTTTTGATTCTGTTCATCAAATGCCTTAGTTAGCATGTTTACATAATCAGAAACCATTAATTTAGAAGTTACTTTAGTTTTAGCAACTACATTCATATCCAATTTATCTTTAATACCAAAAGCAAGGGATGCGTCATCTAATTGAGATGTTTCATTATAAGCACCTTTACCTTTTAGATAAAAGTCATAACGATCATAAGGTAATTGCTCTACAATAGCTTGAACACCAATATTTGCAGCTTGGTTTAATACGAATGCTTTTGGAAAGTCAAAGCGCGCATCAACATCTACATTTGAACCATTAACATAGGCTTTCTCAAAACCAGCTAGTGATTTATTTTGATTGAAAATGTCATTTAACGTATATTGGTTTAACGTTACATCGGCTAAAGATAATTGGCCATGATAATGTTGCTTACTTATATCAGCTTTAGCTAATGCATAGCTATTATCTAAATTTAACATCCAATTCATTGCTTGAGTACTAGGTTTATAGTCTAGTTTCATATCAAGAGAAGGATCAGCATCATGCAAATATGCCTTAACCGCTTCATTCGATGCTTTTGAATCACTTCGTAGCATATGATCAAAATTAAATTCAATAACTTGTTCTTGTGGCTTGGCATTACCTAAAATATCATCTATTTGATCAGTAGCAAAACTAACATTATCTAAATCTGATTTGATATGTATTAGTGGCTTATCATGATTATTTTTAAGCCATAAATTAAAATCGGTTGAAACTGTTTTTGCTGCGCTATTATATGCAAAAGATATATCACCATAACTTGTTGCATATTTATTTGCCATCGCATCTAAGATTTCAAACCAACCAACATAAGCTTTAATATCTTCATTTGCTAAATGCTTTGGATTTTCTTTTTGATCTTTTTCTAAAATTGCTTTTAGTTGCGCTTTTCTAGTTTTTAAGATTTCAAGATATTCTTTTGCTGGGCCTTTTTTATCTAAATCAAGCGCTATGTGATTAAACGATACATCAACTTTATCGAGCTTATTATTTTCACCTAAAACAAAGTCATCAACACTGATTGAGTCAATATTAATTGGTTGACTTCCAATTATCATACTAACATGATCAATACTAAAGTGATGCGTAAAGAAAGATAATGGCCCAACATTAATTGAATGATAGGTTATATCTTTAATATCAGGACTCTGTTGTTGTATTTTTTTAATTAACGCTTTTGCTTGAATGTCCGCTTTTTCTTGTGCGTAATGATCACCCCAAGCATAAAGCCCTCCTGCGATTGCGACAACAACAACCACTGAGATAATCGTTTTTACTGGCTTTGCCATAATAGATAACTCCAAACTATTTAAATACTATCTCGTCAAACGCTAGCAAATGTTATGGTGGAAGTCAATTGGGGTTTGAGTTATTTGGATCAATGATTAATTATAGCAACCTGGATTACTGTAATGGTGGTTGCTATATTTTTTAAAACGCGCACTCATCAGCATATTGCTGACTTACTCCTAAACCATAAAATGAAAAAGGCTGATCTGGATGACTTTTAGCTGATACCTGAGGTTTAATACAAAGCGTATTGGTATTATCGACTTCAAATTGAATACTTTCATTATTTATTTCTTTTAGTGCATTAATAAAAATTTCTTCCAATACTGATAGTTCTTTATGTATTGGACGGCTATCGCTTAAGCTAATAAATAATTCACTTAGCTTGCTCATAGTAGAAAAACTTTCTTCTAAAAAGATATCTTCACCTTTAACATAAGCATAACCACTTAACTTTGCATTAAATCGATCTTGTGGACTTTTTTTAAGCCATTGAGTTCCAAAAGTAGCATCATTATAATCATTTTTGCATAACTCCAAATAGACTTTCAGCACATCAGTAATCAAAGCTATTGTTTGTTCATTTATTTCTATATTTGCTGATCTTTCTTTTATTCCTGTTCGAACTTTTTGTTTATTTGGATGAACATTTTTAATTTCCTCTATAACTAATTCTTCTTGTTGAACACATGCCATTTGATAATAATTTTCAACAGCTTGCTCTATATCAACCTGATCTGTCTGAACTACATCATAAAGTGCTTGTGTTGCTTTATGCCTAGAAAAAGATGACCCAATTTCTATTTCTTTAAACTGTTGAGCCAATTCACTTTTAAAATCATTATAATTAGTAGAATCACTTAAAGCATTAATAACTTGCTGACTATTTAATACCATAGCAATCGTACTAGGTAAACTGCTTTCAAAATCAATATCGCCTGACGCTAAAAATTGCGCATATATTTGCTGGTTAACTTCTGTTAATTTAGCTCCCCCAGATGAAATAGTCGCTTGCCCAGTTTGAATAAATTTATACAATAACGCTTTCTTTTTATTTTGCTCATCAATAATAAATAAGACATCTCTATCTATTAAAGATAATACGCTATTTCTAACTATTTCAGAAACATCAAAAAATGTATATTGTGAATAGTCATCTTCTACATAATATTGAATCTTCTGTTTTAACCGTTCAACTGTTGAATCATCTAATTGATCAGAGTAACGATCTAAAACTTCTACAAATAACCCATCAATTAAATCTTTAATGCGTCCTCTACGAGCAAAACTTAAACTTGCATCACGATCAAATTGATCAAAAGCCTCACTTTGCTTTTTATATAGAGATTGAAGATTACTTTTAGCATTATCACGACCTTCTTTTATGTCTTTAATTTGACTTTGTTTTTCCTTGATATTTTTAATGATTTTGTAATAATCATCCTCAAATTTAAAACTTTCTTTTTTTCTAACATTACCTTGAGAAATTTCCATACCTAAGCTATGTGTATGATCATTAACTTTATCTGTTAAGATTTGTGCTATTAGGCCACATTGTCTCTTTGTAAAAAAACGATTTCGAAAACTTTGACAATTCGTAAAAATTGTATTTAATATTTCATCAAACTTTGTAACATCCACATCATTTTTTAATTTAGGCTCACCTTCATTATAATCAAAATAATCACCAAATATTCGGTTAAAATAATACTCATCATGAGTTTTCAACCCCTCATCAACATCACCTTGACAATAAAGTTGTGCAACATCTAAAAGTAAACTTTTTCTATTTTTTAATATTAAATCTTTCTGATCATTTAACTGATTTAATTTAGAGCTAGTATCACTATATTGAGAGTTTAATTTTTCAAGTTTATCCTTAGTGGCAATTATATCTTGATCTAACGTTAAAAACTTTTCTGAATAAGGTTGCTCATCCATATTAATTTTTAAATCACTAGAAATATTATACTTTTTTTCACTTAAAGTTTTAATAGCATCCATTTTAAAGTCATATATTTCTTTTGTAGAATCAATACCACGCTGAACCAAACTAGTAATAAATTTATTGATTTGTTTTTCAATATTTTGACAATCACGTTTTATATCCTGATAGTCTGGCAACTGAGGTAAAATTAATTGATAAGTAGCTTGCAAAAAAATCAATTTCTGAATTAAGGCACTTAAATTATCTTTATTGACACTTCTAATAAGTCCTTTATAGCTATTTCCTACTTTTTTAATTTGCTCTTCTTTATATTGTTGATCTATGTCAGGACTCTGAAAATGATATCTAATAAATACTTTAAAAGGGCTAAGTAACCTATTAATATCTTCATTAAGTCTTCGAGTATTTTCAATTAATTGTTCTGGATTATCCATGTTTAAAATTAATTTATCAGTTACTAAAGCATCTTGAAATAACTCATTAAAATATCCCCCGTGCTTTCTATCTAAGGCATATTTTTCACTTCCTAATGCTTTATGTAGATCTGCTTTACTTTTAATTCGCATACCAACCTCCCAAGATTATCTATTGACATATTCTTCAACATAAAATCTATCACAAAATAACCAGTCAAATTAAATAATAAAATATTAGTTTTGAGATAAATGACGACTATCTCTAATTATTAATAATCAGAGAAAATTAAAAAATTGATTGAATAATAACCTAGATAATTTTTAAAAGAGACAAGTTTATGATGAAATATTTTACTTCAGGAAGTATTTTTTATTTATTTGATTTACAATAAATATCCCCGCGGCAAGCAGCGGGGTATTAAAAGAGTCGCAATTGCGCTTCATCCAGTTTTAACCCTTGATTCTTAACATACCGCTCCACCACTTTCCAGTTACCTCCTTCACCAACTGTCCCA
>JAKJJQ010000028.1:0-40841 GCA_021713415.1 Thiotrichales bacterium 19X7-9
TACCTTAGCCATTATGTTAATTGGCAAAGAATTATTGAGCGAACTCACTTATTGTCTGATAAATCAGTACAATGGCTGGAAATTCTTATAAAGCCAGATAAGTTTCAACATATTTCGCCAAAATAGCCAAAATTAAATTTATTTACCAATTGAAAGAAATATTTTTTGATTAATACAATTAGAAATAGACTTAAGATAAGGCCATTACAACTTAATACCATAAAACGGTCAAGAAAAATGGCATATAAATTATAGCCTTACCTTAAAGCCTAAAGAAACTATAGCTTATGGTACAAGTGTTGATTGACTTGGTAGCGTATGCACTTGCTGTTGATGTGTTTGGTTAAACACTTGTATTGCAGAGTTTACATCAGCATAGCTTGTGCTTGCTCCAATACCTAACATACAAAATACAATGATTGCACCAATGAATTTAGATAAACTTTTCATTATCTACCCTCCTTATTTCCTTAACATCGAAACCGCTTATTATTATACTTAACTGCGTTTCTGGCACATGGAATGTCAGGCGTCATGATTAAGTGATAGCTTTAAAGATTTTTGAAGCTATGCGTCTGATTATACTGCTATTTTATGCTAAAATCAAGCTTTAATTTATAATTTTTTCAATTATTTTTGATTATTTTAAATATAAAACAGGCTTAGCGACGTTGTTGCTCTTGAGTAATACAATGCTGCATCACACGTTTAAATGCCTCAATGTCTTTTTCTGGGCAACCTTTAAGTAGAAAATCCCAAACTCGATCTGCCTCTTGGCCTAGAGTCATAACCAACATTTGCCCTTTATTCGTTAAAGTATGTAAGACAGAGCGGCCATCTTCATGAGACTGCTCTCTTAAAATATAACCATTTTTTTCTAAGCGCTTTAATGAACGTGTTAAACTCTGCGATTCAAGCTTCAGTGCATTTGCCAGATCAGATTTACTTGAGCGATCACCTTCAAAGACTAAAGTTACCAATAACATGCGATCTAAGGGCGTTAGATTATATTCATGAGCAAATTGATTAAAATGCTTACGCCAAATGGATGTCATATCACGAAATAAAACCATTATTGTACTAAATTTTGAAATATCCATCATAAAAACCTTATTTTTTACATTTTGATCATTAAATTATCATAAATATACCGATACAACAATTCTCAATTTAGCAATATACTCACTCTTATTAGTATAGTACACCAAGTTACATCATTCATTTATTTATATTGCACCTAAATTGTATTTAAGTAATTTCTGTTAACCACCAGCGCGGTTTTACCTCAACTTGATGATTATCATCAACTTGGTTATTTAAAAGGCGTAGAGCGCCTGCAACTGCAATCATTGCACCATTATCAGTACAGTATTCAATTTTAGGGAAATAAGTTTTAATTTTTAGTTTATTACTTAGTGACTCAAAACCATTCCTTAATCTTTGATTTGCGCCAACGCCACCTGCTATAACTAATCGCTTAAAGCCTGTTGCATTAATCGCTCTTTTTGATTTAATTAAAATCGTATCAACAACAGCTTCCTCAAATGCATAGGCTAAATCAGCTTTAGTTTGTTGAGATTGATCTGAATTCTGCCAAGCATTTAAAACAGCTGTTTTAAGGCCACTAAAACTAAAATCTAATCCTGGGCGATCTGTCATTGGTCGTGGCAGATGAAATATACCCTTACGACCAGACTCAGCAAGTTTTGCTAATAATGCCCCACCCGGATAATCTAGCCCTAATAGTTTAGCTGTTTTATCAAACGCTTCACCTGCAGCATCATCAATGGATTCACCTAATAATTGATAGTGGCCAAAGGATTTAACTGCAATTAATTGTGTATGCCCGCCAGAGACTAATAATGCCACAAATGGATACTCTGGTTTATCATCTTCAAGCTTTGATGCCATTAAATGCCCTTCTAAGTGATGAATACCAATAGCAGGCACTTTTAAGGCATAAGCTAATGATTTAGCAAATGCAGCACCCACCATTAATGCACCAATTAACCCTGGTCCCTTCGTATAGGCAATAGCATCAATCGCTGATTTATCTAAATAATTATTTTTAAGTAGTTGCTTTAACAATGGTAAAAGTTTTTTGACATGGTCTCGAGATGCTAATTCAGGCACCACACCACCATATTCTGCATGCATTTTTGCTTGAGTATAAAGAATATGGCCAATTAACTGATCTTTATTCGTATCATAAAGTGCTAACCCTGTCTCATCACAGGATGTCTCAATAGCAAGAACAATCATTAGTTTAGCTTATATTAAACGCTTGGCGAACATAGCTTTCGAATAAATCACCGAACTCAGGGTGCTTACGCGTATATTCAAAATTTGCAATTAAAAACCCAAGTTTATCACCACAGTCATAGCGTCGACCATCAAAACGATGCGCAATTAATCGTTGCGTTAGAGCCAGTTGCTCAATGGCATCGGTTAATTGAATTTCTCCACCAGCACCTTTATTTTGCTTACTTAAATGATAAAAAATATCCGCAGGTAAAATATAACGCCCAACAATGCCTAAATCACTTGGCGCATCTTCTGGCTTAGGTTTTTCAACCAAATGCTCAATTGATAAATCATCATCGCGTAAAGAAACCATACCATAATTAACAGTCTCTTCTTTTTCTATCGGCTGTACAGCTATAACACCACATTTATGATATTCATAAGCTTCAACCATTTGCTTTAGACAGCCAACGCCTCTTGATTCAATTAAATCATCTGCCAATAACACAGCAAATGGCTCATTGCCAACTAATGGACTTGCGCAATTAACTGCATGGCCTAAGCCTAAAGCTTCAGTTTGTCTGATATAGACACAAGTAACATCTTTTGGCAGCATTGACTGAACTTGCTCTAGAAATTCTAGTTTATTTTTTTCTAATAGTTTTGTTTCTAGTTCAAAGTTTTTATCAAAATAATCTTCAATGGAACGCTTATAAATTGATGTAACAAAAATTAATTCTTTAATGCCAGCATCAATCGCTTCTTTGACTGCATACTCAATTAATGGCTTATCAACAACCGTTAACATTTCCTTTGGAAGTGCTTTTGTAGCAGGCAGAAATCGCGTACCTAACCCTGCAACCGGAAAAACAGCCTTTTTAATCATTATAATTTACTCTTTGTATCTTTAGTTTTGTGCTTACTTTTCCTAGCACATCTACCTTTACAATAGCCTACTAGTATACCCAATATAGCGCCAATGACAAATGCAATTAAAATAATTATCACCAAAGGTAAAGTAATCTCTCCAAAGAAATAATTTAATAATACAACATGCGCATTTAAAATTGAAAATGCGATAATAATAACCAATACGATAATTAAAAAAAGCCACCACAGATATTTCATTTAATCTTCTCCTTGAGGCATCTGTATAAAACAAAAAAGGCATCACTTAAGATGCCTTTATTAGTTTAATGTATTCTCCAATGCGATAAAAGAAAAAGCATTGATTTGATAAGCCAAATTAAATACTATCCGTATCATCTAGCATATCAGGTTCATCTCCTGCTTGTTGTAAAGCTGCAGATAATGACATTTCAATCTCTTCCATACTTAAAACATCTTCTTCTTCATCAAATGTTTCATGCTCACGGCGACGTTCAAGATGATAAGCAAGACCTGTACCACCTGGGATTAAACGACCAATTAGTACATTTTCTTTCAAGCCTCTTAGTTCATCAGATTGTCCACTGACAGCTGCTTCAGTTAAGACACGAGTTGTTTCTTGGAATGAGGCAGCAGATAAGAAAGATTCCGTCGATAGTGATGCTTTAGTGATCCCTAATAACACAGGCTCACATAGCGCCTCAATTTTACCTTCTTCACGCAACTTATCATTAGCCTCTAACACTTGAACTAACTCTAGTTGTTCACCTGTAACAAAACGACTATCACCAGGTGCTGTAATAAAGACCTTACGTAGCATTTGACGAATCACAACTTCAATATGTTTATCGTTAATTCCTACACCTTGTAAGCGATAAACATCCTGAATTTCATTAACAATATAATCAGCTAATACATGGATACCTTTTAATCTTAAGATTTCATGTGGATCAAGTGGACCATCAGAGATAATCTCACCTTTATCTACATGCTCCCCTTCAAAGACGTTAATATGACGCCACTTAGGAATCATAATTTCAACTTGATCATTATCTTCAGGTGAAATCACCAAACGACGCTTACCTTTTGTCTCTTTACCAAAGCTCACAATACCAGCAACATCCGCCATAATCGCAGCATCTTTTGGTCTACGCGCCTCAAACAAATCAGCAACACGTGGTAGACCACCTGTAATATCTTTGTTTTTAGAACCTTCTTGTGGAATACGCGCGATGACATCACCAACTTCAACTTTATTGCCACTTTCAAGGTTAATAATCGCACCTGCTGGCATAAAATAACTAGCTGGAATCTGTGTATTTGGGAAATTTAACTCATTAC
This sequence comes from Thiotrichales bacterium 19X7-9, assembly GCA_021713415.1. Classification (GTDB taxonomy): domain Bacteria; phylum Pseudomonadota; class Gammaproteobacteria; order Francisellales; family Francisellaceae; genus M0027. The sequence goes on from JAKJJQ010000028.1 coordinate 4,474, forward strand.
CTTTTGCATCGATAAGGCGAATCAATGGCTTAAGCTCACGTCCACCAGATTTTTGCGCATCGGTAATTACAATACTACTTAAACCAGTTAATTCATCCGCTTGACGATTCATCGTAATGCCATCAAGGAAGTCGACAAACTCAACTTGTCCTGCCACTTCTGTAATTACTGGATGTGTATGTGGATCCCATGTTGCAACAATATTACCTGCATTTACTTCTGCTGCATCTTCTGCAGTTACAACAGCACCATATGGTAATTTATAGCGCTCACGTTCACGACCAAACTTATCAACAACAGATAACTCACCTGAACGGGAAACAACAACTAAATTACCTTCTTTATTACGTACTGTTTTTAAGTTATTAAACTTAAGATGGCCTGCATTTTTTACCTGAACTTGGCTATCTGCAGCAGCCTGAGAAGCTGCACCACCAATATGGAATGTACGCATAGTTAACTGTGTACCAGGTTCACCAATAGACTGTGCTGCAATCACACCAACTGATTCACCAACATTAACTCGATGTCCTCTTGCAAGATCACGGCCATAGCACATAGAGCAAAGACCACGTCTTGTTTGACAAGTAATTGCTGAGCGTACTTTGATATTATCAATAGCTGCTTCATCAATTAAGAAAAGTAGCTTTTCATCAATCAATGTATTTTGCTCAATTAATACTTCATCACTACCTGGGCGACAAATATCTTCAGCAGTTAAACGTCCAAGTACGCGATCACGTAATGGCACAACAACATCACCACCCTCAATTAATGGCGTCATTAAAATACCATCTTCTGTGCCACAGTCTTCTTCAATAATGACTAGATCTTGCGCAACATCAACTAAACGACGTGTCAGATAACCTGAATTAGCTGTTTTTAGTGCCGTATCAGCCAAACCTTTACGTGCACCATGCGTTGAGGTGAAATATTGTAATACCGACAAGCCTTCACGGAAGTTTGCAGTAATTGGTGTTTCAATAATAGAGCCATCTGGTTTTGCCATTAGACCACGCATACCAGCTAACTGTCTAATCTGAGCTGCTGAACCACGCGCCCCAGAGTCAGCCATCATATAAACTGAATTAAATGATTCTTGTGCTGTGGTTTTGCCTGACTTATCTTTCACTTTTTCTTTAGAGATGACTTCCATCATCGCTTTAGCTACTTGTGAATTAGCTCTTGACCAAATATCAATTACTTTGTTATAACGCTCACCATTGGTTACTAAACCATTGGCATATTGATCTGAGATTTCTTTTACTTGATCTTCGGCTTGAGATAAAATATTTACTTTTTCATCAGGTACTAACATATCATCAATACCAATTGAAATACCAGAACGAGTTGAATAGTGGAAACCTGAATACATTAACTGATCAGCAAAGATAACCGTTGCTTTTGTACCAAGACGTCGATAACTCTCATCAATTAATTTAGCAACCACTTTTTTAGTTAATGGTTTATTAATCAAAGCAAATGGAAGACCATCTGGTAAGATATCAGATAGTAATGCCCTACCAACTGTAGTCTCTACAACACCACTTTCTGAAACATAATCACCTTTTTCATTTAATACTTTATGATTAAGACGGACTTTAATTTTTGCTTGAAGATCAATTTTACCCGCATGATAAGCACGTTGGACTTGAAGTAAGTCAGAGAATAATTTACCTTCCCCTTTTGCATTAATGCGCTCACGCGTCATATAGTAAAGCCCTAGAACAATATCCTGTGTCGGTGCAATAACTGGTGTACCATGTGCAGGCGATAAAATATTATTCGTTGACATCATCAATGTACGCGCTTCTAATTGCGCCTCTAATGATAATGGTACGTGTACCGCCATTTGGTCACCATCAAAGTCAGCGTTAAAGGCAACACAGACTAAAGGATGTAGCTGAATTGCTTTACCTTCAATTAATACTGGTTCAAATGCTTGAATACCCAATCTATGTAGCGTTGGTGCACGGTTTAACATGACTGGATGCTCACGAATCACTTGATCAAGAATATCCCAAACGACAGCTTCTTCTCGTTCAACCATTTTCTTCGCTGCTTTAATAGTTGATGCATGCTCTTGAAGTTCTAATTGACTATAGATAAAAGGTTTAAATAACTCTAAAGCCATTTTTTTGGGTAGGCCACACTGATGCAGTTTTAAGGTTGGACCAACCACAATAACGGAACGTCCTGAATAATCAACACGCTTACCTAATAGGTTTTGACGAAAACGGCCCTGCTTACCTTTAATCATATCAGCTAAAGATTTCAACGCACGCTTATTAGAGCCAGTTACTGCACGTCCACGGCGACCATTGTCTAATAAAGCATCTACTGCTTCTTGTAGCATACGTTTTTCATTTCTAACAATAATATCAGGCGCATTTAATTCTAATAAACGCTTTAGACGATTGTTACGGTTAATCACACGACGATATAAGTCATTTAAATCTGATGTTGCAAAACGTCCACCATCTAATGGTACCAATGGACGTAGATCAGGAGGTAGAACTGGTAAAACCGTTAAAATCATCCACTCAGGCTTATTACCTGAATCTGCAAATGCTTCTAATAACTTCAAGCGTTTGGTTAATTTTTTAATTTTTGTTTCAGAATTTGTTGCAGGTAATTCTTCTCGAATGGTTTCAATTTCAGCAGTTAGATCAATTGCACATAAAAGTTTATGAATCGCTTCAGCACCCATTAAGGCTTCAAACTCATCACCATATTCTTCCAATGCATCTAAATAGGTTTCTTCTGCCAATAACTGACCACGTTCAAACGGTGTCATACCAGGGTCAGTAACTACATAAGCTTCAAAATACAAAATACGCTCGATATCGCGTAAAGTCATATCAAGAAATAAACCAATACGAGATGGTAGAGATTTTAAAAACCAGATATGTGCTACTGGACAAGCTAATTCAATATGCCCCATTCGCTCACGACGCACTCGAGATTGCGTAACTTCAACACCACACTTCTCACAGATAATACCACGATGTTTTAAACGCTTATACTTACCACACAAGCATTCATAATCTTTCACTGGACCAAATATTTTAGCACAGAACAAACCGTCACGTTCTGGCTTAAAGGTACGATAATTAATCGTTTCCGGTTTTTTAACTTCACCGTATGACCAACTACGAATCATTTCCGGGGATGCAAGCGCAACGCGAATACGGTCAAACTCTTGCTCTTTACCTTGTTGCTTGATAATGCCAAGTAGATCTTTCAAGGTTATTCTCCCATTTATAACATTTATCAATTAGCTTAAACACATAAGGGCTTTTATCTAAAAACCCTTGTTTACCTTTTTATTGTGACGACTCTTAAGCAATCAATCAGAAGATAATTCCATATCGATACCTAAGGCTCTGACTTCTTTCATTAATACATTGAAAGATTCAGGCACACCTGCATCAATATACTGATTACCATCAACAATATTTTTATACATACGTGTTCTACCTGTGACATCATCTGATTTAACCGTCAACATTTCACGTAATGTATAAGCTGCACCATAAGCTTCAAGTGCCCAAACCTCCATCTCACCAAAACGCTGACCACCAAACTGTGCTTTACCACCTAGTGGTTGTTGCGTTACCAGTGAGTAAGATCCAGTAGAACGTGCATGCATTTTATCATCAACCAAATGGTTAAGTTTTAGCATATACATATAGCCAACTGTCACTTTACGTTCAAATGGCTGCCCTGTTCTGCCATCATATAAGGTCATTTGTCCAGATTCTGGTAAATCACAGAATTGTAATAATGACTTAATATCAGCTTCTTTGGCACCATCAAATACTGGCGTTGCAATTGGTACACCCGTTTTAAGATTATGTGCAAGTTCAATGACTTCTTGATCATCTAGTTCATCTAAATTCTCTTTTTTATCACCAAACTTATTATAAACTTCTTCAAGCAGTTTTCTTAGCTCTTTTGCTTTCACTTGCTTTTCAAGCATGGCATTAACTTTATCGCCTAAGCCTTTGGCAGCTAATCCCATATGAGTCTCTAATACCTGTCCAATATTCATACGTGAAGGTACACCTAGTGGATTCAGTACAATATCAACCGGTGTTCCGTCATTCAAATATGGCATATCTTCAATTGGTAAAATACGTGAAACAACACCTTTGTTACCATGACGACCAGCCATTTTATCACCTGGTTGAATATGTCGTTTAACTGCTATATAAACTTTAACAATTTTTAATACGCCTGGTGATAAATCATCGCCTTGAATTAACTTCTTACGCTTTTCATTGAACTTTTCATCATAAGCTTGACGTGCTTCATCCATTTGTTTTTTCGCAGCTAGTAAAGCATCGGCAATTGATTGTTCATCAACACGGATACCAAACCATTGATCTAATGGTGTCTCTTCTAAGTAGTCAGCTTTAATTTCTTGACCTTTCTTAAGTTTATTTGGCCCTGAAACTGCTTTTTTACCAACTAATAGCGCACCTAAACGCTGACGAACGACATTTTCAATAATGCGGTATTCATCATTTAAATCTTGGCGAACACGCTCTAATGCTTCTTTCTCAATTGATTCTGCACGAGAATCCTTTTCAACACCATCACGGGTAAAGACTTGAACATCAATGACGGTACCATGCATACCAGTAGGCATACGAAGTGAACTGTCTTTGACATCAGATGCCTTTTCACCAAAAATAGCACGCAATAATTTCTCTTCTGGTGTTAATTGTGTTTCAGCTTTAGGTGTTACTTTAGCAACTAAAATATCACCTGGCTTAATTTCAGCACCAATATGAACAATACCTGCCTCATCAAGCTTCGTTAATGCACTTTCTGAAACATTAGGAATATCAGATGTAATCTCTTCTGGTCCTAATTTGGTATCACGCGCAATACAGGTTAACTCTTCAATATGAATTGATGTATAACGATCTTCTTCTACGACACGCTCAGATAGTAAAATTGAATCCTCAAAATTAAATCCATTCCACGGCATAAAGGCAACCATTAAGTTCTGCCCTAATGCCAACTCACCTTTATCTGTAGAAAAACCATCTGCTAAAATATCACCTTTAACAATGTAATCACCTGGCTTGACCAAAGGTCGTTGATTAATACAAGTGGTATGATTGGAACGTCTAAATTTCGTTAAACGGTAGATATCAACCCATGAATCACTACCAGCTGACTCTTTTTCATCGACTTTAATAACAATACGTCCACTGTCAACATCTTCTACAATTCCAGAACGTTGTGCAACAATACAGGCACCTGAGTCACGAGCAACAATACGTTCCATTCCTGTTCCAACTAACGGCTTATCTGCTTTTAGGGTTGGAACTGCTTGACGTTGCATGTTAGAACCCATTAAGGCACGGTTAGCATCATCATGCTCTAAGAAAGGAATTAATGCTGCAGCAGCAGAAACCATCTGTTTTGTTGAGACATCCATAAACTGAACTTGATCAGCTGTACTAAACATTGCCTCACCTTTAAATCGGCACTGAATCAACTCATCAGTCAAACGGTTATCCTTATCTAGAGATGCCGATGCTTGCGCAATAACATATTTGCCTTCATCCATTGCAGATAAATAAGAAATTTCATCGGTTGCTTTACCATCAACTACTTTACGATAAGGCGCTTCAAGGAAACCATAGGCATTGGTTCTAGCATAACAAGCCAATGAATTAATCAAACCAATATTTGGCCCTTCAGGTGTTTCAATTGGACACAAACGACCATAGTGTGTTGGATGCACATCACGTACTTCAAAGCCTGCACGATCACGTGACAAACCACCTGGACCTAATGCTGAAATACGACGTTTATGTGTCACTTCTGATAATGGATTATTCTGATCCATAAACTGCGATAATTGACCTGAGCCAAAAAATTCGCGAATTGCTGCAGTAATTGGTTTAGCATTAACTAAATCTTGTGGCATTGCTGATTCACGATCAACCAATGACAAACGCTCTCTAACAGCACGCTCTACTCTAACTAAACCAATACGGAATTGATTTTCAGTCATTTCACCAACGCCACGAACACGTCGGTTACCTAAGTTATCAATATCATCAACTTCACCTAAGCCATCACGAATACTGATTAGCTCACGAATCACAGCAATGATATCTTCTTTCGTTAGCACTGAAGCGCCTGTTTCATCTTTATAACCCAGGCGTGAATTAAATTTCATACGACCAACCGGTGATAAATCATAGCGATCTTCAGCAAAAAATAAGCTATCAAATAAACCTTGAGCAGACTCTGCTGTTGGCGGCTCACCCGGACGCATCACACGATAAATTTCAACCAAAGCATCCATTTGAGAATTTGCTACATCTAGCTTTAAAGTCTCAGAAATATAATTACCACGATTTAAATCATTGGCATAAATTGTTTGAAACTTAAATAAGTTTGCTTGAAATAATTTTTTCAGCGCTGGATCTGTAACTTCTTCATTGGCACTAACAATTAATTCACCTGTTTGTGGATCAGCCACATCTTGATAGAATGGTCTGCCAAGCACATAACTTAATGGCACTTCAACTGAAGTAATTTTAGCTTTCTGCATATCTTTAACAGTTTTTGCAGTTATTCGTTTACCTTGAGCAACAATCAACTTACCATCTTTATCTTTAATTTCAAACTCAGCTGTCATGCCTTTTAAGGTAACTGGGTCAATTGACATGAATATTTTATTATTTTTTACTTCAAAATCAATTGGATCAAAAAATTCAGCCAAAATTTCCTGATTACTATAGCCTAATGCTTTTAATACAATTGTAACTGGAAGTTTACGACGTCTGTCAATTCTAGCATAAACATTGTCTTTTGGATCAAATTCAAAATCAAGCCATGAACCACGGTAAGGAATAATACGCGCTGAATATAATATTTTACCAGCAGAGTGCGTCTTTCCACGATCATGATCAAAGAAGACACCTGGGGAACGATGAAGTTGAGATACAACAACACGCTCAGTACCATTGATAACAAATGTACCATTGTCAGTCATTAATGGGATTTCACCCATATAAACTTCCTGCTCTCTAACATCTTTAACCACTTTTTCATCAGCGGAAGCTTCTTTATCATAAATCACCAAACGAAGCTTAACTCTTAATGGCGCTGAATAAGTAAGCCCTCGAATTCTACATTCATTTTCATCAAAAACAACTGGACCAAAACGATAATTAACATAGTGTAGCTCAGTATAACCTGATACACTCGTAACTGGAAAAACCGAACGAAAAGCTGCTTCTAAACCAATATCTTGGCGATCATCTGGTTTGTGGTCTCTTTGTAGAAAGTCTTTATATGAGTCGACTTGAATGGACAACAAATATGGGACATCCAAAATTTGCGGTAATTTACCAAATTCTTTGCGTATACGTGTTTTCTCGGCATATGAGTAAGGCATTGGATATTCCTCTAAATTGAGTTTGCTCTCTTTTAAATAAAAACTGTTTACCCAACAATTAAAGCCATAGGGAAAATTTCAGTTTACTGCTTATCTTATATAGCAGAAAAGGCTCATGGTGCATAGACCATCAGCCTTTAAAGTTATCATGTCAAACTTAAAATTACTTAAGTTCAACCGTAGCGCCAGCTTCCTCAAGAGACTTCTTAAGCTCTTCAGCTTCTTCTTTACTGACTGCTTCTTTAATCGTTGTTGGTGCACCATCAACAGCATCTTTAGCTTCTTTTAGGCCAAGACCAGTTGCTGCACGAACTGCTTTAATGACGTTTACTTTTTTATCGCCAACAGTTTTCAATACAACGTCAAATTCAGTTTTCTCTTCAGCTTGTGCTGCATCACCTGCTACAGGACCAGCAACTGCAACAGCCGCTTGCGCTGAAACACCGAATTTTTCTTCCATCATTTTAACTAGATCACATACATCCATAACACTCATTTCAGAAACGGCATCTAGGATCTGTTCTTTAGTAATAGACATTTTATTTTCTCCTAACTAACATGGATCGTTAAACATTTAACGTTTGTTTTTGTTTATCTTTAGTCTTTATGCAGCTTGCTTCTTATCGCCAACTTGCGCCATTACACGAACCATCTGTGCAGTTGGTTCATTTAATGTACGAACGAATTGCGTTACAGGTGCTAGCATCACACGAGCTAAACTTGCAAGCGCTTCTTCACGTGTTGGTAATTTAGCAAAGGCTTCAAGTTTCTCATCAGAGAAGATCTCACCACCCATTGCCAAACCTTTAACTTCTAACTTTTTATTGTCTTTAATAAAATCACGCATTAAACGAGCAGCAGCACCAGGTTCTTCCATAGAGAACGCCAACACCATTGGCCCTTTTAATGTTTCAGTCATACAAGCAAACTCTGTGCCCTCTACAGCACGTTTAGCTAGCGTATTTTTGACAACTTTCAGATAAACATTATTTTGGCGCGCTTGAGCACGCAAATTATTCATCTGAGTTACAGTTAGACCACGATAATCAGCAACAGCCGCAGACAAAGCAGTCGAAGCGATTTGGGCAACTTCAGTTACAATCGCTTTTTTATCTTCTAGTCTTAACATTGACTTCTCCAACTTTTGTCTACGTCTTGCTTTTATGGGTTTAACGATGTTATCGGATTGATTGAAAAGTTAAATTTCTCTCCAATTTAGGCCAACCATCGTCTGCGTAGGCTATAAAACACGTTTATTTTACGATTAAGCTCTAAAAATCTAGAGCGCCTACGGTCTTTGACACCACAAGCTTTTAGTTATAAAAGCTTTCAGGCCCAAAGAATTTTTTTTCACAAAGGCAGGTAGTTTACACGGTTATTGTACTTAAGTCCAGCGCCAATCCTGGCCCCATCGTACTTGAAATACTTACCTTCTTTAAATAAACACCTTTAGCAGCTGTTGGCTTAGCTTTTTTAAGATCACTCAACAATGCTTCAAGGTTTTCTTTTAAGTGATTTTCATCAAAATCAATTTTTCCAATCGATGTATGAACAATACCAGCTTTATCAACACGATAACGAACCTGGCCCGCTTTCGCATTAGTCACTGCTGTAGCAACATCAGGTGTAACCGTTCCAACTTTTGGGTTTGGCATAAGACCTTTAGGACCTAGAATCTGACCTAATTGACCAACCACACGCATTGCATCTGGTGAGGCAATAACAACATCAAAGTTAAGGTTTCCTTTTTTAACTTCATCAGCTAAATCATCCATACCGACAATATCGGCACCTGCTTCTTTTGCTTTATCTGCATTTTCACCTTGTGTAAATACAGCAACACGCACAGTTTTACCTGTACCATGTGGTAATACAGAAGCACCACGAACAACCTGATCTGACTTACGAGGATCAACACCTAGATTAACTGCAACATCAACTGACTCATTAAATTTTACTTTAGAAGTCTCTTTTAGTAACTTAATACTTTCAATAAAGTCATACTGTCGAGTTGATTGCACTTTTTCGCGAATCATCTTAAGACGCTTTGATAACTTAGCCATTACTCAACACCCTCCGTTACGATTCCCATACTACGAGCAGTACCGGCGATTGTTCTAACAGCCGCATCCATATCAGAAGCTGTTAAATCAGGCATTTTAACCGTAGCAATTTCTTCTAACTGCGCACGAGTTACTTTACCATTGGTTTCTTTTGATGGGTTAGATACACCTTTTTTCACCTTAGCTGCTTTCAATAATAAGAAAGATGCTGGCGGCGTTTTCATGATAAAAGTAAAACTACGATCACTATAAACCGTAATAACAACAGGCACAGGAGATCCTGGACCCATACTTTGAGACTGCGCATTAAATGCTTTACAGAACTCCATAATATTAACACCATGCTGACCTAATGCCGGACCAATTGGCGGCGATGGATTAGCTTGGCCTGCTCTTACCTGCAATTTAATATATGCAGCAACTTTTTTAGCCATTTTTATCACTCCTATTTTAAAGGTTTGGGTATAACGCCTATGGCGAGGCTCCCCTTTTATTTACTTAATATAATAAATTTATACTAAGTCTCTTTTTCAACTTGAGAAAACTCAAGCTCAACTGGTGTTGAGCGACCAAAAATAGAAACAGCCACTTGTAGGCGACTTTTCTCATAGTTAACTTCCTCAACAACACCTGTAAAATCAGCAAACGGACCTTCAAGAACACGAACCACTTCACCTGCCTGAAAAACAGTTCTAGGTTTTGGCTTACCTTCCTCTTTACTGCTTTCTTCAACAGCATTTAGAATTGCCTCTGCTTCTCTGTCCGAAATTGGCGCAGGCTTATCACTTTTTCCACCAATAAAACCACTAACTCTTGGCACACGACGCACTAACTGCCAAGTCTGTTCGTTCATTTCCATCTGGATTAATACATAGCCTGGAAAAAACTTACGTTCACTTTTGCGTTTTTGACCCTGCTTCATTTCAACGACTTCCTCAGTAGGCACTAAAATCTGCCCAAAAAAGTCCTCAAGAGCCGCTAGTTTAATTTGTTCTTCTAGCTGAAGTTTAACGCGTTTTTCATAACCTGAGTAAGCTTGAATCACATACCATTTAAACGCCATCTTTATTCCACTTATTTATAAAGTTAAACCTACTATATTGCAATAACCATTCTGACAATGTATAAAAACAAACTGTCAAACAACCACATAATCAATGCAGCCACTAAAACCACACCAATGATTAATACCGTTGTTTGCACCGTCTCTTGGCGTGTTGGCCACACCACTCGACGCATTTCACCTCTTGCAGAACGAATAAAACCCCAAGCTGATTTCCCTTGGCGAGTTAATAGCGATATTGCCATTAAAATAATCACCAAAACAATAAAGCCTGCAATTCTAATTGGCATTGCAATTGCTTCAGCATAAATTGAATTAGCAACAATACTAATTGCCAATAAAAATACAATACCGATCCAAATAAGACCATCTTTACCTTTTAAAGCAGCATTATTTTCAGAACCACGCTCAACTACTGGCGCATGCTGATGATTTTTATTCAATAATTTTGCTTTACTATGCTTAGAATCAACTTGCTTATCAGACACAGTCGAAGCCACCTTTCTTACTAATATACATACAAAAACGGTGCGCCATCTTAACATAGATTCACGCACCGTTCAAGCGTTTATTTTATATGGCAGGCCAGGAGGGACTTGAACCCCCAACCTGCGGTTTTGGAGACCGCTGCTCTGCCAATTGAGCTACTGGCCTATAAAATATTATTACATTAAAAATTAAGTATTTTATTACTTAATGATTTTTGCAACAACACCGGCACCAACCGTACGACCACCTTCACGAATCGCAAAACGAAGACCTTCTTCCATTGCAATTGGCGCAATCAATGTAACATTCATCTTAATGTTATCACCAGGCATAACCATTTCTACACCTTCAGGTAACTCAATTGAACCTGTTACATCAGTTGTACGGAAGTAAAACTGTGGACGATAACCTTTAAAGAATGGTGTATGACGACCACCTTCTTCTTTAGAAAGCACATAAACTTCTGCTTCAAATTGCGTATGCGGCGTAATTGATCCTGGCTTACAAAGCACTTGGCCACGCTCAACATCTTCACGTTTAACACCACGAACTAATAAGCCAACGTTATCACCAGCACGACCTTCGTCCAAAAGCTTACGGAACATTTCAACACCAGTAACTGTTGTTCTTGTTGTATCTTTGATACCAACAATTTCAACTTCTTCACCAACTTTAACGATACCACGCTCAACACGGCCTGTAACTACTGTACCACGACCAGAAATTGAGAAGACATCTTCAACTGGCAATAAGAATGGCTTATCTGTATCACGCTCAGGCTCAGGAATATAGCTATCCATAGTTTCTAATAACTCAACAATAGCATTTACATACTGCTCATCACCTTCAATAGCTTTAAGCGCAGAACCTTTAATAATTGGTGTATCATCACCTGGGAACTCATATTGATCAAGAAGCTCACGAACTTCCATTTCAACTAGATCCAATAATTCTTCATCATCTACCATATCGCACTTATTTAAGAAAACTACGATATATGGCACACCAACTTGACGCGCAAGTAAGATATGCTCACGAGTTTGAGGCATTGGGCCATCTGCAGCAGAAACAACCAAAATTGCGCCATCCATTTGCGCAGCACCAGTAATCATGTTTTTAACATAATCGGCGTGTCCTGGGCAGTCTACGTGCGCATAGTGGCGAGCATTTGATTCATACTCAATATGTGAAGTTGAAATGGTAATACCACGTGCTTTTTCTTCAGGGGCATTATCAATTTCATCGAAATTTTTAGCTTCTCCACCGAACTTATCGCCAGCAACTTTAGAAATTGCAGCTGATAATGTTGTTTTACCATGATCAACGTGACCGATTGTGCCGACATTAACGTGCGGCTTACTGCGGTCAAACTTTTCTTTTGCCATTTTCATTACTCCGAGGTTTTTAACAAATTTATCTAAAATCAAAATTTATAATTTTTTTGAAACCTTTATTCTACACTTTTTAAGCCAAATTCATACCATTTTATGGTGCTCACAACCAGACTTGAACTGGTGACCTCTTCCTTACCAAGGAAGTGCTCTACCGCCTGAGCTATGTGAGCAATATTATGTTAATTCTACCAAACTTACAAGCCAATCACTTCAACAATACCTTATAACTGGAGCGGGTGATGGGAATCGAACCCACACTATCGGCTTGGAAGGCCGAAGTTCTACCATTGAACTACACCCGCCTAAGATATTTTATTGCTTCTCACCTCATCTGTGATTGAGCATCCCATTTATTTGTAAAAACATAAGCTTAATGGTGGAGGGGGCAGGATTCGAACCTGCGAAGGCGGAGCCGTCAGATTTACAGTCTGATCCCTTTGGCCACTCGGGAACCCCTCCAAAGTGCCAATTCGGGATAATCATAGGCAAATCACACTGGCAGGTCAACTGTTTTTTTATTATAATTTCTATAGTGTATAAATAATGTTCAAATCAATAGCATAAACCCAATGAAAAAACATTATTTCTTTGTATTACTACTTTTTATTTTACCTAGCATTGCCTATGTAGATAACACAATCTATACATGGGTTGATAACAACGGTCAACGCCATTATTCTAATACACCCCATGCTGATGCTCGCATTGTTAACTTACCCAAACCAACAACCATTCAAGATAATAACTTCCCAAGTAAATTAGATCAAATCAATCAAAACACCCCACTTTCAAAAACGCAAAATATAAGACTAATCTCCCCTAAAAATAATCAAAGCTTTCATTTTATGCGCCATCATATTCTAATTCTAGCTAACGGCATTGAAGCCTTTTTAAAGTCAAATCCAAATAGCAAAATACAGGTACTCTTAAATAACAAGCTCATCTTAACAACTTCAGATTACCCTATTGAACTAATTACACCAACACCTGGTACATATAAGCTTACAATTAAGCTACTTAATAATAACACACTAGTTGGCAGATCAAATTCAGTTAAATTCATTATTCTACCTTATCCTCGTAAAGAGCAAGCAGGCACAACTAAGGCAACAAAAGAAGGCTATCAAAATGAAATTGATGGTACAAACTATCAAGATTTTTATTTAGAGCATCAAAATTCACAGATTCAACCACAAAAACCTTTTAAGCCAACTTGGCAGGATTATCAGAACCAGGTTAACCCTTCTTCTAATTAAAAAACTTAAATACGTCCAACAGAAATAACCCCCCTAATACCTTGAATTTGGCTTTTTAATTTTTGCAATTGCTCGGTATCGATAATAGCAATACGTAAATATAAATGATCTAAATCATCTTTTTTCATTAGCTGCATTTCAGATTTAAATACTGATATATGTTGATCAGCTAATAAATAAAATATTTGTTTAGAGAAATTATCTCTCTCAAACCCTGTGACTAACAAGTCAACCACATAACGCTTTTTATCTACTTTACCCCAATAAACATCAATCACTCGCTCAGGTGATTGCATCATTAAACGCTGCATATTCTTACAATCAAGTCGATGAACAGATACACCACGGCCTTGCGTAATATAGCCTAAAATCTCATCGCCTGAAACTGGCTTACAACAACCGGCTGTATGTGATAGCAAATTATCTATGCCATAAATAACCAAATCTGATTCTTTAATATCACGCTCTGCTTGGCCATGAAATACAGATGATTTAACAATTTGAACATTTTCTTTAGGCTTAACTTTTGAATAATGCTCAACAATATGATTTGCGATTTGATTGAGTCTTAAATCTGCTGTTTCAATCGCTGCAAATAAACTTTCCTCATCTTGGTGATTAAAGTGCTCTGCTACTTTTTCATAGTCGACTTGCTTTAGTTCTGCATTTTTCAGTTGATTGAGCAAACGCTCTTTACCTAAGAGCGCATTTTCTTGGCGATTCTGTATTTTAAACCATCGTAAAATACGTGCACGAATCTTAGCTGAATGAACAAAACCCAAACTTTGATTTGCCCAGTCTAGTGATGGTCTTGGTTCTTTATGGGTTAATATCTGCACTCGATCACCAGTTTTTAACTGATAAGTTAAATTAACTATTCGATCATTAACCTTTGCACCTCGACAGCGGTGTCCGACCATCGTATGAACATAATAAGCAAAATCAAGCGGCGTTGAGCCAACAGGCATATCTAACACATCACCATCTGGGGTAAAAACATAAACTCGATCTTCAACAATTTCTTCAATAATATCTTTAGTATTTTGCTGATCTAGATAATCACTTTCTTCAATTAACTGCTTCTGCCAACCCAAAAGTGAGCGCATCCACTCAATACGCGCTTCAAAAGATGGGTCATACTGAACACCCTCTTTATAACGCCAATGTGCAGCAACACCCATTTCAGAGTCTTGGTGCATCTGAAATGTTCTAATTTGCACTTCCAAAGTGCGTTCGCTTGGACCAATTACAACCGTATGTATCGACTGATAGCCATTAGGCTTAGGCGTTGCGATATAATCTGAAAACTCACTTGCTATTGGCTCCCATAACTGATTAACCAAAGCCAAGGCACTATAACAATCTTCAATATCATCAACTAAAATTCTTAAAGCTCTTATATCATATAAATCATTAAAATCTAATGTTTTATTTTTAAGTTTACGCCAAATACTATAGATATGCTTGACCCTACCTGAGACATCATAATGGGCAATGGGACTATCCGTTAATTTTGATTTAAGTATCTTAATACAATCATCAATATAAGACTCACGCTCAAGGCGTTTGCGCTTTAATTGCTTGGCTATTTTTTTATATGCAACTGGATACAAACAAAAAAATGCTCGATCTTCCATCTCCCATTTAAGCTTAAATAAGCCCAAGCGATTTGCTAAGGGCGCATAGATATCTAAAATCTCACGCGCCATAATATTTTTATAATTTTCAGTCCAATTATCTTTATTAGAGCGTAATAAACAAACACGCTCTGCTAATTTAACCAACACAATTCGTACATCTTTAATCATGCTTAACATCATACGTCTAAATTGGTCAACTTGAGTTATTTGTGACTTTTGATTCTGCAGCATACGTACTTGTGCCATATTATTAGCACCATCTAATATCGATAACACATCATGACCTAAACGTTCCAAAATAAGATCAATTTCTATATGCCCGCCATAATAAAGCTCAAATAAAAGGCCTGCCGCTATGGTTTCTTCGCCAACTTCTAGATCAAATAAAATAGAAGCAATTTCAACACCGACTTGAAAACAATTACCACCTAATTGACTTGGCATATCAATGCCAATAGACATTGACAAATCAATTGCTTCACTAATTGTATTAAGCTGATCTTTAGGATAAAAGCATTTCACTTTCTCAAGCCAAGAATCAAACTCTACATAGCCTTCTTGTGTTAATCGGTATTTATCTGTAATTTGAACCATTTAAGCCTCTTTAACGCTAGCTTATTTTATTGATTATGCTTAAAGATTAAATATCCATTATTATGCAAATTTAGCCTAATGGCTATTTTTTTATTAAATGAGTCGCATGCCTTTTAACTAAATAGCCGACAAGCTAAAAAGTCTCATTAAAGATGATAAGATACTTTAACGCAATTTCTTACGTTCAGTGTCAAATTGAAGAGAGATTTTACAGTGTTGTTGCATTATTTGATTAATTTCTTCTTTTGCAGAGCGCTTAATTTCTCTGATTTTATCTTCTACTTCCATCATCATTTCATTCATGGAATTTTTTTCTAATTGATGCTGTTCTATGGCACAATTTTTATGTTGGCGTATTTGATGCAATGCCCAAAATAATGCTTGTATAGCGATAGGCTCTTGCTGTAATCGCTCAAATGAAAAAGCTTGATTACGGCGATGACGGCCTTTATAACCATTACCATTATTACCAACAACAACAACAACTTCATCTGATGATTTTTTAGTCTTTGGTGGCGCGGACCCTTTTGGTTGTGCTTTAGTTTCCACTTCTTTTTGTGAACTTTTATCTTTCTGCCAACGACGCAAAAAGTTAACAATCTTAATCATATCACCATAACCAATCAAACGACGAACTCGTTCAATGGTTACGCGCTCATTATTTTTCACAATCGTCTCTGCTGCTTCAACAACTTGTTCATAAGTTAATTCTTGATCTGCCATATCCTCAATACCTTTAGTATTTATTCGATTCCATGCTTAGTTATGTGGTAATTTTATTTTTATCTAATTGGGCCTTATCGGTCACTCTCATTTGTTTTACATCATTGATAAAGCTGTCAAATAACCATGCCGTATCTACAGGTCCAGGCGCAGCTTCAGGATGAAACTGGACGGCTGAATAAGGTAGGTGAGCATGCTCAATTCCTTGAACACTTTGATCATTTAAGTTTCTAAACGATACACGCCACTGATCAGGTAGTGTTGCTTCATCAACACCAAAGCCATGGTTTTGTGAAGTCAAATAACAACGATTGGTTCCTTCATGTAAACAAGGATGATTCTGAGCCCTATGGCCAAATTTTAGTTTATAAGTTTTCGCACCAATGGCAAGCCCTAAAATTTGTGCGCCTAGACAAATCCCAAAAATCGGTTTATTGGAATGTGATGAGATGGCCTTTTTAAGTATTTCTATGGTTACTTTACACTGTGCTGGATCACCTGGGCCATTTGAGATAAAAATACCATCATAGGCTTCCTCAGTATAATCATAATCATAAGGAACGCGCTTAAAACGAATGCCCTCATAAGCGCATAGATGGCGCCAAATATTTGCTTTCATACCACAATCAACGACGATAATTGTTTTATCTCCCTCGCCTTTTGTAGTTACTTCACTCGTTGTTACTTCACCAACAAGATTTTTTTGATTAATATCAATAAATTTTTTCGGCAGCTTATCACCAACAACAATCGCGCCTGCAACAACACCATGTTGACGGAGTACTTTCGTTAATGCACGGGTATCAACATTGGCAATTAAAGGTGTCTTTGTTTTTTTACACCAAGCTTCTAATGACATCTCTGACTTATCTCGAGCATAAAATGGTGCAAGCTCTGAGACGACCAAGCCTGATGCATGAATTTGATCACTTTCCCAAAAATCTTCCGCTTCAACGCCATAATTGCCAATCATTGGATAAGTAAAGACAACAATTTGGCCTTTATAAGATGGATCGGTTAATACTTCTGTATAACCAACCATCCCTGTATTAAATACAACTTCGCCAAAATTTTCTTTCTCAACCCATAATGGGGAAATACCTTCAAAGACTTCACCTGTTTCAAGTATAAGTTTAGATTGATGCATAGAATTATTTAAACCATTGGTTAGATTGTGCCAAGTTTAAAGGAAAATGATCCATTATTCAAAATTTATTGTTAAATAAAGTCCAAAGATCGGCATCTTTTTAACCACTAACAATTAACTATTGGTTGGTTTTATCATAATCTGTTAACATAAATGCCATGAATAATAGGACCAAGCCTTAATAATTACATCGATGGATATATCTATACTAGTTGTTGAAGATGAAGCACCGATTCGTCAAATGGTTTCATTTGCGCTTAAACGCTGTGGCTTTAACCCTATAGAGGCATCAACAATTGCTGAGGCCAATGAAATTTTAACACAGCAAAGTATTCAATTAATCCTCCTTGATTGTATGATGCCCGATAAAAGCGGCATTAATTGGCTGACTAAATTAAAGAAAAAACCATCTTTTCAATTGCCTGTTATTATGCTAACTGCTAGAGCTGAAGAATCAAATAAAATTAGAGCATTCGATGCAGGTGCGGATGACTATATAACAAAACCCTTTTCACCCAAAGAGCTATTAGCGCGTATTAATGCTGTATTAAGACGAAGCTATCGCCTAGGAAATTTGACTACAAATAATGAAATCCCAGCTAAATCACAACAGCTTATAGCTGGGGGTATTATATTAGATGTTGATAATCATAGGCTTACTTTAAATGGTAAAAAAACTAAAATTGGTCCGTTAGAATTTAAGCTATTACATTATCTGATGCGCCACCCTGATAAAGCATTATCACGTGAAAAATTACTTGATAAAGTCTGGGGGGATCAAGCAGATGTATTAGAACGAACCGTTGATGTGCATATCAGAAGAGTTAGAAAAATTCTTGAAGCTGAAAACTTAGAACATTTAATTGAGTCAGTCAGAGGCATTGGTTATCGCTTTAATACGGATAATCCATAATGAAAGAAACCGATCAATCTGAACGCTTAGTTTGGGCTAAAAGCTTTGCTGAAGGCCTGACTGATGGTGTTGTTATTTTAGATCAAGCCATGCAAATAGTTTGGTGGAACCGCGTTGCTAAACGCCTACTTAATCTTAATAAATCCCACCAAAATGAAACAATCACAGAAATACTTCACTCCCCCTCTTTTTTTGATTATATACAAAGTAATGAGCGTGGCACCATTGAAATGCCTGCGCCACAAGCCCCAGATAGAATGCTATCTTTATTACTAATACCCTACAGTGGCTTTAGCATTCTAATTGCCCAAGATATTTCTTATCGCCATCATATCGATCGTATGCGTCAAGACTTTGTCGCTAATGTCTCACATGAAATGCGTACGCCATTAACAGTTATTCAAGGTTATTTAGAGATGATGCAAGATGAGGTTGTTGAAACCTTACCACACTGGCAAAGCTACATCCATCAAATGAACCAACAAATGCGCAGACTTGAATTTCTACTTGAAGATTTATTATTATTGACAAAATTACAATCTCAAGACTTATCTGAAGATGAAGTCACAACGGTTGATGTAGCGCAAATACTATTTGATTTGGTTGAACAAGCAAAAGTTTTAAGTAATGGCAAACATCATTTTCATATTGATATTAACCCCAATTTGAATATTTCTGGCCAAGCTAAAGAACTTGAAAGTTGCTTTAGTAACTTAATTACCAATGCCGTACGTTACTCACCAGATGGTGGAAACATTGATATCGTCTGGTCACATGATCAAGCTGGGGCCCATTTTTATATTAAAGATCAGGGTATTGGCATTGCTGAAAAGCATATTCCACGCTTAACTGAGCGATTTTATCGTGTTGATAAGGGCCGTTCACGTAAAACAGGCGGTACAGGCTTAGGTCTTTCAATTGTAAAATATGTATTATTACGTCATCAGGCAAATTTATATATTCATAGTGACCTTGGTAAAGGCAGCCTCTTTCGCTGTGATTTTCCCTCTGATAACGTCTTATGGCAAAAAAGTAATAAAAATTAACTAAAACGCCCATAACAGGATATTCAAATACATTGATTACAACTACAATATTTCGTATGTTATATAATCAAGACAATCACCATGCCTAGTGTTTTTAAAAATTATTTCTTCCATCCATTAGTTTTATGCCTATGGGTATTGTTTTTTCTTTGTTTAATTGTTTCTATTATCTCTCAATTATTTATTGATTATTGGTATTGGGCATTATTACCAATTGTAATTGCACCATTTTATGAGTGGTATGCACATAAGTTTCTTCTACATGCCAAATTATCGACTAAATATAAGAAATTACGCAGCTTTCAAATTAAGCTACATCATGAACATCACAAACAACCTCACTCACTAAAATATCAGTTTGCTCCACCTTTAGCCGTTGTTATTCACTTAATCCAAACCTACCTTTTATTTTCATTAATTACCTTAAGTTTTAGTATTGCAGTTATCCCATTTACTTTTGGTATTTTATATTATCTTTTTTATGAATGGATGCATTTGGCACACCATACAACAAGCTATAAACCAAAAACAAACTTAGGTCAAAAATTAAAAAGAGCGCATATGCGTCACCACTTTTATAATGAAAACTATTGCTGGGGTATTACAAACCCAGTCGGTGATATTGCCTTTGGCACATTTAAATCAAGAGATAATGTTGCCAAAAGCTCAACTACACATAGTATTTCTGGCTATACAAACTAAAACTAGCATCGTGTAAACACATATTTTTGCTAGATAATACCTATATCTTTGTGGTAGTGCATCACTGTCATTTTTCTTTAGACTGCTTTTTGCTAATTAAAACAAGCAAAAAATAGGACAACATATGAAAAACTCATTGAAATTACTACTGGTAACTTCGGCATTTGTCGTAACATCATCACTGGCGCTCTCCTACACATTAACAATCAAAAATCACTCTGATTATACAATTGGTGTATTAAATGGCGCCACTAGTTATGATAATACCGTTGGTAAAGGCTCAACAAAAAGCTTCAACTTAACAGATGGCAATAATTTTCAAATTTATTATAACCATCCATGGGGCTCTACTTTTATCAAAGATTATTTAGGCGGTATAACACGTGATGGAAATTCAGGTTATATTTCAGTTACTTTACAGCAACCAGGTCAAATCGATACAACTTGGCATATTGACAATCTCATTATCGGTAATAAAAATTATGGCAGTACTGAGTTAAAACATTGGCCAAAAGCACCTTCACTACCAGGTTGTAATAATCAAAGTTGGGGAAGCATTTGTTCTTATTCAGCTAGTAGCACAACAATGACCTATACAAACTAAACTGCATAATAAGCAGTTATTTTATAAAAAATTTTACTCTATAATCATTAACTAAAATTAACTATACTTAAATAAATAGCTTAAGTTAGGGAAGTGATGATTATGGATAATCAAAAACGTGTTCTTATTGTTGGTGCTGGACCAACCGGTTTAACTGCTGCAGTCGAATTAGCAAGAAGAGGAATTATTCCTACTGTCATTGATAAGAAAACTTCAGCATCCACCCTGTCAAGAGCAGTTGGTATTATCCCTGATAGTTTAAAAATTTTTGAAGCTTCGGGCATTACTGAAAAGTTACTATCTGCTGGTATTAAAATCTATAATGGTCATTTACACTTTGATACAAAAGAAGTCTTAGAGCTTAAATTTCAAGGAATTGCCCACCCGTATGACTTTCTTTTATCGCTACCACAAGATCAAACTGAATCTATCTTAAGTCAAACACTTGCTTCACTTGGTGGACAAGTAACTTATGGTCAAGAATTAACTGACTTAAAAGAGGCAAATGGTAAAATTCAAGCGACGCTAAACAATAAAAATATAATTGAAGCAGACTATCTTATTGGTGCAGATGGTATTCGAAGTAACGTTAGAAAGTGTATTAATATTGATTACCCCGGTATTGATTTAGAGGAAGTTTGGTCAATTGCAGATGTTGATGCAATTAACTGGCCATTTGATAAAAGTGCCGGTATTTATCGCCATAATGATAATGCCAATGTCGCTTTTATTATACCGATTGCAAAAGATCGCTATCGCTTAGTCTCAAATACAGCTGATGCCTTAAAAACATTACCTGTACCCATAGAAGTGACACAGACGCATCGCCAAGGTACATTTAACATCTCAGTTAGACAGGCTGAAAGTTATCAAAAAGGTAATATTTTTCTTGCAGGTGATGCAGCCCACTGCCATTCACCTGTCGGTGGTCGCGGCATGAATTTAGGCATTGCCGATGCTGCCAAATTAGCTGAATTAATTGCTGAAAATAATACTGAAAATTACACAAAAGAAAGGCACGATGCTGGAAAAGCAATCATTCAAGCCAGCGAAAAAGCACGCCTTTTAATGACTAATCCCAAAAAATCATTTATGTTAAAAACGGTTATTAAAGTTGCTTCAATGATTAGCCCGATTAAGAAAAGCGCTGCTAAAGCAATGCTTGGTGTGTAAAATACCAAACTTAAGTATTAATCTCTACCGATAAATTCTGAATCTTTATCGTGTAATGATATAAAAAATTTTCAAGTTTAATATTACTGACCCAAGGGTTTTTATGATCATAATTAATTTTCATAAATAGCTTATTATTTAAGTAAAATAATCGCTCCTTTGGTGAAACTTTCAGCGTAATACCACTACCTTTAAACATCGATTTAAGCACTGACTCACTGGCATAAGTAAAAATAAAATCACTTAAGGTATGCTTAATGCCCATTGCCGCATTTGGCATAGGTAGTGATGAGCTTTTAATATTTCTTCCATCATAATCAATGGAGAAAATCGTTCCGCCCCAACCTGAAGCTGCAACTAAAATAATATGCTTTGGATTAACTTCTACGATTACTTCCGAAGTATAGGTTTGTGTTTTACCATTCATGCTATAGGTTGCTGATAATATTTGATTTGAATGATAGTTGATATTTAATTGCTCAGGCGTAGGTAAATTAATTTTAACATTCTGTGCTATCTCAACTTCTGGTGTTTCTGTTGATTTAACCCGAAATAATGCACAAGAAGTTACACTTAAACATAATATAATCAGTAAAAAAAAATTAATTGATTTCATAACAAAGTTTATTTAACTGTTCCTAGCATTATTATAGCTAATCAAAAATTATTGCATAGCCATCTATAATTAGGCAATCAAAACTTGATTAATTACTACTTAAGATAGTGTTTTAGATACGCTCTAACGATCAAAAACAAATCAATTCATATTTATTAAACAAATTTTCATAATTCTATAACACTTAACACCTTATTATAGTATTTAAAATAACATTTCTTAATGTGGAGGAAATATGGAAAAAAAACTAAAAAGCCCTGGTCTTATTTCAGCTATTGCTTTAAGTGTTGGTACGATGATAGGCAGCGGGTGGTTATTTGCTTCATACTATGCCTCTAAAGCTGCAGGCGCTGCTTCAATATTTTCATGGATTATTGGTGCAATCACCGTTTTAATTATGGCTTTACTTTTAGCAGAGATTGCAATCAAATATCCAATTAATGGTTTATTTACAAGGCTGGTTAGCTTATCACATAACCAGCATTTTGGTTTTGTTACTGGTATATCTAATTGGCTTTTAGGTTTAATTATTATACCATCTGAAGCCATGGCTACTACACAATACATAGCTTCAATTTATAAACCATTAATGCCTTATATTTTCAATGATAATTCCTTAAGTTTTTTAGGCATTATTATTATTAGTCTTTTTATGTTATTTTATACCATAGCCAATTATTGGGGACTCAAATTTTTTGCTAAAATTAATAATTCCATTACTTTTTTAAAAATAATCATTCCCATTCTAACTTCGGTTATCGTTATCATAACAGCTTTTCACAGTCATAATTTTACGGCTGAAAACCATCAATTTATACCATTTGGCACCGGCAGCATCTTTTCTGCAATTGTCAGCTGTGGCATTTTCTATTCTTTCTTTGGATTTCAAACAGCTGCAAGTTTTGCAGCTGAAATAAAAAACCCAAAGCGTAATGTACCTATTGCATTAGTCAGTAGTGTACTGATTGTTTTAGGTATTTATTTAATCTTACAAGTTGCATTTATTGGTGCTTTGCCTTCACAGATGCTTGATCAAGGCTGGAAACATTTAGATTTTGAATCACCACTTGCTCAGCTAACTGGCATTTTGGGTTTAAATATTTTAACTATGGTTTTATATGCTGACTCATTGGTTAGTCCATCTGGAACTGGCTTGATTTATATGGGAGCAAGTACACGAATGCTTAATGAAATGGCTAAGCATAATCAAATGCCTAGTCTATTTGCTAAAGTTAATCAAAAAGCCCACATATCACGCTCATCTCTTATTTTCACGTTTATCTGTTCAGTGATACTGATCACTTTTTTTAGAAACTGGCAATTAATCGCCTCTTTAGCAACTACTTTTATTTTAATTTCATGTATTGCTTTGCCAATTGCTTATACCAAATTAAAATTAAATAAATCAGATCCGCTACCTTTAAGCTATCTGCCATTTTCTAAATTTTTTGCATTGATAATTTATCTTTTCTTAAGTTATCTATTAATGATCTCAGATATTACTAATCTTGCTACTGCATTACTCTTACATGTTGGCTTTTTCATCATTTATGGTTTTATAATAAAAAAATCTGATAATCAATCATTTAGTATTTTAATTCAGTCCTCTTGGGGAATCTTTTTGTATCTTACATTTGAACTAATTGCAGCAATTATTTATTCACACATTAAATATAACCCTATTTTTTATCTAATATTTTTTATCGTTTGTGCCATTTTGTATATTATTTTATTAAAGCAAAAAACTGATTAATTAAACTTTAGCATGCTTTATTTCATTTTTTAATTGAACCTTATAAACTAAAGCATCATAAATAATATAAGCAAAAATGATTAATAGTGATGATAGCAAATATAACAATAATTCAGCATAGGTTGGTGGTGGGCTAATAAAATCATAAATAATAACACCAACATAAGTAATGGCATTGATTAATAATAATATTCGAGAAAGTAGTCGTAATTTCAACATCACCAAAGATGATAATGAAAGTAGTGCAGCAAATAGTATACTCACATCAGTTGTCATAAAAAATATTCTTTCAAAGGGCGATAAACTATCCATATTAAAAATATTTCCAATTAACCAACCACCATAAACATAACAAATAACAACTTGAATAATTAAATATGAAATAAACCAAAATAAAGTTGACCTATTATAAAAAAATACTGACATCACGTTATTAATCTCCTTATACATTAGTTAATATTTTGCTATTTCTACAGAAATACTAACAGCTGAGAATCCTATCAATTCAGCCTATAACGATTATATTATTAGAATAAAGTTAAATTTAAATGTAAAAATATTTTAATTTTGTATATTTAATAAACAATCTTAATGATGCCATTTTTAAAATAGCCATCTTTTTAATTTAGTTTGGAATCAGCACTGCACCTAAAATAGAAATACCATTCCCAGTTGCGACATAAACATTATTATTAAAAACTATTACATCTAATAATTCATTAGAAGATAAACCATTTTCTGTAGTTTTAGTTTGCCATGTATTCCCCCTATCATAACTTACTAATAGGCCACTATCATATGTTGCTGCATAAACTGTATTATCTTGTACATATATTCCAAATACTGCATTAAAATCATTATTTGATAAGGTGCTTATGTTCAGCCATGTTTTACCTTGATTATGACTGATTGAAATTCCTTTATCTGTTCCAACATAAAGACTATCTCCAATAATAGCAACATCACGTGTCACATTATCAATCAATCCACTTTTTGTAGTTATTGCTTTCCAAGTAGCTCCATTATCAATACTAATAAACAAGCCGTTACTAGTTGCTGCATACACAGCATTACTACCATCAATTGTAATTCCAAATACTTGGAGTTGAGAATATTGATTTCTTGATAAATTTGCTAAATGCCATGTCTCTCCTTTATCTGAACTAATAGAAAGTCCCTGCTCAGTGCCTACATAAATCCTATCACCAGAAATACCTATGCTATATGTAGCATTACTAACCAAACCATTAGATGTTGTTTTAATTATCCAACTTTGTCCTCCATTGGAACTAATAGCAACACCCTCTTTCGTTGCAACGTATAAATCATTACCTGATATTGCAATATCCCATACTAAGTTACTAGGTAATCCATCTTCAACTGTTATAGTAGACCATGAATGGGTGTTATCTTTACTTATTGATAAACCATGATTTGTAGCTGCATAAATTTTATCCTTATAAGATACCAAATGGTAAATACGATCAGCATAAAAACCATTAGTTGCTTTTTTAATCGTCCAACTTTTTCCACTATCATAACTGATTGCAAGGCCACCACCACTTTTGCTAACAGGTAAAGCATAAATAACATTGTCTTGAATATAAATTTCTCTGATAATATTCGAAGTTAGGCCATTCGCTACTGTCGCAGTATACCATGTTTTACCATCATCATTACTAATTGATAAACCTTTATCTGTTGCAGCATAAATATCCGAATCTCTAATAGTTAATGTAATTACAATATCACTTGCTAAGCCACTTTCCTTTTTGATAGTCCTCCAAGTTTTCCCTTGATCATTACTAATAGATAAACCACCAGAAGTTGCAGCATATAGTTTATTATTAGCTACTTTAATATCATTTACTTGATTACTTCCTAAACCATTTTCTATATTAATCCAACTATCACCATTATCTCTACTTATTACCAAGCCATTATTTGTTGCAAGGTAAATAGTTTTATCATTGACATAAATATTTCTAATTTCATAGTTTGGTAGTGCATGATCTTTTGTAATAATCTTCCAACCAGAACCACCGTCTTTACTAATTGCAATTCCTGAATCTATAACAGCATATATATATCCAGATTTAGCAATAACTTTATATACTTCATAAATGCCTGATTCATCACTAATGACTCTATGTAACCAGCTATTACCACCATCATTACTAATTAAAATACCTAACTCTGTAGTGAGGTATATATTTTTTCCTTCAATACTACCGCCATAAATTTCTCCACCAATAAGACCATTTGCGGCAGTTTTATTGTTCCATGTTTTACCACTATCGTTGCTAATTGATAATCCAAGTGAAGTAATGATATAAAGTACGTTATCAACAACATAAATATTAATTAACCTATTAGTAGCTAGGCCATTTGTTAAATTAGCTATTGAAAAATATTCTGGAAAAATATCTATACCTAGACTAACTCCTGAACTTTCATAGCCTCCATTATTAGTATTACCATAAACAATTGAGTGTATTAATGATTTTTCATTTTTAACAGTAGGAGCTATGTATTGATAAATATTATTGCAAGAGGACTGCCCTTGAAGTGATGCTAAACATGTATTATCATCACTAATTTTAAAATTATCATCATCAGGTTCAATTGTTGTAGTTAGGTTATTCAAAGTAGAAGAATAATTATTACGAACTAATAATGGAATATCTACGCTAATACCACTACTAATAACAATATGATAATTCCCAAACATTTGAAGACCACTAGAGCTAGTAGAACCTAAGATTAAACGCTCCACTTCATCAGTATTTTTACCTTGAGCTATAAGTTCTCCACTACCTGATGGGTAATGCATTAAGCTACCATCTAAAATAACTGTACAAGTCTCACCATCAGTGAGCGTCATATCATTAACGCATGTACTTGCTGAATCTTCTTTAATGCCTGACAAGTAAGGTATTGAAATTTGCATATTTTTTATTGCCACAGGTGAAGTATCTTCAACAACAATATATTGCTTAATACCAGGAATAATCGTTATATGGCTTGACTGAGTTGTCGCTGAATAACGATAATTTTTTACACTTTTAAATGATACTAAGGTATCACGAGCTTCAACAGTTAGTACCGGTCGAATAACACTTAAAACTTCAGATACTAGTAATTTGTCATTCGAGAATACTTTGATATTAAGATTTGTGTTAATGGCATTATCTAAAATACTCACATCAAATTGACAGCTTTCATCTTTAGCTAAGGTTTTTAACTGACACATATTATTTTTAATTGAACCTAAAGGATAACGGCTATTACTGGCAACCTGATAAAGGCCAATTGATAAATGATCAACCCTTTGATCACTTATATTTTTTAACGTATAGGTCTTAGTATTACCACTACCGATAATACCTGAGTCTGACGTTAATACTAAGTTTGCTATGTTTTCAGGAATAATTTTAATTGGTATTGTCACTGAATCTTTAGAATTTTTAGCTGAAATATGCAATTTTGCAGCTTGGCCAACTGTTGCATTAATAGCTTTTAAAGTAATTGTAATACTACCTGATTTTGGAATGTTGGTTGGCAATTTATCAGAAATACTTAATTCAGAAAGTATTGCCACTGTAGATGCTGACATTAACCTTATATTCAAACCTTCTGTGCTTGTATTACCAAGGTTGCTAACTGTAACGATTATTTGTTCATTAGATGATAAAGCAATCTCTGTCATATCAGGTGATAAATAGGCAAATGATTCAGTTATTTTATTTGATGGATCACCATTTGAGTCCTCAGCATCTTTACCACAACCATTTATCAATATAACAGCCAATAATAGCATAATAAAAAATACTATTTTTATGGTGTATGATTTATACACTGACATAAACACTCCATCACAAAAATACTTTCAATATAATATTAGCAGATAAAACCTACCTTTTCCTTTTTATGAGATTGTTATGTTTCGTTATAAATATTTTGATTATATTTGCTTTATCCAACTGATATTAATTTCTAAACCTAATGATTGATGGTTCTTAAATACAATCGTACCACCACTTAAACTGACAAGTTCGTGAACAATTGCAAGGCCTAGTCCATAATATTTTTGACCGTCTGACTTATTCTCTGAGAAACCAGCTTGGGTTATTTTATCGAGTTTTTCTTCAGCAATACCCTTACCATTATCAATAATAACTAAACTAATTAGTTTACTTGTCTGTTTTAATGAAACTTCCACTAATGATGCAAAGCGAAATGCATTATCAAATATATTAGTTAATATACGATTAAAGACCATAGCAGAACCAAGCAATAAGGCTTGTTTACCTTGTGGTTGATATTCAATGTGATACCCCATCTCTGCATAGTTTTCCTGCAATGCTAAAATAACCAAGTTTAAGTCCACTTGTTTCAGTTGCTGTAGATGTAAATTAGATAATGATAAGAAACTATGTATTACAGCTGAGACATGGTCAATATCATTAATACTACTTTTAGCCTCTGCAATATCTTTGAGTTCTAATTTTTCCATGCGTAACCGCATCCGAGTTAAAGGGGTTTTAATATCATGAGAGATTGAAGACATTAATTGAGCGCGTGTACGTGTTAGGTTATGGATTCTTAATTTCATTTTCTCAAATAATTGTCTTGGACCTGATAGAAGCCCTGAATATAAACTTAGCTGAGTTGGAATCCCTAAATCAGTTAGCATCTCCTGGCTTAATCTAGTTAAGCGATATAATCTAAAAATTAAAATGCTGGCAAATAAAAGTAAAATTGCAACTAATAATAATATGCCAAACTCTGCTGAAATAGTGATAAAAAAGTATTGATAATTTTTAATTACATGCACATCTAACCATAAACCTTTATGAATATAAACTGAAAATTTATGTACCGCTTGTGGATGTTGTAATATCTTCTTCTCTAGTTGCTTGGCATTTTTAATGGTATAATCAGGATGAAACTGAGGCGTTGTTGATAAGGCCATTTTAAGGGTAATACGATTGATATTTAACTTTGAAAAATGATCATTATCAAATGTTCGCACAAATTCTTTTAAGTCTTCAGACTCACCGTATTTAACAACTTTTGCAATCTCCCAGGCAATTTTATGATGTAATTCTTGATGAATTTCTTCATTCATTTGGTTATAAGCATTAACAAATAAAAATACCACTGATAGTAAACTTAGCACTAAAAAACTAATTAAAAATCCTAGTGACCGGTATTTTTTCAACATGACTAGACCATTTTCTTATGTACGCTTGCATTGAACAAATAACCTTGACCATGTTTTGTTAAAATTAATTTAGGGTGTTTTGTATCTTCTTCTATTTTTTGACGTAAAATTCTAACTCTAACATCAATTGAACGATCATAAACATCACGGGTTTTATTACTTGAATAACTTAAAATAAAGTCACGCGATAAAATTCTTTTAGGATTTTCTAAAAATGTTACCAGTAGATTAGCATCTGCTGTTGATAGTTGTATTTCTTCATTTTCATTCATTAATAGAGAAGTACGCGTATCAAACTCCCATCGATCAAAGCTATAAATGGTATCTTTTAGATCTGAGTTACTCTGATCAATTCGTCGATAAATAGCTTTAATTCGAGCAAATAATTCTAAAGTACTAAATGGTTTAACTAAAAAATCATCCACACCTGCATCAAAAGCTAACACACGTTCTGTGACTTCTTGAGATGCAGTAATCATAATAATTGGGATATTGGTTATCTCTCTAATATATCGACAAACTTCAATTCCATCTGTTTCAGGTAGCATTAAATCAAGTAATACTGCATCAAACTGATATTTTTGTATTACTGAAGCAACCTGCTTACCATCATGCAAAATGTGACTTTCAATATTAAAGCGTGCTTTTAATGTTTCTTTTAAACTCTCAGTAATGCCAACATCATCATCAACAATTAAAATCTGTTTGATTTCATGATTACTGTTATCCATTGTAATTCCTTAATGACTTTTACTATTTCCTATGACAATTCAATGGGCTTAATTTCTCTAAAGTTAGTTATTATTTTAATCTTTATTCTAACAACAAGATATACATCTAACGGTATTATTTTAAAAAACTAATTCACTACCAATTTGGATAGTGTCAATACGAGCTATGACAAAATGTTTTTAACTCATTTGAAAATGTTATTATCATCCTTAAGTTTAATATAATAAGTCATGGCTATGGAATTATTAAAGAACAATATATTTAGTTGATTAAATGATGTTATAGTATAACCAACTGTTTTACTTTAAATTTATTATTATGATTGTCAGAAAAAATAACACAGAGATTAATAAACCCAAATTTGATCAATACTTTAAATTCAATTTAGAAAAAAAAGAAATTGCAGAAGAAGTTATCAAGTCTGTTCTACCTAAAGAATTAGTTGAGCTTGCTAATTTCTCAAAAATGAAGCTTGAACCAAGCGAACATATTGATCAAGAGTTAAGAAAATTAATTACCGATGTACTTTGGAGTGTGCCAATTAAAGGCAAAAAAGCCTATATTTACTTTCTCTGTGAACATGAAAGTGGCTTAAAAGATCATGATATTTTACCATTTAGGTTTCATAAGTATGTCATTCGAATCATGGAAAAACATCTTGCTAAGGGAAATAATAAGCTTCCAATTGTTGTACCAATTTTGCTTTATCACGGCATAAAACAAGGTTATCCTCACAGCCTATCGATATTTAATTGCTTTGAAGATAAAGAACTTGCTGAGAAATATGCATTTCAAGATATCACATTAATTGACCTTAGCGTCCTAGATGAAGAAGAAATCGCATCACAAGGATTTCGATTTTTCTTTCAATTGGTGTTAAAATATTCAAGAGACAAAGAATTAGCCAAACGATTAGTAGATATACTAGAAAAATACCCTAATCTGGCAAATTATTTTGATGGTAAAGACTTTAAAGATGCATTTGTTCAGTTATTAATGAGTTTAGATTTAGACTCTGAACATACTGCTAGAGAAACTTTAAAGAAATTAGATGATTTAACTGGAGCTGATATTATGACGCTACGTGAACAATGGGAAGCTAAAGCTACCAAAAAAGGCATTAAACAAGGTCTTGAGCAAGGTGCTATTCAAAAAGCACAGGAAACGGCTAGAAATATGCTGCTTAAAAACTACAATCCTAAAGAAATTGCTGATTTAACCTCTCTTGAACTTGAAACTATCCTTAAACTTAAAAAAGATATTAATAATCAAAAGAAAAGATAAACTGCTTACTAGATGATTTAACTGGAGCTGATATTATGACGCTACGTGAGCAATGGGAAGCTAAGGCTACCAAAAAAGGCATTAAACAAGGTCTTGAGCAAGGTCTCGAACAGGGTCGACTCGAGATGGCTAAAAATATGTTACAGTACGGTGATTCTATTGATAAAATTGTTGCTATTACTGGCCTTGAGAAGGCAACTATCCTTAAGCTTAAAAAAGATATTAAGAATTATAAAAAGAAATAATAACCCCTCAAAACCCTCCCACAGCATACAAGGTAAAGCTACCTGTATAAGTATCATGCGGCATTGCCTCTTGTTTAAAGTTTTTATCTTCTGGGACGGATACTCAAACGTATAAATCATTATAAGGTGTATTAGCACTAGCTGATGTACTCACAACACCAATTGTCGAATCATCAGGTGTTAAATCTTGATATATACCTGTTTGATCTGATTTATACTGAACAATATACGCTCTATGCTTACTATTTCTACCATTGACTAATTGACAAACATTAGAATCTGTTACACTACATCTAAGTTTTAAACCAAACTTTTTATTTGAAGCATTGGTTTGATAACTTAAGTGGTGAGGGGTTGATTCAACAGCGCTGCCATCTATCGGTAAATGCATATTAAACTGTGTACCATCTAAAGCTTTTATAATAGCGTAGGATTTTATAATTATTTTTAGAGCTGTTGTAGGTCCACATAAATTATCATTACTACTATTTTTATCACCAAACAGATTTTGAAAATAAGCGTAAATACAAACATTAGATAAATTTAAGTCATAGGTACCAGAAGGGTATATACCAATAAAAATCTTTGCAATATAACCACTTATTGGTATACCATCTGCCGTTATGAAAAGAGGTGCACCGTGAAGAGAAAAATTAGAAAGAAATATTTGACATTAATAACGGATGCTCAGGTTATTTTTAGTATGGAAGAAAGCATTGAGAATTTTGAGGTTGGTACCCAATACTTTCAACCATACAAACCTTATTAATCAGGGATTAGTACTGAACCTAGCATATTAATACCACTGTCTGTTACAACATAAAGATTATTATTAACCACTTTAGGAGAAACTATAGATGCATTAGGTGTTAATCCATTTTCTGGGGATGATGTTGTTGGTTTCCAGCTGTTTCCTGAATCATTACTTATTAATCCAGAATATACACCTTTACTCCCAATATTTGGATTATAAATCGTAGCATAAACTGTATTACCAACAACATAAATCGCTTGAGCTAAACAAGGTGCTGTATTCTTAGTTTTCCAAGTTTTTCCCTGATCATGGCTAATAGAAATTCCTATATCTGTTGCCACATAAATATTATTTGCATTAACGGCTACATCAAAAACTGTCTTTCCAACGAATTCAGGATAGTACGACCAATTTTTACCATTATCGCTACTATGTAATAACCCACCATCCGCAGCAGAAGCATATATATCATTATTTCCGTCTGTTGCAATGTTATACACAGATGGTTCTACCGCAGGATCAGATTTTGGCAAATTAACTTTAGACCATGTAGCAGCTCCATCATTACTAACGTGTAGTTTATAAGAAGCGTCGATTACGTAAATATTATTACCTAAAATAGCCATACGCGAATAAGAAGAAGGATCAAAATTAAGCGCGTTTTCATCCCAAGTTTGGCCTCCGTCTGTACTCAGGAATGATGCTCTATATCCATCAGATTGATGCACAGTTGCAAACATAGTTTCACCAGAGATTACAATATCAGTTGGATTAGTCATATGTTCTCCTATCATCAATCTGGACCAAGTATGCCCATAGTCTTTACTTAATAATGTAGCGGTTGAAACAGCATTGTCGAGATTTTTAATTGCATAAAGAGTATCATTTCTCACTTCTATATGTCTAACTCCATAACCATTACCAAGTAAACCATTTGTTTCTTGCTTTAATTCCCAAGTTTTACCATTGTCATTACTAATTTCAAGCCCTTTACCATGATCGGGCTTGTCCTGAAGAATAGCATATAGAGATCCATTTTCTTCGACAATCTGACTAAACCTATCTGAGCTTAATGCTTTCCAATGATTGCCATCATCTGCACTAACTAATAAACCATGACCACCTTTAAAAAATGCAAAAGCATAAATTCCTGCGTTATTAACAGTTACATTTGATACCACATCATCATTCAAAAGTGTTTTCCAATTATTTCCATTATCAACACTAATCATTAAACTATTCCCAGTCGCCAGATAAATTGTATTATTAAATACACAGATATCATTAATTCCTGAAGAAGGAATTTTATTTTTAATCGTCGTCCATCCTTTAGCTATATTATCAGTAAATATTAAATCTTGTTTATTGGTTATAATATAGATAGTGTTATCATTTATATATGCTTTATAAACATGTCTTGATATTGTTCCATCATTACCATTATTGCCTGTTATTAATCTCCAACTTTTACCATTATCAAGACTTAAAACCAGACATTGATCATATTTTGAATCTTGAGTTGGTCCTCTATTTATCACACCGTATAGATCTCCATTCTTTGCAATAAGAACTTGAGATAGCCCTTGATCATTTCCATCAATATTAATGATATCTTTCGTCCACGTTTTACCATTATCTGAACTAATAAATACACCATCATCGGTGGCTACATAAATTGACTTACCCGATACACTAAACGCATTAATATGAGCGCTAGCTAAACCATTTGCTGCTGTAATATTTTTCCATGTATTACCTCCATCTGCACTAATTGATAGGGCGGTTGGTGTCGAAGCATAAATCAAACCATTAGCAACTTCAATATGATTGATATCATTCGATGCTAAACCATTTGTTAAATTTGATAATGAGAAAAATTTTGGATAAACATCAACTCCTAAAGTAACTCCTGCACTTTCAGAACCTCCATATGCTGTATTTCCATAGATAAGTGAATATTGATATGCATTTGCTTCTGTTATGGCTGATGTTGTGTATTGAAAGTCATCTTTACAAAAAGATGTACCTAGTAAAGTTACACCACAATCATTATCATATGATGCTTCAAAACTACCATCACTTGGAGTAATTGTAGTCGCTAATTTTGATATTGGATCTGAGTAATTATTACGCACTGAAAGTGGAATCCTTGTAGTAAATGCACTACTTGTGACAAGATGATAATTGCCTGAGATTTGAAGGCCATCTGAATTACTAGAACCAACAACTAACTTATTAATCTCATTTGCATTTGAACCTGAAACATATAATTCATCACTGCCTGATGGATAATTGCTTAAACTACCATCTAAAATAATATTACAAGATTCATTAGCTGCTAATGTCATACCATTAATACAGCTACTTTTTTGATCTTCATCAACGCCTGATAATGCTGGTATTGTCAGCTGTAAATTCTTAACATCTACAGGCGATATATTTTCTATAGCAATATATTGATGCGAACCTGGTACAATTGTTATTTGAGTTAATTTATGCTTTGTTGATGCAGTTTTAATATTCTTTGCTTTAAATAGTGCTAATGAATCACGAGCCTCAACATTTAATACTGGACGAATAATACTTAATGTTTGCGATGTAATCAGTTTTTCTGAAGAGAATACTTTTAGATCAACATTAGCATTCACTGCAGTATCTTGTGCTGTAACATTAAATGTACAACTTTGCCCAGGTGATAAACTTGATGTACAAGTACTATCTGCGACTTTTCCAAGTAAATAACTTTCACTAGTTCCTGATTGATATAAACTAAAAGTTAAGTTATCAATTGCATTATCACCTTGATTTTTTAAGGTGTATTGCTTTGTACTACCGCTACCTAAAACTTCTGAATTAGATGTTAGAGAAACATTTTCTGCAGCATTGGCAATCACTTTAACGGGTATTTGTAATGAATTTTTTGCATTTGTTGCACTAATACTTAAAGTCGCTGATTGTCCTACTTTTGCTCCTTTAGCATTGATAGTAATATTAATAATACCTGATTTTTTTATCGTTAATGGGATTGTATTTGCAATCATTACACCAGAAACACCACTTAATGTAACTTTAAGACCTTCAGCTGTGACATCGCCAACATTACCAATTTCAATCGATATTTGACCCACACTAGTTACACTTGCTTCAGATTTATTAGAAATCAAGTATGAAAATGTGCTAACTGATCTATGAGATGAGCCTGAGTCACCAGATGAATCTTGACATGCACTCAGTTGCAAAGCCAGTGGGCAAACAATCATCATCGATAACATAGTTTTTTTGAATTTTTTACTTAATAACATATTCCAACCTCCAATCGTTATTATTTGTTTAAGAAATCATTACATAACCAAATTAACAAATGAATATTTAGAAAATATGTAAAAATATTTATAGTATATAAATTATGATTAAATATGGTTATAATGAAATGGACTCGTTCGCATAAATAAGTAAAAGCCTATTAGTAAATGCTAGACTTATTTTGCAACAACTTAAATAGCAAGGAGTCCATCATG
>JAKJJQ010000029.1:0-36318 GCA_021713415.1 Thiotrichales bacterium 19X7-9
TGGGACAGTTGGTGAAGGAGGTAACTGGAAAGTGGTGGAGCGGTATGTTAAGAATCAAGGGTTAAAACTGGATGAAGCGCAATTGCGACTCTTTTAATACCCCGCTGCTTGCCGCGGGGATATTTATTTACTTTAGCTATATTTAAATTCAAAGCCTCAATAAATGAGGCTTTTTTGATTTATAAATTTATGGTTTATATATAACTAGATTTTGAATTGACTTGTATAGAATTACTCTGAATATACAAGTGCTTCTAAAGGAAATCTTTACCCATTATCTCTTATCGCACGAGATCCCCCTCTAAATTGTTTTCAATTTTATATAAACCCATCAAAATAAAAATCAATTTTTATTTTATAAAATCTTAATGACTATTTTATATAAAGTTTATATTAACTCTATTCAATATGAATATATTATTCATTTATATATGAAACTAATAGTAAATATATTCATATAACTAAGTATTTACTTAATAAGTACTCAAGTTTAATGAAAACATTTATAAAATCTTAATACTTGCTTTATAAATAATTTATAATTGAATTCTTTAAATTAATTTAATTATTGTTATAATTTCGACAAAATTATTTAATAATTTACTATTATTATTTTTGTAACTTAGGTGGGTTATGCAATTATGAAAAATATAATATACAAAGTATGTCTTATGATTCTCTGTTTTATGCCTTGTTTTGCAATGGCAAACGGACCTGGGTCAGCTCCTAAACATTATTGGAAAGATAGACCATTTATTATAAAAAATAACCTTAAAGCTACAATAACAGTTAATGTTTCAAAAGAATCATGCTACGAGAAAGAAAGCGGTGATAACGGTGGTTGGCAAATAGCTTCAAATCGAACGGCTACTTTCAATAGAAAAGAAGATGAGCAATGTAGTAGCGGTTATATTAATTTTGTCATTAATTATATATATCGAGGTAAGTCATATCAGTATAATTATAAATGGAGCTTTAAAAGAACCAGTGTTAGTAACAAAAATGGTTATTATACGTATGACAAAAAATTATGGTATGATCTAACGGATAACTCAAATAACGACCCTTCTGTAAACCAAGTAATGTATATTACATCTGCAACCTGTAATTATGTCAGTTGTATTTCAAGCAATAATGCTTATACTGAAACTTATGAAGATCATTTTTGGTCAAGTTTCTGGAAAAATCACTGGTCCTTTGGCGATCCAATGTACCAATCTAGCATTGTTGTCGACTACAATAATGCAGCTGATACAGCTACAATTATTCCAAATTCTATAAATTTAGGTGATATGACAATAACAGATGGCTATGGTAAAACACTAGCAACTTATAGCCAAAATCCACCTCAAGGTCAAAAACCAGATGCTTTTACATTTAAATATCATAAATCCTATGAAATACACTTTTCAAAAACTAATGCTTTTTGTAGTGCTCAGTGGGGAAAAGTTAGCTGCCCTTCTTCAATTAATCGAATAGAAGTTACAGATCGAGATGGTGACAGTGAGCTTGCTTTTGTTTGTTCAGAAACAGCAAAAGGTGACTCTGAATGTCCTTGGACATCTGATGAAAATAACCCTAATCCATCTCCGCATATTGATATTCTATAGCTAAATAGCTACAAGCCCATATCTCTGATCATAAGCTCTTTGATCATGTGGTGAATTATGTCTATTAGCAACTAAGGCTTGTTCTTGCATATGTAAAAATAATGAGTCAGGTTGAGCTAATAGTTTTGGCAATTGCATTTCTTGCTCATGAGTATGAACATGTTGTTTTTCTACTGCAATTGCAGTTGTTATGTAGTTTGATAATAATTGTGACCCTATTGTACTTAATTGTTGATTCATACCAACTGTCGATGCCAATTCATTTACTGCTAAAAATAAAAATAAACTGGTAGATAAAAAAGTTTGCGATGTATCACATCTTTGTATTGCCTCACCTAAATCTTCTATTAGCTGTTTAATTGACCTTAAAGCATCAACTTTAGAAATTGTTTCTATTTCAGGTAACTGAACCTCTTGTAATTGATTTATTTGAACATAATCAATAAAATCAGTTAAATCACTTATCATCTCCTCTATTTGACTAGATGATAGTAAATCATCAACACTTGGTTGAGATAATGTATCACTCCATAATTCAACCGTTTCATTTAATCTTTCTACTTTCATTTCTCGAATTCTATTTCTAGCCCATTTTCTAATTTCTTCATGCGCATCTTCATATAAAATTAGATCTAATGGCCCATGCTTATCGATCATCATCATCTTTTTCAATTGTTGTTGAAATTCTATTTCATCTAAGTTATCACTTAAATTTAAATAACCCTGCTGACGTTTTACATCTTCAACAGTTGGTGCTTTTGTTACCGCATATTTCCAATCTTCTAATTCTTGGTAATCTAGCTCACGAGTTGATTGTTCTATAATTTCACACGTGATCTCATCAGATTGAATATCATCAAATTTTTGAGCGATTGTTGCAGCATTAGTTTTTAATGATGTTAGAAATATTTCTTCAGAATGCATATTGCCAAACAAATGCCTATTTAATGTATCTCTTTGATCAAAAACATCTAAATATTGTGCATCAACAAATTGCCCAGGATTATCATATACACTATGTAACGCTAATATCATACAACTACGTGAATACCCAGCTTCAGTACGGTAACGATGATGCACTAGAGATCCTGCAGCAAATACGGTTGTTAGTGGTTTATCTGGATGTGTTACCTCAACTACTTGTGGATTGATTGTATCTGTAACTTGATGTTGAATATCAAATACATTACCAACTGAATCTTCTGTAATAAAGATAGAACCATTTTCTGTCGACCAGGCTTGTCCATCTTTATCAACTAAACAATTTCTTGATGCATGATGCGTCCCTGGAATAACAACAAAATTCTGTCCCTTAGGCCCACTAACTTTACCTTTTTCCCAAGTAACAATAATTTTGTACTCATCATTAAAAGGTGTATTATCAATATGCAGCATATTATCTTGCGCTTTGATTGACATTGGTTCTGCATTTTTTGCTCTTGCATCAACAAGTCTAACAGGTGCACCAATTTGATAGGATACTAATGCAATTAATAAGGGATGCATAAAAGCATTATTAAAACCACTATTACCTAAATAATCTAAGTGATTGGCAAGATTAACATAGGAATGTATCCAACTTTTATTACCATGTGCTTCTAATAAATGATCATAGTGATCTACAAGA
The DNA here is from genome assembly GCA_021713415.1 of Thiotrichales bacterium 19X7-9. Classification (GTDB taxonomy): domain Bacteria; phylum Pseudomonadota; class Gammaproteobacteria; order Francisellales; family Francisellaceae; genus M0027. Next base: position 3,238 of record JAKJJQ010000029.1, read on the forward strand.
TCTTTAAAGGCATCTTGATTAATTAAGTCAGCAAAAATCATAGCTCCTTTTTGGTGTAGGCCATCAGCCATAATTAGAAAATTGTCTAAATATTTTTCTGCTGTCTCAGCATCATATAATTCATTCCATTGATCATATAAACTATCAATTAATTTTTTTCTAAATTCATCTTTAGATTCCATATGCCTATATTTTTTATACGCTTCTGGTTTTTTAATCTTATCAACAGTAACTAATTCAGGAGTAATTTTTCTAGAGAGATTTGCTCTTTGTAACATTAGTTCATTTGCCTGACTATCTGTAATAGAAAGATTCAATTTAAATTTCATAACCTAAATAAACTCCAATTTAATACCTGTTTATTAAGCCTATTATATTTATAATCAGTCATATAAAAATTCATTTGATAGCAAATATACCTAAAAAATGAAACTTATGAGCCTAACCTATGATTATTTAAAATTACTAAATTGAGAGTTAATTTTGGTTTATTTTGTTGAGTTATAGTTGTTTTATTGATAGGTTATATTGTATTTTTAGTAATAGTTATTTTGAAATAAAATAGACTTACACAGTAGCAGTATTTCCAAAAGCATCGGCTACTAGATCAGCATTATCAGGTGTTTGAGAAAATAGCGTTGGGACTATATTTGTTGCATCAGTAGATATCACTGAGCTAATAATTTTTCTATATTTTTCAAATTCAGCACAAATATTATTAAATGCATCATGATCAAATAATTGTTCATCTTTAGCTGCAAATAAGTAATGTAGTTTATGCTTAAATTTCTCAAAATCTTGAGCTATTTCATTAACATTACTGTAACCTTCCATCAAAAGAGACTGAATATCATCACGATACATTTGTCTAGACATTTCAACGAATTCATCAGTAGAAAAATTATCTATATAATCAAACATTTTTTTAATTTCTATATATTGTGTCATAAATTCATTAATTTCATTTTGAACAAATAAATAATCTGATAAACTGCTATGTCTACCTTTAATAAGATCCAGTATTGAGTTAATTTCATCTTGAATAGCAATACAAGTTTCTATAGATTTTTTTTGATCTTGATAATTTAGATTTTCTTGATTAGTTAATAGATCATCTAATGCATCTAATAATATTTGTAATTCTAAATAAAGTGGATCATTATCATTTATTTTTAAACATGACATTATATGCCCTAAACTACGATTTAGATCATATTGAACACCTTTATAAGCTTCTATAAAATCAAAATTATTAGATAAATCATAAATACTGTTTAAAAGATAAGTTTTACAGCCAGTTATATTTTTGTAAAATGCAATTCGATCTTGAGCTTGATCCTCAAAATGTTTTAACAGTTTATCAAATATATATGAAAATTCAGAATATTTGGAATTTTGTCTAGATACACGACCATCCATTTTATCATCATTATAATTATCAAAATATATTTGCATATTGAGCAAATCAACTACTAATTGCTCAGTGTATTCGTTATGATGTAGATTATTAAAATAATCAAGAATTTTTTGTATTTGCAAAGAAATTAATGAAATTTCGTCACTACTTACTTGTGGTTCATTTTGGGCTACTATTTTTATAATATTTCGTCTAAGTTGTCTTATATTTTCATATGTAGCATTCCAATTTCCCTTAATTGATACTTTTTCAAATATCTTAGCAAAAAAATTAATTTGAGCTCTATGTCTTTCTTCTCTGAGAAAATTAATATAATCATATTTTCCATATTCAGCATGGTAATTTTTAAAATAGGCTTGCATATTTTTCAGATCAATTAATAAATCATCATTTTTTTGAAGTCTTAAATAGTTAATTAAATCTTCAATTTGTCTAACTATCATATCGGTTTCAGATTTATCTAACTGTGGTTCATCTGTAACAATACGCATTATAGAATGTGCAAAGCTTCGATAACTTTCTAGATGACTAAAGTCTATATAGTTGCTACTTGAAAGATGATCTAAAGCTCCATCCTTACTACTCCTTCTAAGGCCTGCATCTCTTAGTACCTTGCGATAGGCTTTAGCAGCAGTATTATTTTCTTCTTGTTGTTCATAGGCTAAAGCAAATTTACTTTTTAGCTTACTAACTAACATTCTGGTATTTTCATCTTGATATTGGGACTCTGGTTTAGTTATTAAACGTAACTCCCCCATTGAAGTTAAGTCAACACCTGCCTGAGCAAATTTATTATCACTAGCAAAAAACATCATAGCATATGGTTTTTTAGAGCCTGAATTATTAAATTGCTCATATAAATAATCAAGATCTTCTTTTGTTGAGCTTGTAATATCAACCATTAAAATATCAGGTCTATTTTCACTATCCTCCATTGTATCCCAAGAATTCCATCTACCATCTAGCGGCAAAGCCCATCTATTTTTTTTACTTTCTCCATGAGCTTTTGTTGGGAATTGTCTAACATCTATAATTTCAACGTTACATGACTCATTATGCTCATTTTCAAACCAAAGATCTTGATTTTTTAGTTCATCTTTCAATTTCCAATATTCTTTTGTGAGATAGTTAGGTGCAAAAGACTGGATTTCAAAATAGATCTCTCCAACTCCCCCTTTTTCAAAATTATACTCTGCATCCATCTCTTCATATACATTTCCAATCATCAAAAGACCACGTCTAAAAGCTGACATGCCACTTCGTGAAGGAGTTGTTATTATTCCCTTTTTTGAATCTTTAGTTAAAACTGTATCTATAGAGGCTACATCATTAAATTTGCCTGTTTCTAAGCGTTTGTTATGGATTTCCAATTCATAACGATGTTGTAATAAACGACACAATGATTCAACCTTAGTCGCTATAAATGAATAATCTTGTCTGTCAGGATCAGAAGCAATTATTGAGTCTATAACACTATCAATACCAACTGTGACTTTATTTGAAAATACAGTCTGATGCTTTTTATATGCCTTTATTAAATTATTATAAATTCCTAAAAGTTCATGTGGTGCATCTACTAAATCATGACCACTTTTAAATTTAATTAAATTTTCAGGTTTCAATTTATTTAAATGATTCTCAAAACTTCCTTTTCTTTCTGCTAAAGTAATTATTTCATCAAGTGTTGCTCCTTTCATTGATAGGTCAGCTATATGAAGTCTAATTTTATTAGAAGTATTTAACCCATTTTTAAATACTCCTATATTATCCTTATTATTAGCTTGACCTTTAATTATTAAAAAATGCTTCTGAATATGCTCATTAAATTCTGTATAAGCTTGGTCTAAAACTTCTAGATAATCATCAGGAACTAAACCTAGTGATATTCTAAAAGATAATCCTGTATCTGTAATTGAAGGTCTTAAACTACCGAAGCTTGCTTGTGGCTGCATTTCAATGTAATTTTCACCATATTTCTCTTGTGATATTCTATTAATAGTGCCACAAAAATAACTTAGTAAAATATTATTCAAGTTTTCATATTTTTTTAATAATTCATTACTTTCTAAGACTATTTGCTCATCATCTAAATTATCCAATACCTTTATTAAAGGTCTAAGATCAAAAGTTAGACAAGGATAACCCGTATCTGAAAACTCTACAGGTATATGAATATTCCCTAAAAGCTCTATATCTTCATTTAATAATTTACTTGCTTTACTGGTTACCTCAACTCTTCTATTCATAATACTTCTATAATCAGAAGTATGTTTAGTTAACTCTAAATTTTCATTATCATGATCAGCAAGAAATGATTGCTCATCTTTAATTAATTTAAGTTTTTCATTTTCGGTTTTAAGTAAATGATTTGATAAAATTTCGATTTCTTCAAATGATAATTCTGCAAATAAGTCTTCAAGTATATCTTCAGGAGTTTCCCATTGTCCTAACCAATAAGCATCTCCTCCATTATAATTTCTATCTATTCTTGCAAAAAAATTAAAATCAAAAATTTTTCTAGCTAAATTCTCTTGAGCTGATTTAATATGTTTACTTTTTTGAATTTTAACAAATGATTCAAAAACTTTTATAGTTGCATTAATAGATTTTTTTTTGCTATTACTATTACTGAAATTAGGTATTTTGACTTTTAATGTTTCCACATACTCATTAGCAGTTTTAATATCTAGCTTTGTAATATTGCTAAGACTTTCTATTATTTTATTGATTTCTTCATCTTCAGTATCTTTATATTTTTTTAAAAATGTTGTGTAATTACTTGCAAACTCTTTTAAAGGATCATCGCCATTATCTTCAATAAATTTAAAGATACCATTATATATTTCTCTAGAAGGATGATTTCTTTCACTGCGAATATAACGACCTGAATGTTTTGAATACTTTTCTCCATTATAGTTAATCCCAGACTCTGACCAACTAATTTCATTACCTAAAAGGTCTTCTCTTAGCTCTGATCTATTTGCAACATTGTATCCATAGTTAATAATGCTTAATAATTGTGCAGCCATTGCACGCCCTACATTACCAGCAACTTGATTGCCTGCTACATTTTTTGGTTTTGAAAATTGGCCATTATCTATAGCATTTTGGATTAATCTTTTTTTGATTACTTTACTAACCGTTGTCATAGCAACACCCTTTTATAGATAGTTATTATTTAAAGAGGACAAATTATAATCAGTCAAATAAATTTCAAATACATAAAAGTTTGATGTAGTAAATAATGAGGAATTCATACATTGTCTTAATTAGGGTTAAAAAATAAGGATATTTAAAATGGATATTGAGAGCATTTCTAATGCAATTGATTATTATTATCAGCATCATAATTACTCTATTAAACCACAGTTAATTACTTTGCTAGAACAAGTCATGGATATTGATGAACTAACTGATTATCTATATAAGCAAATTGTAGAGAGTTTCTATGATTTATTAAATTTCAAAAATATTGACAAATTACTCATAAAAGTATTTTTTCTATCTATTGGACATAATGAAATAAAAGCTAATTTAATTATTTCATCACTAGAATTAGTAAGTTATGATCATAGGCTAATAGACTTATTATTGCTTCCAAATAATATTCCTAGAGATGTGACCATTTATTTAAGTACATTAGAAGAAAATCAATTACTGTTACCTGAAAATATATCATATGCTATTAATAGCTCTGAGCATATCTACTTATTAGCTAATGGTATTCATCAATTAAAGAAAAGCTCATTACTATATAATGAGTTCTTTTTACAGTGCATTATGCATTCCCCAGAAAATGCTTATCATCTTGGATTTGGCTTTGCTATTTTAAATAAAAATGACTTATTAATTCCTATTGCTATTGAAGTGTTGCTTGAATTTAAATATTGTGCAGAATATGTTGCATTTGGTTTAGCTAAAGCTAAAAAAAATAACCTACTTGATGAGGATCTAAATTATTATGTAATAGCAGATTATACAGCTGAAAATTGCCAATCACTTTATGATGTTAAAAAAATAGATTTTTCAAAAAAATGGTTAAATCAAGAAACTAAAAACATACAAGAAACCAACCAAGCATTAACTGATAAATTTACACAATTAAATCATCATGAAACAGGCATTATTAAAAATATCTTAGAATTTAATTCGCCGTCACATCTTAAATTTTTTGAATATCAGACTAAATTAAAGAAACAGAAAAAAAACTTAGAATTGCTCACTAACCTGTAACTCTTGAAGAATTGGTTTGCCAAGCTTTTTAGGTGTTATTTTATAAAATTTTATATTCGATGGTTCCATTTTAAGATCAATTTGAACATTACTTAAAGACTCTAATAGTTGACAATAAATACGATGACCCTTCTCTTCAGTTAAAGGATCATGCCATAGTATGCCAATACAACGTTTATTTTGACGTGGTAAATCACGAACAACAATAATAGCTTTGTTTAATAGTTTGACTTTATATATGTTATTATGCGCTTGGCTTTTAGTACATGTTGGCTTAAGCTGAACTTTGGTTATGCCATTACTAACAATATTTAAGATATTCCTTTCTTTATCATTTTTAATCTGCCAGCACTCTGCTTTCTCAATTGCATAATATGATTGAGGATTATTATTATTAAAATGAAGTGTTAGTTCTGTATTATGATTTGATTTAGCAAAAACAACACTACTTGTTAATAAAAACGCACTCGAAATTGTTAATATAATTTTACTAAATATTTTTTTCATAAAAGCTTCTTTTTTTACCTTCCATATAAAGTATAGTATAAAGAAACATCATTAAATACAATTTTTTATAGCATACAATAATCAGTATTATTAATAAAAATTAACTAACTTGCCGTTAGTTGATGAATAACTTTCGGTGCTCGAATTGTATAAATAAGCATACACAATACGCCTAAACTACTAACTAGCATATAAATACAATAAGAATAATCTGGTAATGCTGTATTCCAATTAAGTTCAAAGTGACCGCTTGAAGCGATCAATACAGATGCAATAATAGCAACAGCAAAACTGCTACCTAGTTGGATAATAGCACTATTAATTGTTGTTCCTGCAGATACACTTTCTTCATCTAAGCCTTTATAAACCCCTGTATTTGTGATTGTGATAAAACCACTGATTGCCCAACCTATGATAAACCCAAGAATGATAAAGGTAATTAAATTAAAATAAAGAAAGTTTAGTGCTAACAATAAATTAATACAAAATATCAAGGTTAATAAGATAATCATAAATCGTTTGTATAACCATCGAGTTAACAGTGGTTTAATCGTTCGCTTAGCAATCCAACTACCAATAACTACAGGAAACATAACCATCCCTGAGTCAAAAGCTGAAAAACCATGTTTTGTCTGTAAATATAATGGAAATAAGAAATTAAAGCCCATTAAGAATAATCTAAGTAAAACATTCATGTTTGCAAAAAATCTAAATAATGGATCTTTAAATAATCTGATATCAACAATAGGATTTTCTTTTTTCAGTGCATAAAAAACGTAGCTAGTCATTAATATAATACTAATACATATGGCAATAAGCTTTAGTTTCCAGCTAATACTTGGCTCAACTAATGTATCCATAACAAATAACATTAAAGCTAATGATATGCTTAGCATTAAGAAGCCGAACAAGTCAAATTTAGTTTTTAAAGGCTGCCTTAGTTTTGGAAAAAATCGATGTAAAGCCCAAATTGCAAATAATCCAATTGGCACATTAATAAAAAATATAACCCGCCAGTTTAACCATGTTGTAATTGCCCCACCAACAATAGGACCTAATAGTGGTCCAATAATAACAATTGTTGCAATAAAAGACAGTGCTGATACTAATTTATGCGGAAAGAGCCTGACCATAATTAATCGCCCTATTGGCATAGCAAATGCACCAAACACCCCTTGAAATGCTCTTGCAACAACAAGGCTTACTTCTCCGTGAGCCATTCCACAAGCAACTGAAGATAAAACAAAGCCTAAGGTTGCTAAAGATAAAACTCTAATAACACCAAATCGATCAGCCATCCAAGCAGCGCAAGGAATGAACATCCCTAAAGTTAACAAATATATTGTAATGGCAACTTTTAACTGAATCGGGTTAATTTTAAAATCAAAGGCTATTTGAGGCAATGCCGTATTTAAAACACTGGTATCAATTAACTCCATTATCATAATAAAGCAAATGGTTAATAAAATAAGCTTCTCTTTTGCATCAAAAGTTGAAATTTTATTATTTTTAGTTTTTTCATTTTTAATCGTCTTTGACATAAATACCCCCTACTATTGGGAAAAGAATAAGAAAATTAGATCATTATTCTAAACTTTATATCGACTATTTTCAATTTGTGCGTATCATTCTTTATAGGTATTATGCTTATTAAAAATGAAGGTATAATTAGAAATACTAATGACTATTAATTTTAATGAAAACATAAGAAAAATTGCTATCGCACCAATGATGGATTGGACAGACCGCCATTATCGCTATTTTATGCGCCTTATTTCAAAACATTGTATGCTTTATACTGAAATGGTCACAACTGGTGCAATATTAAATAATAAAGATGGTAAACGCTTTTTAGCTTATGATACTTGTGAACACCCAATCACACTTCAATTAGGTGGCAATAATATAAACGATCTAGTTGAATGCACAAAAATAGCCGAAGATTATGGTTATGATGAAGTCAATTTGAATGTAGGCTGTCCAAGTGATCGAGTATCATCTGGAGAATTTGGCTTATCTTTAATGGCCAAACCTCAACTCGTTGCAGAATGTATTGATGCAATGAAACAAGCTGTATCAATTCCAATCTCAGTTAAAATGCGCACAGGTTTTGATCATGAGGATAGCTTTGAGCAATTATGTCATTTTGTTGATTTATTAAATCAAATCAATATCGACTATATCTGTATTCATGCACGCAAAGGCTGGCTGCGCGGATTAAGCCCTAAAGAAAACCGAACTGTTCCACCACTTAACTATGATACCGTTTATCAAATTAAACAACTCTACCCTCACCTACCAATTGGTATTAATGGTGGCATTACAACATTGACAGAAGCTGAAAATCACCTTCAATCTGTTGATAGCGTTATGATTGGTCGAGCTGCTTATAATACACCTTATTTATTTTCAGATGTTGATCAACGTTTTTATAATGAACATGCACATATACCTGAGCGTATGGAAATTATGGAAAACTTCTTTCCTTATGTTGAGAAAGAATTACAAAATGGTACAAGATTACACCATATTACCCGACATATTTTAGGCTTATTTCAGGGCATTCCTGGCGCAAGAGCATTTAGACGATACTTAAGTGAACATGCACCAACAGTTAGTGATATTGAAATTCTTAAAAATGCATTAAATTTAATTTCAGGGGAAGATGTTGCATGATTTTACATATACTTAACTCAACATCACAAAAAGCATTAAATGACTTAGAAAGTGTAATTAATCACAATGATGCACTTATTTTAATAGAAGATGCAATATACCTACCTTACTTTTACACTGATTTATTAAAGCCTTTTAAAGAATTTTCTATTTATCTTTTAGATAGTGATGCAAAAACTCGCGGAATTAACCAAGAGCTAAACTGTGATCGTTTTTCTTTTGTACTGGCGGATTACGCCCAATTTGTAATACTTTGTTGTCAATATGATAAAACGATTAGCTGGTGTAAGTAATTACCTCTTTAAAAAGAATATCTAAAAATACCCTACCTACTTTTAAGTATTAATTTCGTAAAACTTTTCAAGTTAAATCAATGAAATATTTCTAAGTTTTATTAATAGCTATATATTTAGTATCATAATTATATGACATTTTATAATCATACAAACTTTATAAAAAGGAAAATAATGAAAAAGGAATATTTTTTGTATGCGCTAGCAGGAATTGCAGCATCTTTGACAACTATTTACCTATATAAAAAACTAAATAAAAAAGAAAAACCTATTGATAACTTACTGATTACTTGTACAGATACCTTACAGTTATCAAATTTTAAACAATTAGTTCTACTTGTTGAAGATAAATCATTTCATAAAAAATATCATAATCTTTTGAAATTATTCGAAGAACATAATAAAAATGATGCTTTTTTAATTAAACTTGAGGCTGATAAAAGAAATTTAATCAATATCGAAAGTAACCCTATATTTAGATATTCATCTATGTTTAGAAGATCATATTTAACTCAAATGATCCATAGTTTTTCACAAGAAATAAAACAAAATTCACTAGAAATTATGGCCTATTTAGATGATAAAATGTTTATGAATGATTTGAAAAATGAATTAAAAAAACAAGGTGTTTTATTTATCCCTTACACAACTAAATATTCTGTAATGAAGGCCTACCATCATATTTCAGATGAGCTACAAAAACATAAGTTTAAAGACTTAAACTTTTTATGCTGGTCACACGGTCATGGCACACCTTTTGATCATTTTGCTAATTTATCAGCCATACTTGTAAAAGATATATTAAACCAATTAAATGATCGTGATATTACGGCTAAAGTAATCTTACTGGGAACCTGTTTTAGTGCATCTTTTCTAACTAACTTTTCTCAAATACAATCAGAAAAAAGTATTGTGCTATCTCACTCTGGACCAAGCACGAATGATTATTTATCAACACTCTCTTATTTCCTACTTAGAAAAAATTGGCTTCACTCAACTAACATAAATGATCAATATCAGCATTTATTAAAACTAAACCCAATCAATTACTCCGATGAAGATGAATCTCAGTGTATTACAATTGGTGATCAAACTTTTACAGGAGATGTAATACAAACACAACCACATATGTGTAATGATGATTTACTGATGATTAAATTGATTAATCAATTTAATCAAACCCAGATTATTGATTTAAGCCAAAAAGAATTTGTAAATTTAGTGAATATAATGGTTAGTCAATTGTTCGAAGATGAACTATCCAAAAATGAATTATTATTTTATCAGCAACAATCTCCCTCTACCTCGCAAAATCAAATGACTTGTTAACTGATAAAAAGCTATATTACCTTCTTAATCCATTCGAACATTTTGGCATAAAATATTTTTGGTGCTAATGGTTGGCAATGCCCTCCAGTTGCTTCTTGTTGTTTAAATTGATAGTACTCTTTTTCAACTGTTAATTGATCATAAAATTTTATAGCTTGTCCTTTTGATAAATATTCCTCTTCATTATCAAATACCATGGTAGAGGATGTGATATTCTTAATTTCATCATAAATATCATAGTCTTTTAATATTGAACAAAAGTCTTTATAGCCATCAACACCATAACGCCATAATCTGCTATTAAACATAAATTTTAAATCTTTATCCAATGTTTGACTTAAAGTATCTTCAATCGCTTTATATAAGGGAATATTGCCTGCTGTCCCTTTTAAAAATGAATTTTTTAAATTATCTAACATACCGTATTGTGCTGGATCTAATACGATTGCTTTTAATTTTTTCTCTTTTGTTGCTGCCTTTGCCGCTAAATAGCCACCAAAACTTTTTCCATAATAAATAATATTATTCATATCAATAGAAGCATAATTACTGAGTTGGTCTATGACTGTTTTGATCACTTCATCCCAATTAGGTGTAAATGGCGTGCCTTGTAATCGCAATACACTACCCTGACCAGGCCCTTCAAATGTTAAACAGTGATAACCTCTAATATAAGCTTCATAAGCAGTTGTAAATGCTTCTTCTTTGGTACCATCACCACCTGCACAATTAATTACAATAGGGCATTGAGTATTTTTTAAATCCGGCTGCAAATATAAATAAGCTGGTAGATTAATATTTTTATAGGGAATGTTAATAGTTTTGTAGTTTAAATTAGAGAATCTTAAAGCCTTATTAAAAGCAGCAGTACTGCTTTCAAGCAATGAATCTATACGCTTATCAGAAGGATTATCTTCAAGGAAAAAATATGCAGCTCTGTAATAAGTAGAAGCTCTTAAATAAGCACCATAAGCACTATTATATTCATTTCTATCATCATAGAATACTGCAAGTTTATGTGTATCTTCAGCTAAAGCAGACCATGCATCATACCATGTATTAAAGTTAGCTAAATTAAGCTTCTCAGTTATTATAGAAAAGCAATCACTTAATTCAGCTGCTTGATAGTTAATTTGCCCTAAAACTCGCACAAATTGTGCATTAAAAAGTTTTCCTTTAACAAACTCTATCACTTATTATTTTTCCTTAAAAATAAAGATAATGTTCAAATAAAACACCAAGATAGCCTAAACCTCACAAACATCCGTTTGTGAAATTGCTTCTTTTGCATCTACATATTGATAGTCTAAAGCTTCCGCTACTGCTTGGCATGTAATTTGGCCATGATGCACATTTAAACCATTTCTTAAGTGTTCATCATTTAATAATGCTTTTTTATATCCTTGATTTGCAAGTTTAAGCACAAATGGTAATGTTGCATTATTAAGTGCTAAAGTAGAAGTTCTCGCAACAGCGCCTGGCATATTTGCTACACAGTAATGCACAACACCTTCTTCTACAAATGTAGGATCATCATGTGTAGTTGCCTTAGATGTTTCAAAACAACCACCTTGGTCAATTGCTACATCAACTAACACTGCACCTTTTTTCATCTTTTTAAGCATATTTCTAGTCACTAATTTTGGAGCTGCTGCGCCTGGAATTAATACTGCACCAACAACAAGTTCAGCATTTGTAACGTAATGTTCAAGATTTTCCTGAGTAGAGTAAATTGTATTTAGTTTAGGACCAAAGTAATCATCCAATTCTTTTAAGCGATCTAGTGAACGTTCAAGAACCGTTACACGAGCTTCCATACCAATAGCCATACGAATAGCATTTAAACCAACAATACCACCACCAATGACAACCACATGTGCAGGCTCAACACCAGGAACACCACCTAATAATACACCACAGCCTCCTTGAGCTCTTTCAAGACAATGTGCGCCTGCCTGAATAGATAAACGCCCTGCAACTTCACTCATAGGTGTTAATAGCGGTAAACGACCAAATCTATCCGTTACTGTCTCATAAGCAATTGCAACAGAATTTGATTGAATTAGCAGTTCAGTTTGTTGTGGATCTGGTGCTAAGTGAAGATAAGTAAATAATATTTGCCCTTCTCTTAACATTTTACACTCATTAGGCTGAGGCTCTTTAACTTTAACAATCATTTCAGCACGTGAAAAAATCTCTGCTGCTGTATCAATAATTTCAGCACCTGCATCACGGTATAAATGATCATGAAAGCCAATTGCTTCACCTGCATTTTTTTCTATCATTACTTTATGTCCATGATGAACTAATTCACGTACACTTCCAGGTGTAAGACCAACACGGTATTCACGATTCTTAATTTCTTTAGGTACACCAATAATCATTGACATTATGCTCCTTACTATTCAGTTAATGCATCATTTAAAATTGACACCTATTGTGCGATGAAGTTTAAACTTTGAAAAGAAAAATATAAACATATAGAAAAATCTTTTTTAAAACAGATAGATCAATGCTATTTTTTTGTGCAGTAGCGTTAAAATTGAATAAAAATTAGTTTATTTATTCAAATACTGAAACATCACCACTGCCATAACGTAAAATTTCATAAGGAGAAACGGATAAATCAATTACAGTAGTTGGCTCATAACCACAATAACCGCAGTCTAAAATATAGTTTAAATCATTATTTAAATGCTCAGTAACATCTTCTGCATATATTAATGGTTCTTTTTCACCGGGCAGTATTAGAGTTGTACTTAAAATAGGCTCACCTAATGTTTCACTTAATGCTAAGGGTATTGGGTGATCTGGAATCCGAATACCTACCGTTTTCTTTGATTTATTTAACATCAAAGTTGGTACTTTTGATGTAGCAGCTAAAATAAATGTATAGCTTCCAGGTGTGGAACGCTTTAATAGTCGATAAGTTGGATTATCTACTCGAGCATAAACTGATATTTCAGATAAATCTCTACAAATTAATGTAAAATTATGTTTATCATCCAATTGACGAATTTTTTTGATTCTTTGTAATGGTTTTTTTAGTCCCATTTTGCAGCCTAGCGCATAGCCAGAATCAGTTGGATATGCAATGACAGCCCCTTCTTTTAAAGAGTCAGCTATCTCATCTAGTAACCTTTGTTGAGGTTTATTTGCATTAATTTCTATAAATTGACTCATGCAACTATCCTGAAAATCATTTACAATGCTTAATTAAAGAAAATGCATTGTAGCATTATATGAATAAGAATTAGAGGTAATTTATGAAGAAAGTGCTGTTTGATTTTTTCCCAGTTATTATATTTTTCATTTTTTTTAAACTTAAAAATATTTTTATTGCAACAGGTGCTTTAATGATTGCATCATGCATCCAAATTGGCTATCTGTATTATAAATATAAAAAAGTTGAAGCAAAGCATATAATCACACTTGTTTTAGTACTTGTCTTTGGCGGTGCAACAATTTACTTCCATGATGCGCGATTCATCCAATGGAAAGTATCAATTATTAATTGGCTTTTTGGAGTTATCCTATTAGTGTCCCCTTATTTATTTAAAAAATCAGCAATGGAATATCTACTTGCAGATGATTTATCACTACCCAAAAAAGTTTGGACAAAGTTAAATCATATGTGGGCTATCTTCTTTATTATCATAGGTTTTTTGAATTTATATGTAATGTTTAACTTCTCTGAAGATGCCTGGGTTAACTTTAAAACATTTGGTCTTATGATACTAATTATAATTTTCTGTATAATTCAAAGTTTATTTCTTTATAAGCATATTGAACATAACAAAAAGTAGCTTAAAAAATCTGGTTATTTGATTTTTGTTATATTACATCATGTAAAGGATTTGCTAGTTATCAAAATTTGCTATATAACTGATGCAAATAATTTTTTCAAGGATGTGTGATATGGCAAAACGCTCAGTTACATTTTATGGGTTGCTCTTCTCTTCGATAAGTGCAATTTTAGGTTCAGGCTGGTTATTTTCAGCTTACTATACTAGTCAGTTGGCAGGACCTGCCGCCATGGTGTCATGGATTATTGGTGGTGCACTTGTAATTATTATCGCCTTTGTATTTGCTGAATTATGTTCAATGATACCGATTACAGGCTCTAGTACAAGAATTCCTCACTTTACTCATGGTACTTTAGTAAGCTATACATTTGCTTGGTTAATATGGCTATCATATTTAACTTTAGTACCAACTGAAGTTCAGGCAATGATTCAATATTTAGCCTTTTATTATCCAACGCTACTAAATTCAGATGCCTCTTTAACAACTTCAGGTTTTGAAATAGCCGCTATTTTATTACTATTTGTTTCTATTATTAATGTCTATTCATTACGCTGGCTAGTTAGAGTCAATAGTTTTTTAACGGTGATTAAAATTATTATTCCATTGGCAATTAGTGCTGTTTTACTTTATTTTTTCTTCTCATTTGACCAAGTAACACACCCAGCTAATACAAATTTTGCGCCATTTGGTTTTACTGGTATTTTTGCTGCAATTTCTTCAGGGGGAATTGTTTTTGCATTTAATGGCTTTAAAGTTGCAGCTGAAATGGCAGGTGAAGCCAAGCGACCTAAAATTACAGTACCTTTAGCTATTGTTGGTTCAGTAGTTGTTTGTGTTCTAGTTTATTTATTACTGCAATCAGCGTTCTTATCAGCCTTACCCAATAATATTTTAAGTAATGGTTGGGAGCATTTAAATATTAAAGATCAGTTTGGTCCCTTTGCAACCATTGCAAAAATAAATAACTTAAATCCATTATTAATCTTGATATTTATCGGCGCTATAATTGGCCCATTTGCTGCAGCTTTAATGTATGCGAATAGTGCAGCAAGATCATTATATGGTATGAGTAGCAATGGTTATTTGCCTTCTATCTTTATGAAAGTGTCACCTGAAGGCAATCCAGTATTTGCAATTATCGTTAACTTCTTTTTAGGGCTTTTATTTTTTGCTCCATTACCTGGTTGGAATAGTATGGCTTCTTTTTTAACTTCTTTAATGGCGTTAACATACTCTATTGCACCAATTAGTCTTTATACACTAAGAAAGCGCTTACCTGATTACCCACGCCCATTTAAATTAATTATTGGCAGAATTTGGTCATTAGCAGCATTATATGCTTGTACAGTAATGGTCTACTGGAGTGGCTGGCATATTGTATCAAAAGCTGGCTTTGTGATCATAGCAGGCCTTGTCATACTATGCATTCATCAACTATTAAAACGAAACAATCATAAAAAATTAAAGTGGAATGTTTATGAATCTGTTTGGTTATGGATTTATTTTATCGGTATTACGCTAATCTCTTATTTGGGTAATTATGGTGAAGGTTCGTTACATTATTTAAGCCAAACACAAGTTTATTTAGTTACATTAGTTTTATGCATAGTTTCATTACATTTAGCGTATAAAATGAGTTTAAAATCTAAAGTTATTCAAGAACAAATTGAAGCAAATATTGCATCACAAAAATCAGTCGATGAATATTTAGAAAAACATCTCAAAGTTGGTAAATTTAAAAAATCACAAGCTTAAAATTTATAATTATTCAGAATGTAATGCCATTTTATTACCTTCACTGTCTAAAATAACAGCTCGATATCCATACTCTCCCAATGCTTGAACTTCTTCTATTACTGTACCACCATATTCTTCAACTTGATCTAATGCATCTTCAATTCTACCATTTACATTTAGATAAATTAAAACACCGTGTTCAGCACTAATTGCATTCTCTTGAGGCATTAGACACGCACCATTACCTTTATCATGATAGAAAACTGCTAAATCATTGCCTTCAAAACTCATTATTTCAATATCAACATCTAAAACTCGATGATAAAACTCGCAAGCGCGTTTTAAATCAGCAACGGGTATATCACACCAAACAACATAATTAGACGCTATGTTTGTTTCGGACATTAGATTCGCTCCTTTTTTATTCCATACTATGAAGTATGGCGAATAATGTCGTATTTAACAATTAGATTTAAATTTTTTTATTCGTGATCCAATGTCGTTGTACTATTTTGTTGAGTATTATTTAAGGCATCAACAAAAGGATTAGGAGCTTTCTTAGGTTCTTTAGTAAATATTGCTTGTTTATATTGATTTATTGTAGATTGAGCTTGAGCTGATTCCTGTGCATTTGGATATCGAGTTCCAAAATATCCTGGTCCATCTAAAATAGCTTCAGCTGATGCATCACCACTTTTTTCAAGTTCAAATAAAACACACTGATGATCTCTATATAGCTGGCGACGCTCTGTTTTTTCATCAATTTCGGCCGTATCTCTCTTTTCTAATTCAAAAATTTCTGCTTGTAACTGGCTTATGCCAAGACCATTAGTTGTTTTAAATTCACTAATTGGCTGAGCTAGTTTCATAAGAGATTCTTGCTCAACAACACAGATATAAGAATTTTCACGATTATAACTATCTCCTAATACATGCATACTATGTTTACTAGGATCGTAAGGAATTAATTGGTCATTTTCTGAATCCCATAACTTTAATGTATTTTTTAAAGCTTCTTCATTATTTTCAATAAGATGGCCATTTTGCGGGTCAAAAATATAATTGTGACCATTATTAGAAGAAAATGAAAGCACAACATGATTAGCTCGATTTCCATCTTGTTTATCATATAAAACAACAATCTTCATTTCTGATAATTCAGTTTTATTACATAATAACTTAGCATCTTCAGCTATTTCACGACAATTACCAGCCTGATGAAATTTAGCTAATGACATTCTTAACTGTGTATAATATTGAAGAGATTGATCTCTATTTGCAGTTAGATATGCCTCATTAATTGATAGTGGACTGTTAGAATCTAGCTCTGGTATCACTTTTAATTGTTCTCGCATTACTTGGGTATGTTGCTCATCTTCAGTAGTATGATAAACTCTGGGCAACGTTAATGAATATTTAATTCTATCAGCAGATTGATTTAAAATATTTATCAAACCATCATATTCTTTTTCTGGAAAACCAACCGTTAACCTTTTTATACTTTCTTGAAAATTATCTTGTACCCAACCAGTATTTCTTGGCATATTAAAATCTCTTTAAAATAATCAGATATTTTGTAATATTAAATACCTTATTGGTGTTATTCAACTTTATTTTATTCAGGCAAAGGAATAAATTCAGTATTATCATTTGGTATTAGTGGAAATTTCATATTTTTCCAATCAGATTTAGCTTCTTCAATACGCTCTTTACGACTTGAGACAAAATTCCACTCAATATAACGATGACCTAGCTTATCACCACCAATTAATACAATTAATGCTGATGTTACTGCTAAAATGTCATTGATGTTATTTTCTTTGAAAATAACCATTTCATTAGAACTAACTAATTGATTATCAATTTTAACTTCTCCTGATACCACATAAACTGCTAACTCTTCTACTTGTGGAAGATATAAAGTTTTATCTTCAGGAATTTGAGCTTCAGCATATAGTGTTTTAGAAAATGTCTTCACCGGTGATTTAGCGCCGTAGGCTTGACCAATCATAATACGTATCGGAATATCATTTTCTACTAATTTAGGTAATTCACTAGCTGAATAGTGATGAAATGAAGGATCAATTTCTTCAAAACTTTCTGGTAATGCATGCCAAAGTTGTAAACCATGTAACTTATGATTAGAGTTTTTTATAATCTCTCTTTCTCGCTCTGAATGAACAATTCCTTTACCTGCAATCATTAAGTTAATATCACCTGGGTAAATACTTTGTTGATTACCTAAAGAGTCTTGATGAAAAATCTCACCTTCAAATAAATAAGTTACTGTTGCTAAGTTTATATGAGGATGAGGCCTTACATTAATACCCTCACCAGGAGAAAAATTTACTGGTCCAAAATGATCAAAAAAAATCCATGGGCCAACCATTAATTGATTACGACTTGGTAATAGCCTTTTAACGCTGAATCCTCCTAGGTTCTTTTCTTTTGATTTAATAATTTGTTTGATCATAGAAGTACACTTTTAAATTAACAATTTTAATTTTTATTATAGATATAATTTTCAATCATTTATCTAAATGGTATAAATAATTTTATTTCAAGATTAAATATACGAAGCATTGATTTTTATATTTAAATATTGATAATAGCAATCTTGTTGATATTAACATATAAGAGCTATTTGCCATGAAATATAATATTAGAACCACAAATTATATCTATTTGAATGAGTTATTAAAAAATAATCAAGAAGCTAATAAAAATAGTCTAGATAAATTGTATAAAATTAGTTTTTGTGACAAAAATTTTTTAATTTCACTTAATCTGCTAAATATACTAGAAAAATTAACACTCACAACAAAATTAGATGGTAAAAGATTTATTAATCAAACGGATATAGACCGTGAACCTTTTAATATAATAATTGAAAATGAACTTATAAATCATGGTTATCTTCCTTTATATATTGGTACACCTGAACAATTATTTCACCAAAGTGAATTAAAAAATTCACAAGAAACTGTGCTTGCTTATTGCCAAACAGAAATGAATTCAATATATTAGAATTTGACTCTAAGTTATTATTTAGCTATATTTCTTTTCAAATAATTAAATATTACTGCTCTAGTGACAGAAACAGAACTTATTCAGCTTTGGCAATTAATCAAAGAAAAATCGCAATCACTTGGATTTTCAAATATTAGTGTAACTGATTGTGATTTAAGCCGATATGTAATTCATTTTAATAACTGGTTGAATCAAAACTACCATGGTAGTATGAATTATATGACCAACCACTATGAAAAACGCATTTACCCAGAGCAACTAGTTGAAGGAACTCAGCGTGTTATTGTTGTTACTGTTCCTTATTTAACAGAAAAATATGATCTTAAAACAACGATAACTAATTTAAATAGCTCATCAGAACAAGCAATGATTTCACGTTATGCTTGGGGGCGAGATTATCACAAAGTGATACGTAAACGTTTAGGAAAATTAGCTGAATATATTAGTTCTTTCTTTCCTGATCACCATTATCGAGCATTTACTGATAGCGCACCAGTATTAGAAAAGCCATTAGCTGAAAAAGCTGGCCTAGGAGTTACAGGAAAACATAGTAATATTTTAAATAAAGAAGGTTCATGGTTTTTTCTAGGAGAGCTATACACCAATATCCCATTTAAAGCAGAAAATATAACTGAGCCTGAAGACTTATGTGGTAAGTGTAAAGCATGTATTAGTATTTGCCCAACCAACGCAATTATTGCACCTAAAGTAGTTAATGCCAGTCGTTGTATTTCATATTTAACGATTGAAAATAAAGGCCCTATTCCTATTGAGTTTAGAAAAGCAATTGGCAATAGAGTTTATGGCTGCGATGATTGTCAATTAGCCTGTCCTTGGAACCGTTATGCTAAATTAACGACCATTGAAGATTTTAAAATGCGTCATAACTTTAACCAAATTAGCTTATTAGAAGTCTTTCAATGGGATGAGAAAACATTTTTGAAAAAAACAGAAGGCTCAGCAATGCGCCGAGTTGGTTATTTATCTTGGTTGAGAAATGTCGCCGTTGCACTAGGTAATGCACCTTATAACCCTGAAATTATTAAAGCTTTAGAGAATAAGAAACTATTCATTTTAGATGAAATGGTAATTGAACATATTAATTGGGCAATAAAGCAGCAGTCAGGCAAAAATACTAAGGGTGAGGTGTAATTGCTACAATTGTAATTTGTTTTTTATCAGGGCCATAATACCAAAAAATTCTATATGCTGCCGGTGTTTTATTTTCAGCATATGCTTCAAAAACTTCTTCTGAATTTGGCCCAATTAAAGAATCGTATTTATGTGTTTGTAAACTTGGATGTCTAGGGTTAGTTTCTAAATAACCTAAAGCTTTATTAACCGCTTTAAAGCGTTTTAAAAGTGCATTATTATTCTTTAGACTTTCATAATTAGCACTAGCCTCTTCTGTAAATAAAAGTTCGAATGCCATTACTCTACTTCATCATCCTTAAATTTAGCAAAACTACCTTTTTTCACAAGTTTTCCATGACTAGCATCTTTTAAACCACGTTTAACACTTTTTAATGATTTTTCATTATCAAATAACCATTTTTCACGCGCAGGAATTTCTACTAATGGCTCTAGTATAATTTTATGATCACTTTTAATTACCTTATAACCACTGATACCTTTTGTTAATTCATTACCCAAGGTAATTCTTCCTTTTGCATCAGGCCTAACAGTTTTCACTTTCACTGACATCTCTTTCGTACCTTTTTTATTATTAATTATACTCATTTATGGGAAAACAATCAAGTGGGCTTAAATAAAAGTGGGAACTTATGAGTTCTCACGTATAAAATAAGCAACACATGGATCTAAAACACGATAGTGCTGATTTTCATCCCGATAAATTAAATCTATCTTCATTAGCGCATCTAATGATTTTTGCACCGTTGATGTGCCTAGTTTAGTTTTTTGTACAAAACTTTGGCCTAGTGGCTCAGAAGTTGGATTTAAAGCTAATGCAAATAATAGTTTACGACGTGTTAAAGACAGTTGACTTAAGTCTTGTGCAATCCATGAACTTTGCTTTTCTGTAAAATCAATCCATGCTTTTTGGATGGATGACAGTGTTGGAGCTTTATCTTCACACCATACTTTTCTGCATAATGCATTAACATAATAAGGATGATGCTCTGTTAAATCTAATATTTCATCAATAACATCATTATCTAAAGTTACACCCCACTCTGAAATGGCTGCATTTTGTAAAAACTGAAAATAAGAATCTTTTGAAATTCGATATATTTCCATTAAATCACATAAATGATATAACGGCCTATTTTTACTGCTAAACATCTCATTAAGCAAATGTCTTATACTACCGCAGAAAATATAACTGACATGGTTACTACGCTCAACAGCATGACGTATTGCCGCTTCAACAGCATGGTTTTCTGTTAGCTGACCAATTTGTTGAAACTCATCAAAGATTAAAACACAAGATTTATCAGTTTCTCTAGCTAAATGATCTAAAGATAACAACATCTCAGAAATGCTTTTATCACTTGACTGTTTAGAACTAATTTCAATCTTTGTACCAAAAACATTAAACATCAGTTTAGGCTGATACTCTCTTAGTTTATTAATAATTTTAATTAACTTACTTTCAGCGGTTGAGACCAATTCTGAAGCAATTTTTGAAACGCCTTCACTAATCACTTTTGTCACATCATCTTGACTTAAAACGAAGAAAAAATCTAAATGTGCGCCGGCAATTTTAGATTCATGTAATACTTGAGTTACTAATGACGTTTTTCCATATCTTCTAGGTGCAACCAAAACGATATTTTCATGAGCTTCAATATTTTTTTTCAACATTGAACGCTCGTTCAGTCTATTGCAGAATGCTTTTCCTGTTGCAATTCCTTGAGGAAACCATTGAACCATATACTATTACCCTTTTTGTATTATACTATTAGTGTAATACAAACTATATAATTAAGCGACTTATTTATTAATTATATCCATATTTAAGGCAAGTTACTTATTATAAAAAATCTTCTAAATGATTACGAGCAAAATTAATTAAATCTGACTTTGTCGTTAACGATAATTTATCTTTAATGTGGTTTAAATGTGTCTCTATTGTTCTAGGAGAGATATTAAAGTTTTTAGCAACTTCCTTCATAGTAAAACCTTTACCAATTTCATATAAACAATCTAATTCTCTTGCGGTCAAACTAATACCATGATACTGCCCTTCTAAATTAAAAGCTTTAATTTTTGTTTGGTTAAGAAACTGATTAAAACGTTGATTATCATTATCAATTTGGTGTTTAACATTTTCTTGAATCAAATAAGGGGTAATCAGTAACTTTTCTTTTTCTAATTGAAGGTTTGGTACTAATTCATTTTTAAAATAAGTAATAAATCGCCTAAGTAACTTTAAATGGTTGATATAAAAATTCATCATATGACAGTTACTTTCTATCACTCCAAATTGAAACATTTCAAGGTAATGATCATTACTTGAATTAATCCAAGCAATAATATGATCAATATTAAATTCTGTAGATCTTAATTCATTAATCTTCTTAGTTTCAAAATAGTCAAATAGATAAAATGCATTATCTTTTACCTGATCCCATTTAGTTGCATAAATAACACTATCTTTATAGAGGCCATGTTTTGTATAGCAATTTATCCAATCATAGCGGTTACTACATTTCAATTCATTACCATTATCATAACGCACATAATAAAGAAAATAATCGACACCTATTAATTGAAGCAATTGAGTTGCTTTAACAATCACTTCACTATTTTGCGCACTTAAATGTACATCAATTGAATCTGTAGCCATCCGTAATTTTTACTGATTTATTTAATCCATTTTACGGCTATATTACATCTAAATAATTAATATGAGGAGTAAAAATCATGAATAACATAAAAATAACAACCTCTCATCCCACTATTATACCTCAGTATGAACTTTGGGGGTTAGGTAAATTATTAACTAAGCCTACATGTGAGCCACTCAATACAATATCAGACGATCTTTTAAATATTGCTAATCAATTTGTTAATGATGATAACTTTAAGCTATCAACAATAAAGTTTGTTTCTTTTAACACTGATTCTCAAAAGCTAAACGCTATATTAATAAGATATTCCAAACAACCTGAGCATTTAAATGCAGAACATATCAGCATTTTAATTAATCAGTCAACCCATCAACTACTTGGTTTAACTAAACAAATAAAACAACCTCAAAATAAATTACCAACACATAAGCTAGCTTATGAAAAAGCTATCATTTTTTTAAAAAAATATGCGCATGACTTAGTTGCAAAAAAACCTATATTAAATCTACCAAGTTGTAATTCTGATCAAAGACTAGAATTTAACCCTGTGATTGTAATTGATAATATTCAATTACATTGGATAGACCAACATCAAGAAATAATTACCGTTGATAATAAAAAATGCATTGTTAATGGTTTAAAAGTAAAATGCTATATACCTAAGATTGATCGTTGGGCATGGGTTATTGTAGATTACTATGGTAATATCATAACCTTTGAACGAAATATACATTGGGATTTTAATAAACATCAACGTTTAACACCCATGTGGCTACATGATCAATGGTTGATTAAGCATAAAGTATGTTGAATTTTATTATAATTTTACATTTAAAGTATTTTAAAAATAAATATAAAATTT
The DNA here is from genome assembly GCA_021713415.1 of Thiotrichales bacterium 19X7-9. Taxonomy (GTDB): domain Bacteria; phylum Pseudomonadota; class Gammaproteobacteria; order Francisellales; family Francisellaceae; genus M0027. The sequence goes on from JAKJJQ010000029.1 coordinate 26,944, forward strand.
TATCATAGCATTTATTATTCTAATTTAACTACAATGAGATATCATGAAAATAAATGTTGAGAGTTTAAATATATCTAAACTTGAGAAAAGCTTACAAAACTTAAAGTTTTTAATTGAACATAATCGCTACAGTCGCGTAAATACAATTTATACAGATCAAAGTATAGAAAGCATAAAGGAAATTTTAAGCGAACTTAACCATTATCGCTTTCCAGACAAAACGATAGAAATTAAAAACCCACAAAACTTGGTACATTTTTATCAATTATTTAATCTACTAGAAACAAAACAATGCCCTGATATGATTGAAATGTTTATGTTTCGACAGTATATAGATAGTAAAAAAGAACTAATACCTATAATAGACTTAACCAACCAAAGTCATCTTATAAATAAATCAAGTATAGATAACTTATCAAATAATCCATATATCAATAATGATAAAGAAGCAAAATATATAGCTATTAGAGAGAAAGTTTATAAAGAAATGAAGGAAAGTTCATATGAGCAACCTCCTCAGTTAATGAGCTTTTCAAAACAGGAAGAAGAAAGCTCGGGTCTTGATTATTAATACTTACAAAAATCTATTTTTTATCTTTCTACTCAATAAACCAACCATGACTTGCAATAATTGACTGGCCTGTCAACGCATTACTATTAAAACTTCCAAAGAAAATAGCACATTCAGCAATATCTTTTACAGATGTAAATTCACCATCAACTGTATTTTTTAACATCACATCTTTAATAACTTCATCTTCAGAGATAGTTAACTCACTTGCTAATTGAGGAATTTGTTTTTCTACTAATGGAGTTCTAACAAAACCTGGACAAATAACATTAGCACGAACATTGTATTTTGCACCCTCTTTAGCAACAACGCGACATAAGCCAAGTAATCCATGTTTAGCAGTTACATAAGGAGCTTTAAATTCAGAAGCTTCTTTAGAATGGACAGATCCCATATAAATAATACTACCGCTATTATTTTGATACATATACTTCAAACATGCTTTAGTTATTAAAAATGCGCCATCTAAATGGAGAGATAGTATTAATTTCCATTTTTCATAAGTAAGCTGTTCAATAGGTGAAATATATTGAATACCTGCATTGCTAATTAAGATATCAATATGTTTATATTGATTAATTACTTCTTCAACAGCATTATGAACTTGTTCTTCATTTGTAACATCCACTGCAACTGCATGTGCTTGACCACCAGATGTTTTAATTTCAGATACAACAGTGTTTGCTGATTTAAAATCTATATCAGCAATAATAACAATAGCACCCTCTTTAGCATATGCAAATGCAATTTCTTTGCCTATTCCACTAGCAGCTCCAGTAATAATAGATACTTTATCCTTCAAGCTCATTTTTTCTAATTCCCTAAAGCTTATATTGCTGACATGTTAGATAAATGAAAAAACGCTATCTAACCTTTTTCTCAATTAGTTCTATTTGATAGCCATTAGGATCTTTGACAAATGCAATAATACTACTGCCTCCCTTAACTGGACCAGCTTCTCTTGTAACAATACCACCTTGACGTTTTATCCTTTCACAACTTTCATAAACATCATCAACCTCCACACATAAATGGCCAAAGGCATCACCATGATTATACTCTGATTTATCCCAATTATATGTTAATTCAATTGCTGTAACTGAATTAACATCATCTCCATAACCAATAAAAGCTAATGTATAGCGATACGCTTGATTCTCAATCTTCTTTAATAATTGCATACCAAATATATTTTGATAAAAATCAATTGATTCATCTAAATTATTAACTCTAATCATAATATGTGCTAATCGCATGGTACTCTCTCATTTTTTATGGTTTATATATAACTTGTTTGTTAAGCTCTGAATTTATAAATCAGCCAACCAATAACTAAAAAAATTAATGGTCCTAATATCAGTTCCAATTCATAGATAACAATATCATAAGTTGTTGTCAAGCTATGCGGCGGTTGAAAGCTAAATACAATGCCAAGGGCTGTTGATAAAAAAACCAATACACCATATACATATCTTAGTTTGCCTTTATTTAATTTTATATAAGCAACAACCAGGTATAAATATGGTATAAAATATAGTACAGTTGCCATCAAAATTAACGCTTGGTACATTGTATTTACTGTCGCTAAAAAGTTAGTTAACAACACGATAATGGTCACTAGAACTCCCATAAAAACAAGCGCATTTTTTGGTGCCTGATACTTATTTGTTTTATGTAACCAGTCTGGCAAAATGCCTTTAGGTGTGCATTTAAAAAACATAATTACAGGTGCTAATAACCAAATACTAACAGCAGCAAATTCAGCAAAAGTTAATAAAAAGGACATTAATTTTGCAAACCAGCCAATTTTAAACTCCTGACCAACAATATCAAACGCTTGCATTAAACCTGCTGCACTTTCTATATGCGCAGGCGAAGCAACTAGATTTAATGCAATTGTCCCTAAAATATATAAACCAAATAAGATAAAAGCAGATAAGGTTAACCCGTAATACAAAGTCTTTTTAGCATCTTTTACTGAATTAGCAAATGTTGGAATAATTTCAATACCCGCCATTGCAAACATTATGATTGTTAACGTTGATAGATTATCTAAAATATGACCATGAGGAATGATATTTTTCACTGAGAAATCAGTCGCACTTACTCCACTAATGAAAAAAGCAGCAAACCCTAAAACTATAATTGCGATTGCTGGTATAAATGAACCAATAATTCCACCAATATCAACCAAATACTTATTTGCTCTTATGCCATAAAAACTAATAATAGTTATCAACCAAAACGCAGCTAATACCGTAAAAGATATATAGTAATGATTGCTAATCAAATCTGGTCTTCCAATAAAATAAGCAAAGTTAGTTGCTAAGAATATTAAAACTGCTGGATAGTAAAATATTGTATTAACCCAATATAACCAAGCAACCATAAACCCAGCTTTATCACCTAACGCTCGTTTTGTCCAAGCATACATTCCCCCTTCATCAGGATGAGACTTAGATAATTGAACTGCTATAATGACTAAAGGAGCAAAAAAGACTATAGCTCCTAATACCCAGAAAAATATTGCTGAAGCACCCAACCCTGCAGCAACAGGTATCCACCGAATACCGAAATTTGCAGTAACAGCCATAATCGTTACATCTTTAAAACCGAGTACCTTATTGCTTGCTTGCATCGTATTTCCAAAATATAAATATTAATTATAAATTACGTTGTAAAATTTGAAATTAGCATAACATAAAGCACTATAAGTTAATATCAGATGATTTAAGTTTGAGGCTTGACATAGTAACTATTTCAGCCGTATGATCATTTTTTAATTTGATTTATTTAAAGGACTATTAAATGAGTTATCTTGATTTATTGCATAATCGTTATGCTTGTAAAAAGTTTGATGAAACAAAGATAATTACTCCAGAAGATGAAGCTACCATATTAGAAGCAGCGAGATTATCACCTTCCTCTTTTGGACTTGAACCGTGGAAATTAGTCGTTATACATAATAAAGAATTAAGAAAAAAATTATTACCGGCATGCTGGAATCAACCGCAGATAACTACTAGTAACTTTCTTGTTGTAATATTAAGTCGTGCATCTCATAACTTCAGAGGACCAACTGATTATATTAAACAAAAAGTAGCAGCTAAAGGTTTCCCTGATAAAGTGCAAGAAGGCTATATTGATGTTATAGGTAACTTTATTATGGGTGTAGAAACCAACGAATGGGCAAAACGTCAATGCTATATTGCACTTTCTAATATGATCAATGCTGCAACATCACTTGGTATTAATAGTTGCCCGCTTGAAGGTTTTGAGCCTGAAAATGTCACTAAAATTTTAGAAGATGAAAAAAACCTTAATCTTGATGATTTTAATGTTTGCGTTTTATGTGCATTTGGCTATAGTGCTATGGAAAAACCACAACAACAATTTAGATCTAATCAAGAAGATGTAATTGAAAAGATTATTTAATAATTACTTTATCGTAGATATTTTTATGGTTTATATATAACTTATTTAAAACAACAATCATTCAAATTAATCACAAATTTTCTCTATTAATGATTACACAGGCCCTGCTGGCCCAATCGCTGAATTACTTTTTACTTTATTAGTATCCATCGATTGTTCATTAGAAGATAAATCATTATTATCATTAGCAACCGAAGTTTGCTTCATTGAGGAATTACTAGCATACTGATCATCCTTATTTGAAGGTACAATTGAATATGCTTCTATAACCTTATGAACCCCAGATACCTGACTCGCTACAGTTGATGCTTCTTTAGCTTCTGATTTTGTTACCGCCCCCATCATATAAACAATGCCTTGTTCAGTAACTACTTTATATTTAAAACTATTTATTCCATTTGCAATTAAGCTTGATATAACAGAAGTTGTAATTAAACTATCTGATGCGTAGGTACCAACGCTCACAGGTGGGCCTACAGTTAATTGATTATAAACAATTTGAACACCAGCTAAATTAGCAATTTTATTTGCTAAAGAGGTTTGAATCGCCTCTGTTGGTACCTGGCCTAGTAATAAAACAATTCTATTAAATACAATAATTTCAACATTAGAATTATTCTTGAGTTCTGGATAGTCTTTTAATAAATCAATTGCATTGATTTTAATTTGCATATCTGATGCCTGTGTTTTAACAGGTACACTATTAGCACCAGCTGCTGTACCAATTGCAGCGCCTGAAGCACCCGCAACAACTGCAGGAGCGCAGCCACTAATTGCAGTTAAAGCCACACTACCAATTACTGTTAGAATAATAAATTGAGTCTTATTAAACATATTCACATAAACTACCTTTTAATTGATTTCCGTATATAACTGAATATATAGATTATTCTCTTATGATCAGCCCTATGAATCAAGTTTATTGTTTTGATTTTAACATCCTTATTAAAAAACGTGCTGGATGAATTGATTCAATTAAATTATAAGGAAATATACAAGATGAAGCTGTTAATATATTCGTTAAGATTTTTGCACTAATTAAGGATGATGCTAAACCTTTTGAACCAAAGCCACTGGCAATATACAATCCATCGTTTAACTGAGGTTGATCTAATCGCCACCATGGGGTGCCTTTTGCTAAATGATATTGATATAAACTGTTATATTCTCCATAATCTGGCACTCGCCCTACTAAAGGCATGTGATCAGATGTAACACAACGCATAGATACTCTTGAACTTAAAATATCAACCATACGTTTATCAATACCAAGCTTATCTAGTAAAGAAAGGTTTAATTGATCATCATGCTCTCTGACTTCTAATTCGTAATCACCATTATCACGATAAGTTGCACCTAATACATAGAGATCATTAACAAAATCTTTTACTAAATAACCACCATTAGAAATCATAGTTTGACTATTTAAATCACCTTTTATACAAGTTATTTGTCCAACTGAAGCAAATACAGGTATATCTTTAGTTTGTTCAAAGTGTTTAATTGCGCCATAACCGCCAGCAATAATAACTGCATCATATTTATAACTGTTATTTTGTGTTGTAACTTGCCAACTATTATCAATTTTATTTAAATTTACTACATCATGTTTTGTCTTTATATCAACATAATGATCTGCTAATTGTATCCATAATTGACATAATGATTTTGGATGAATTGAAAAACACTTTGGATAATAAAATGCTTTATGATTCATAGCTAAATTTGTTAAGTTTTCTACTTTATTCAAATCAGCTAATTGTATAATATCTGTATTTAATTGGCGTTTATTGATTAATTTTTGATACCAGAGTTCATCTGTTTGTTGAATAACTTCTATTAGACCACTCTGATTAAATTGAATCTGATCTTTATGCTGATTTAAAAACTGCTCTAAAAGAATAAAGCCTGTACTATGAAACTGATCTGAAGCATTATAATCAAGTGTTAAATAAGGTCTTACCATCCCTACTGAATTACCTGATGCACCTGATGCAATATCATCACTTTTTTCATAAATGCTAGATTTAATCTTTGCTTTTGATAACTCATAAGCTAGTGCACACCCTGCTAAACCACCACCAATAATTGCAACATGATTTATTGTTTGTTTTTTCTGTTTTGGCATAAACCAAGGTTTAGTTTTAGGTATTGATTGCTTCTTTGTTTTGTAATCGCCATAAAGCATTTCACGTTTAATACCAAAACCTTTATCTTTTAATACGCTAAACCCACAAGTTTCTAGTCCTTTGCGAACGATACTTGCAGCAGTAAAAGTAGCAAATGTTGTATTATTTTTACTTAATTTAGCAATCTCTGTAAATAATGAGTCTCTCCACATAGATTCATTTTTTGAAGGTGCAAAGCCATCTAAAAACCAAGCATCCACTTTTATATCCATTTGCTTAAATACATCTAAAGCATCACCTAACAATAAAACTAAGGTAATATTATCAGCTATTTGTATTGGGAAATTACCTTCATAAAGGGTATTTGGATAACCTTTAATTAATTGATTTGATAGTTTATTTAATTGGGGCCAAAGTGATAATGCTTGCTCCAAGTCTTTTTTAGTCAGTGGATATTTTTCTGCTGAGTAATAAATTAATTTTGATGTTTTAGCTGCTGTTTGTTGCCATAATTTAGCTGTAGCTAGAAAATTCAAACCTGTGCCAAATCCAGTTTCAGCTATCACAAACTGATCATTGCACGCTAGAAAACGCGCTTTTAAAAAATTATGCTGTATAAATACATATTCAATTTCTTCTAAACCACCTGATTTAGAGAAATAAATATCATTAAATTGTTGCGAAACTGGCTCACCTGATGCTTGCCAATCAATTTTTGCTGGTTTCAAATTCTACTCATATAAACATAAAAGTTAATTTTGAGAAATTATAATATAAATGAGCAATATTGATAAGGTTTTGGGTATATTTAACAGATTACACAGCCACTTGATTCTTTATTACTAGATTGATTTGCTTTTTGATCTGAAGTAATTGTATATCTTGTAAATGGTTTTGGTGATTCATTTATATTTAAATTTTTATTAGATAAATAAGATTCATCTTTTATTTTTTCTTGCATAGCCCTTACTTCATCTAATGGTAAAGAAGGAAGAAAAGAAACTTGCTTATGCACATCTGGATTATATGCCACAAAACTTGACTCATTTTCATCCCATAATTTTAACTTCTCTTCCATTTGCTCACGAGGAAAAACATAACCATGTTGAACATCAAAGATATAGTTAGCATCTCCATCTCTAAGTCCTAAAACAACATGAGATTGATTACCAACTTTATCAGATAGTGCAATAATTTCAGTTTCAAGCCCATATTCTTTACAACGATAATGCGCATCAAGTGCAATACCCTGACAATTTTCTGCTTTTGTTTTACCTATTGTATTTAACATTTTAGCAGTGATATATAATTCACTTTCACCTTTTAGTGGATAAGATTTTCTAGTGTTTTCTACCCGTTTGCTGCTGATATATCTTTCACTTTCTCCATATGATTCACTATGTAATGTTGAAGAGTAAGGTATTGCATCTATTGACTCATCTAGAACGTTATCTAAAGTAGTATTAACTGTACTTTGAATTTTAATATTAGGAGCAAACATTGATTCATAAAAATTTCTTTTTTGAACTTCTTGAGATCTTGGCATCTGTGCAACCCATATTAATTATTCTTATAAATGTAATTTTATTAATATATCACAAATTGAAAGAATGAACAAATATTAGTCAAATAAGATCATATTGATTATAAATAATCTACAACTTAAAAATTATCCTATTTTCTATATTTACCAAACATATAATATTTTTTATAATAAAATAATCAAGCTATTAGGCGGGTTGTGTATTATGGCGTTTCCAGAAGAGTATACTGAATTTCTTTTTACAGATTTAAAAAAGCATCAATTCGACGAATTAATAAAGCGCTTTGAAGAAAGAGAGCCAGGATACTTTCGTTCTCTATTATGTACATTTAATGACACAAGGACTACTTTAAGAAAATCTAGATTTCTAACACAAGATTTATTGAAAATTATTCACCATAATGCAATGGATGGAGTTGAAAATACCAATTATAAAAAATATACCCATGTTAAAGAAAGCATATCTGAGTACACAATTACTGGTAATAATTTTAATGTTCTCCCTGATTCTTATACATCAATTAAAGGTTTAAAAGAATGGTACAATCAACATAGCTCAATATGGAGTAACTGCTGCTGGTTCTATGATCAATCAAAAATACCAGCAGATACTATTTCTTCAATTGAAGAATTAAATCAAGCACTTTTAAATGCTAAAATCACTTCTGAAGATGAGTTACTTAAAGTTTTTAATGAGGGAAACTTATATGTTCACAATAGTGCAAATAATCTAAGAAATGATATTCAAAATATTCTAATTCATTACAATACCCAAATTCAAAAACCTTTAACTAAGCATGAAAAACTAGAATTAATCTGCAAAACTGTACAACAATTAGAGAGACGGCACCCTTTTACAGACGGTAACGGCAGAACTTTTTCAATGGTGCTTTTAAACTCCTTACTTGAACAAAACGGTTTTCACTTTGCTTTACAAGCAGACCCAAATAGAGTTGATGGCTTGTCATTAGATCAATTAGTTAGTGAAATAGAATATTCAATGAAAAAAACTGAAATATTTGAGAACCTATATGCTAAAAACCCAGAAATTGCTGATTTATTTATTCGCTTATGTGCCAAATATGACCATGAAATGCAATTAAATCCTGGTATTAATCCAGGCCTACATTTTTTAAATGATTTAGAAAAAATGGCAAACTTATATTATGAAAATGATATAAATACAGTAGTTTCAAGGTTCTGTTTTGATGATAAATTTAGTAAAAAACGTAAAGAAATTGAAGCTTCATTAAGCCAAAATTTAATTGATAAAGTATCTAAAGCCATTTTAGAATATAAAAGTAAAGATAAAGCCTCATTTTTTAATTGGCAGCTATTTCATCGTCATGGAAAAGATGGAATTGATCGAGCAGATAAATTACAAGAAATCATTAATAAAGTTAACCCTAAAAAACCGGATACACTAGCTGATTTACATATTTTTATACATACTTTCTTAAACCCTGAAAGTGGTATTGATAAGCGATCTCTATTTTATGGTGATTTATCAAATGAAGATCAACAGTTACTATCTGGCGGGAACTATAACAAGTCATCACTAAAAACTTTAATAAATATCCCCGCGGCAAGCAGCGGGGTATTAAAAGAGTCGCAATTGCGCTTCATCCAGTTTTAACCCTTGATTCTTAACATACCGCTCCACCACTTTCCAGTTACCTCCTTCACCAACTGTCCCA
>JAKJJQ010000003.1:0-114004 GCA_021713415.1 Thiotrichales bacterium 19X7-9
TACCTTAGCCATTATGTTAATTGGCAAAGAATTATTGAGCGAACTCACTTATTGTCTGATAAATCAGTACAATGGCTGGAAATTCTTATAAAGCCAGATAAGTTTCAACATATTTCGCCAAAATAGCCAATAGTTTTGTCCCTATGAAAACAAGTGCTTCGATCATTAAACAGCTTTTTGACATAACAAATGATAATCATTCATCATTGAATGAAAAAATACATCAAGTGTTACTTATTGGTATTAACCGCTTTAAACTTGATATTGCAATATTTGCACATATTAATCAAAAGACAAGTAGCTATAAAGTTGAAAATTGTATTGCACCAAAAGATATTCCTATTCATATAGGGGATATTTTTCAACTAAATAATACTTATTGCAGTATTACATATGCATCTGAAAGCCCTATTGCAATTGAGCATGTAAATAAAAATGACCAATTTAAGCATCACCCAGCCTATCAAGCATTTAAACTTGAGTCATATTTAGGTATTCCCATAAAAATTGCAAATCAGAAATATGGTACTTTAAACTTTTCTAGCCATACCCCTTACCCTCGAAATTTTATGGATGCTGATATTGATGTATTAAGACTAATGGCAATGTGGATTGAAAACCAATTAATTAATAAAAGCACTATTATTTAAATATCTTGCGTTTTTCTAGCAAATTTGCTAAAGTTTAGCGTCATTTAAGAAACAACGTATGGTGCTTTGAAAATGAATCAAAGTGGCGATACAAAGTATAATTTTAAGGAATTTTAAAATGAACTTAGACATTCAACCTAAATATGAAGAAGTAACAATTACTTGCAGCTGTGGTAATTCATTTAAAACACGCTCAACTCGTTGTGAAGATTTTCACATTGAAGTTTGTGATAAATGCCACCCGTTTTATACTGGTAAGCAAAAAATTGTTGATACCGCAGGTCGTGTTGATAGCTTCAAAAAACGTTTTGGTGCTTTTGGCCGCAAGAAAAAAGACTCTGAATAAGTATAAAACAAATCATCAAGAATATTTTAAAAAAGGGCATACCTATTTATGATAGGGGTGCCCTTTTAGTATACACATTGCCCGATAAATTTGTTCCGTAATCATAATACGCACTAACGGGTGAGGAAATGTCATCTTAGAAAGTGAAATACTTTCATTTGCTTTGTTTTTAATTGACTGATCAATACCATCAGGCCCACCAATAATAATAGCAATGCGCTGACCTAATAACTTCCAATGATCTAACCTTGCTGCTAAAGACTCTGTTGAGTGCAATTTGCCTTGACTATCTAAAACAACAATATAATCTGACTGACTTAATTCTTGACTAATTATTTGGCTTTCCTGGTTGAGCCAAGTTTTAATATTGCCTGTTTTTGTACGTTTTGCAATTGGGCACTCACAGATGTTATAATCAATATCCCCTTGTAAGCGCTTTTTAAATTCACCAACACCAACTTCAACCCAGTCAGGCATTTTCTGCCCTAATGCAATTAGCTTAATTTTCATGAATGCTGATTTCTTGTAAATATAAGATGTTTAGGATTTGATAACTCTTCATTAAATTTGTAATTTTCACAATCAAAAGCAATTAACTTATCAACTTGATCAATTTCTTTATCAATAATAAAGCGCGCCATTAAACCACGTGCGCGCTTAGCAAAAATTCCAATTGTTTTATACTTACCTTGTTTATATTCCTTAAAATCAACATCAATCCAATCACCATTAATTGATTTTTTTTCAAATGCACTTGAGTACTCTTTAGATGCTAAATTAATTACAATATTTGTCTTTTGTTGACTAAGCAACTCATTTAAATAAGTCGTTAATTTTGATCGCCAAAACTGATAAAGACTCTGACCATCAATATTGAGCTTTGATCCCATTTCCAATCGATAAGGTTGAATTAAATCAAATGGCTTTAATAAACCATATAAGCCTGAAATCATTAATAAATGATCATTGGCAAATTTTGCATTTTTTTCAGCCAATGTCGCTGCATCAAGGCCGCGATAAACATCACCACTAAATGTAAATAAAGCTTGCTTAGCTGTGCTTTCTGAAAAGCCTTTTTTAAAGTGAGCATACTTATCATAGACTTCAGATGCAAGCTTATCACTAATCGACATTAATGATGCAATTTGATCAGGTGCTAGTTCTTGTAAAATTTTCACCAATTGATAAATTTCTTTTTCAAACTTGGGTGTTTGAGAAAAATTAATCGGTGCTTTATCTTTAAAGTTTTGAGATTTTGCCGGAGAAATTAAACTTAACATAAATAGCATTCCCTAAATAATAATCTAATCATTAAAGCTGCTACTTAGTTTAAAGGAGATTATAAAAAAAATCTAAAATTAAAATGAATTTCCATTAGAGTGAGTAGGACTATCATCTCCTAAATTGAAGTTAGCAAACAAATTATTTGGAGAGCTTCGATTTAAACTACCAGCACTTAGCGCATTAACACGAGCTTCATTTTCACTCCAAAGTTTTGGTAAATCTTGCATTGATAATTTACTACCATCATGCTGATGAACCAATTCGCCTAACATCTTAGCATCTAATTTATTATTAAAAGTACTCATTACACCTACCTCCGACTTAACGCTTCAACTGCATTTGCAAAATTGACATAGTCAAAACGTGGATGATTAATCGCTTGGTGGTATTTATTAATCTCAGCTTCAAGCCCACTTTTAATAATGGCGCTTATTGAACGAAATATCGCATAGTCACGAACATTATCACCAATTAAGTCCACATCAAGTGTTGCTAAAATTTTATGTTTATTAAGTTGTACTAACTCAAGAAACAAACTACCATCAACTTCAAGCCAACGTTGATAATCTACTAAATTATCTATATTGCTTAATTGTTTCGCATCAAAAAGCTGCTTAATACTTAATGCTAATTGTACGGGTGATACCGAACTTGAAAGCATTGCCTTGATATTTATATCAACTGCAATACCTACATTAGCAAGAATCAGCATAGCCTCTTTTTCTGGCGATTCAAACTGCAATTCCGTCTCTTGATTCATTGTTGTTTCACCTAAATCCTAATTATTATCATGATTAAGCCCTAAAATGACTTAACACCACTATCTAGGATAACCCAAAATTTGCAAATCTTACAGTATAGAATTATTGCAACTGATTTTTTAAAAATAACCATATTAAACAAATAATTAATACAGCATGCTGTCAAGCATTGTAACAAGTTCGATTATTTCTATCCAACAGTTTGTTTTAGAAGGAAAATCATCAATTTAAACAAACAGCCGTTTAACTTCCTATATCCGTAAAATTATACTATGTAGATATATTATAAGGCTTTTTTATGTTGCCTTATAATGTAACGAATAATTTGATAATGATCATCAAAAAATTGACTCTTCAGTGAGTCAATCATATCAAGGGGCATCCACATTGCTTCTTTCGCATCATCACATGCTTTAATTTCTGGTAAATCGTTAAATTTTAAATCAAACACTCCAAGTTGAGTAATTATCCGACCTAAAACAGAACGCTCTGGATGGTCAAAGTATTGAATACTTTTAATATCTGTTAAGTTTAACTTAAGTGACGTTTCTTCTTCTAACTCTCTTAAAATACCTTCTTGAATACGCTCATCAACTTCTAAAAAACCACCAGGTAAAGCATATTGTCCCCTTCCAGGTAAACCACCCCGCTTAATTAAAAGCAGATGATCACAACACCTTACAAATGCATCTACTGTATTTAAAATAACTGGATAGGGCGTTCCTTGCCAGCTTTCTTTATAGGCACTAACATAAATATACTCTTCTTTTAATAATTGATAAGCTTTCGTCTTTTCAAATTTTAATAAAAAACTATAAGCTCCATCAATCGCATAGCCTGCTTGACCTTTAATTAAATAGCCTTTGGTTAATTTAGCTTCTAAAAAATAATCATTTCTAAATTCTGTTGCATTTAATTGTTTAAAGTTCTCAACTTCTTGATAATGCCAATTTGGAAATAATGATAAATAATAACTTGAACTATCTTTGTTATGACCTACCAATACAATGGTATCATCCTGGTTCACATTACGATTAACTGCTATTTTTACATCATTAAGCCAAGCATTTTCATCGTAATAATAATCATCAATAGGCTCAAGAATAATACGATTTATATCTATTCCTGTGCTTTCAAGGTCAGCTAAAATCATCTGCTTGCGCTCATTAAAAGAAAATGGATTTCTAATACTTGGTGCGCGATTTGATGAACCAACTAATAGAATAAGTTTTTGACAAATTGCTAGTGCATGGTTAATTACATGTAAATGCCCTGTATGTAACGGTTGAAACCTACCAATAAATACACCACAAGAATACTTCATTATCAATGTTCAACCACATCATTATTTAAAAGTGCCAATTATGCCCATTAACAAAGTACAATGTAAACGATATTTTCTATTTATTTAACTAAAAACTACTCTCACGAATAAAAAATGCAACAATTCGTTTACTCATATAAGATAAAAACGATTCTCGGTCAATCGCAACAAATACCTGACCTCTTTGAACTTGGCTTAAATCAATTGTACTTTGTTTGGGTGATGTTAATTCAAATTGAACATTATAATGACTTATCTCAGGGATAAATTCATTTGTCTGTGATGCTCTAACAGCGATATTTCCACCGAGTGTTGAAGCATGTAAACCAGATAAATAGACACTTTGATTGATTTGGTTACTATCTTTTGCATGTGTTGGGTCTGTTAGTCTCAATGACTTCATTTGTTGATAGGCTATATGATTAATTTTGACATCAATTGCTGGCATATCAATGTTATCAGGTACAAATTTACCGACTAAACCATCAGATAACTTGTATTTATAATCTTCGCTAACATAAGCATCAACAACATAATCTTTTGTATCAATTACTTCAACAAGTAACTGCTTATTTCTAACCCAACGATCATGTTCAAAGTTATCTAATATGCCAACGACATCTCCGTTAAATGGTGCTTTAATCGTAAGCCTTTGACGACGCTCATTGTATGCTTGTAGTTGTGCTTTTTGATGGTTTAATTGACTTAGAAAAACTTTCTGTAACTCAAGCTCTTCTCGATCACCAGCAATCCGTTTTAATTGCCAATTGATTTGATCAATTCTATATCTCGTCTTTTCAATGTGAAAGTCCAATTTCGGCGAATTTAATATAACCAAAGGTTGATCTTTCTTTACTGACTCACCGCGTTTGACTAATATTTTTTTAATATACGCGGGTTCTGGTGAATATAACCTTTGCTCTTTATAGCTAAAAGTTGCAGGAATTGAAACTTCACTTCGCCATGGAATTGCCAAAAGACCAATAATAAATAATAAGACAAGTATGCTTACTGCAAGATTTCTATTCAATTTAACATACCTCCTTAACTGCCACCAAATTTTTAACTCTCTTACAATTGGTATTAAAATAAAATAAATAATTTCAATTACAAATAATATAATACCTAGTACTTTAAAGAATAAATAATAGACTAATATTGCAATCCCTATAAAAAGGAAAAAACGATAAATCCAAGTCAACCAAGAATATAAAAGTAATAGCCGAATCTTTAGTTTTGAAAATTGCTCTGGTGGTGAAAATTTAAAACCAAAAATTTTTTCTCTTAACCACCACTTTGTTAATGCAAAGCCTCTTGTTTGTAAATTCCGCATGCTTAGAAGATCTGATAATACATGATAACCATCAAAACGTAAAAATGGACTGATGTTTAAAACAATTGTTGCAATTAAACTATAAGTACATAAGAAGAATGCAATACTCTTAACCACACCAGGTGGCGCTAATATCCAAAGCCATAGTGCAAAAATTGCAACATATATTTCCATTTGCACACCAGCGATTGAAATACGAATTCGCTCTTTTGCACTTTTAATTCGCCAACTTTCACCTGTATCAGTATATAGCATTGGCCACATAACTAGAAATGCAACGCCCATTGTTGGTATATTTAATCCATAGCGTTTACAACTATAGGCATGACCTAACTCATGAAATACTTTAGCAATAATTAAGGCAATGCCAAATACAATTAAATACCTTATTGAGAACATATCAAAAAACGTTGCAGTAAATGTATCCCATTGTCTCGATATAACAACTACCCCTAGTATTGCTAAAAGAAGCATAAAGAAAAAGAATGTTTTTCTAAAAATAAAAGCCACATAAGGGTAAGTTGTTGTTATAAAATAATCCGGCCAAACTAAAGGTAATCTAAAAAATAAATAATTCTTTGCCAACCAAAGAAATGTATTCATTTTTTTCTTTTCTTCTTGCGCTTTGAAAATTTGCAATAATCTTGGATAGCCTTGCTCAATTAAACATTGTTCAGATAAAAATGATAGCATTGAACTGACTTGCTGCTCATCAACTTCTATCAGTGAATGTTTTTGGAGTCTAGCCATCAACTCAGCTGGAGCAATTTCACCCCAATACTTTAATATTTCATGGCTTTGCCAGTCAACATGAAAAAAACGATTATTCAATTGATCATAAATAACATAGGTAGTACTACCATTATAATCAACTCCCCCGTATTCAATGATAATATCATCTCTTAGTTTTGGTAGCACTTCTGGCAATAAGCTTTCAGCACCTGGAAGAGGTGGTGGTGCAGCTGGAGCTTGAACTGATGCACCCATAATTAATTACCACCCTATACTTTGTCTTAGTACAGTAATTGGCCTTCTAAAAAGATAGAAAAATAAAGTAACTTTACCACCAACTAGCTTAGCACTGCCTTGACTTCCAATCTCTGGCAATGTCTCATCAGTTGTAAAATCTGCAACAACACGATAGGCTAAGACTTGCTGCGGTGTCATTTTTGCATTAAAACTAACATAACGTATTTGTGCATCAATTGCATGTAGGGGTTTTGAATTTAAAAATAATACAACTTCATCATTTGTCCTAAATCCAATTGCATCAGAAACTGGTAGCCATACTTCTAACTCAACTTCTCCTTTTTTTGCTACCTCCATTACTTTTTCCCCAGTAACAACTGGTTTACCAATCCAATCGTTTAAATCATCAATAATTGCAATTCCATTCTCTGGCGCTTTAATTACCGATTCATTTAATAGTTTTTCTGTATATTCAACCTCTAATTGCTTTTCTGCCATTTCAGCTTTTAGAATATTAATCTCCGCCCTATTTTTAATATCCTGAAACCCTGTTTGTACCGCTTTTAAATACTTTGCTTTTGTTGTTAAAAGCTCTTTTTCAGCTAGTTCATTGGCATTTTTAAGGTCTCGATCATCAATCCTAAATAATGGCTTACTTTTTAAAACATCCTGATTTGGTTTAATATCAAATGACTCAATCACACCATCCATTGGTGAGGTAATAACTAAAGGCTCTTTCGCAACAACGGTTGCTGGTGCAATTGTACTTTGTGATACAGGAAAAAACATTAACAGAATAATTGCAATCACACTTCCCCAAGTATAACGCTTTTTCCACCTAAACCAATGACCACTGAATTTAGACTTTTGACATAATGCCTGCCAATAATAATTAAGGGCTCTTACTAACCACTCAATACGCTTTTCCTCTTCTTCTTGAGGTAATTTTGTTACCGAAAAGACACAGCCTCCATTAACTTCGCCATAATCTGTTTTAAATGGACAAATAAGTAGATGGCTTGATACATGTTCAGGCCAACCTTCTTGTAATACTTCTGGCACATCATCAACTGATAGTATCCAGATTGCATCTTTATTATTTTTATTTTTCTTAATGGCATGCTTAATAATTGCAGACACCCATTGTGCAAATGGACTATATTTATCAACTTGGCTAATCCTTGAAATCGCTTTTGGTGTTATTCTAAATGTTCCGCGACTACGCCAAACAACAGCCTTATCATAAGCAAACATTTCTCTTGCATTATGAACAATAAAAAAGGCAAGCTCATCAATTGACTGAGTTTGCCTTGCATTGTGCTCTAAAGAAATTAATGTCGCTAAAGCTTCAGACATAATATTTCAAATCCATTATTTATGATTAAACGTAGCAACACCACTCATACCAGCTAAGATATCATCTGGCATTTGCTTTAGTTGCCCATAGATAACAACTGATTGGCTTGCAGGATCAACTCGACCGGCAATTTTTACCACTTTCGCCTCTAATGGCTTATTTACTTCTTGAAGTTTTAATGAAAATTCAGCTCCTTTTTTAAGCCAATTAAGCCAAATTGACGGCACAAACATTTGTACTTCAAAGTCTTCAATACTGACAATACTTAATAAAGGATCATCTATTTTTACATTTTCATTGGCATTAGCATGCTTTGCAATAAGTTCCCCATCATAAGGTGCAACGATCGTACATTTTCCAAGTTTATATTCTAATGACTCCACGCCAGCTTGTGCTTGCTCGTATTCAGTTTTTGACTTTTCAAACTCAACATTACTAATTGCTTTTAGCTGATCTAACTCCTGATTACTTTTATAAGCGGTTAGAGCTGCTTGAAGTTCTGCTTTTGCCTTTTTAATATCAATTTCAACATTACGGCAATCAAATGTTAATAATTTATCACCTTTATGAAAACTCTCGCCTGGGCTGTAGTAAATATGACTGATAGTAGCATTAACACCGCTGGATATATCAGCTTCATGCACTGGAATGATAATTGCATATACTTGACCTTCTTTAAGAGAACCGCTACGTCTTTCAGGCTGTAGAGTAGAATTACTATTAGAAATAGGCGTGGTTGTTGAAGCCAAAGAAGTTGTCGATGCTAACTGATGTGTATTTGTATTATCAGAGACCGTTGTTGATAAACCTATTTCACCCGAATCAATGGCATATCCTAATGAAGAAAATATCATGAACCCAGGGATGATTAAATTCTGTAATAGCATACTAAAACCCTTAAAAGTCATTACAAATCAATCAAGCACATCTTTAGTTTATGAATACTTTATTGTGCTTTTACATCCGCATCTGGATTTGTTTTATTTGGTTTACTAGATGAAGGTGTTTCTTCTGATTTAGAGTTTAATAATGGTGAATTTGCCTGATTTGCATTTTCAGGTTCTTCTGAAAAATTCAATGTCTCAAGAAAGTCTAATTCAGCTGCAATATCATCCTGCTCATCTAATGTCATTTCATCCATTTTTTGCGTTGAACTTTGACCACCTGCTGTTGCATCTGGCATTAATTCAGCGTAGCGTTGATCAACAATTTCATTAAACTTACCACTACTTTGATCATCGAGCATTTGCTGAACCATCTTCTGTAGTTCCTCCATTGGTATATGTCCTACTCGTGAAGGCATCATATCCACCCCAACTGCTTGATAGACTCTTGCTAATGCTTCATGCGCCCTTGCAAAAGCAACTTGCTGATCAAACTCTGCAACCATTGCTTCAACACCACGACGGATAGTTGTTTGTTCATTACCTTGGTTGGCTTTTTCAAGCTTTATTGCATAGTCGAATAACTGACTGGTTACATCATACTCTTGATGTGCATAGCCATAATCTTCTTTCTGTAATAAATAAGCTTTTAATGCAATCCTAACTTGGGATAACACCGCCATTGTCACCGCTGCTTGTTTTAATTTTTCAAATTCATAGTTACTATGAGCTAAATTAACTGCATAAGGACCATTTATTACCGCATTCATTAAATCCCATGTTGCAGTAATATTACCACCAGACCAAGTGTTATAGCGCATAAACTGGTCATTGGTATAATTATAACCGAATGAATATTCAACGCCTGGCAACATACTTAAAACTGCTTCACGAATGCCTTTTTCAGCAATTTTAATCTGATAAGATGCTTCACGTAACTCAGGACGATCAACTAAGGCTACAATATCCATCTGAACTAAAGATGTTGTAATATCAGGTAAGCTATCTGCAGATTTATCTGGTTCAGCTAATTTAAAATTTTTACCAGGTCTTACATTCATTAACCGTGCTAGATTTTCTTTAGCATCAGATAACTGTAACTGCAATTGTGTCATTCTTCTTAATGACTTAATTAATACCTGCTGATAACCAAGTTCTATTAAAGAAGGGCTTGCACGTTTTTCAGTTGCTTTTTTAGAACGAACTAGAGCTTCTGAGACTTTATCTTTAAACGCAATAACATCCTCATACATTTTTTGAGCAGTCCAAGCTTTCCAGTAAGCCGCTGTTGTTTCCTGAATGAGTTGTTGCGTAATTTTACGGCGCTGTTCTTCAGCAATTAATACTCGATTAGCTTGTTGCTGCGCTCTTGTATAACTTAAACCTAAATCAAGTAAATTCCATTGAATACCAACCGATGCATTAACAACTTCTCTAGGGTTAAAGCTTTGCTCATTATTAATCGGCTGACCATTATTATCAACTAACTGTTGAATTTCATTATTATTTCGGTAGCTATAACTTAATGATGAATTTGCAGAAGGTAACATTTCCATTAATGCGAGCTTATAATTACCCATTTCAAGCATTACTTGAGATTGCTGTACACGTCGATCTAAATTATATTTCAATGCACGCGAAATGGCTTCTGCTAACGTAACTGTATGATTAATTTCAGCTTGCCCCTTCAGTGCATCATCTAAATTATAATAACTATTTGATAGCTGCTCATCATCTTTAATTGTTTCTGGTTTCATAGAACAACCACTGATGAGTGCAAAAGAAACACTAAGTGCTATTATTTTTATTGAGTTAATTTTCTTCATCTGCGCAACCCCTGTTCATCGAAGTACTAATAATAAGCATAGAACATTTTTCGGAATTGCAAAACTTTTTGAGCAAAAAATATTCAAAAAATTATATTATTATTCTAAAAATTTCCCATTTACTAGGTCTTAGGTAACGTTACACCTACCTGTCCTTGGTATTTTCCATCTCTATCTTTATATGAAATATCGCAGATTTCATCTGACTGTATAAATAGCATTTGCGCAACACCTTCATTTGCATAGATTTTTGCAGGTAATGGTGTCGTGTTAGAGAATTCTAACGTTACATGTCCTTCCCACTCAGGTTCTAATGGTGTTACATTAACAATAATACCACAACGGGCATAAGTAGACTTACCTAAACAAATGGTTAATACATCTCTTGGGATACGGAAATACTCTACCGTTCTAGCTAATGCAAAAGAATTGGGCGGTATAATACAAACATCACCTGTAAAATCTACAAAGCCATCATTAGTAAAATCTTTAGGATCAACAACCGCTGAATTAATATTAGTAAAAATTTTAAATTCATTGGAGCAGCGAACATCATAGCCATAGCTAGAAGTCCCATGAGATATGATTCTTTGAGAGCCATCATAGCGTACTTGTTGAGGCTCAAATGGTTCAATCATATTACACTCATTTGCCATTCTACGAATCCAATGATCTGATTTAATTGTCATAAATAATTACTCCTTTGAAAGTTCGACTTTGACCTTAGGCATATTCTGATTATGATTTTTAGGTCTTAATGATAAATAAGCTGAGCTAGCTAATGCAATATTATAATAACACTGACTAATATCGCTTTCTGGACTAGCAATAACTGTTGGACAGCCTCTATCTGCATCATTTCTAATATCTATTGTTAATGGGATTTTACCTAGTAGTGGTACTTCTGTATTTGTTGATAAGCGCTGACCACCGCCATGTCCAAATATTGCCTGTTCATGACCACAATTAGGGCAAATATATGTACTCATATTCTCTATAACACCCAATACTGAAATACCTACTTTTTGAAACATGGCAATTGCTCTGTTTGCATCTAGTAAAGATAAATCTTGCGGTGTTGTAATCACAAGCCCACCAGTAACAGGGACATCTTTGGCAATTGTTAGCTGGATATCCCCAGTTCCAGGTGGTAAATCAACTAATAAATAATCCAACTGAGGCCATTTAGTATCATTTAACAATTGTCTTAATGCCTGACTAACCATAGGTCCACGCCATATCATTGCAGCATCCATATTAACTAAATTGCCGATAGAAATCATATAGATACCACAAGAACTTAATGGTGTAAATTGACGCTCTGCCACCATTTCTGGCGCATCATAGTTGCCCATTATTTGTGGCTGGCTTGGACCATAAATATCTGCATCTAATATACCTACTTGCGCACCTTGAGCCTTTAATGCTAGTGCTAAATTAGCTGTGATCGTCGACTTACCTACCCCACCTTTGCCTGATGCAATTAAAATAATATTTTTTATTTTTTGGTGAGATGCTTTAACCAACTGATTCTTGTGCGATGCAATATTATTTATTACCTCAAATTTAAGCTCAAATAATTTACTTTCTTGTAAAAATTGCTTATTGAGTATCTCTGTCCATTGGGCAATTAAGTTTGCTTTTTTAGCCTCTTGGATATAAAAACCCAAACTCAATTGAATTGTAATGACGCCCTTATGCTCGAAAATATCGCATTTATTTAAAATGTGCCCTAACGGCAATGCAATAAATGGTAAGGCTAATTGCTTTACTGCATCTTTAATCGCTTCTAGATTCATAGAATATGTATATTACTCAATTTTGTTATTCTAACTTAGCAAAAAATTATACTGTAATTACAAAACAAAACAAACTTCATTTCTGTTCTAACAAGATTCTGCTAAACTATTGCCAAAATATTAGCAATCAAATGATCAATAACTGTTTAAATTTAAGGACTAAACCGATGGAAAATGTTGTCATTGTTGCAGCCTATCGCACACCAATTGGTAATTTTAACGGCGCGTTATCAAATATCCCTGCCCATCGATTAGGCGCTAACGTTATTAAGCATTTAATTAGCCAAACTCAAGTTAAACCAGAAATGGTTGATCGAGTCATTATGGGACAAGTTTTAACCGCTGCTTGTGGCCAGAATCCAGCCCGTCAAGCAGCGATTAAAGCTGGATTGCCTAAAGAGACTTGCGCAATGACAGTGAATCATGTTTGTGGCTCTGGTCTAAGTGCAATTCAAATGGCTGCCCAAGCTATACGCTTAGGTGATGCAGAGGTTGTTATTGCTGGAGGGCAAGAAAATATGTCCAGTGCGCCCCATGCAGTAAATAATAGCCGCAAGGGACAAAAAATGGGTAATTGGTCTATGGTAGATACCATGGTACATGATGGTCTATGGGAAGCATTCAATCAATATCATATGGGAAATACAGCTGAGAATATTGCTAATACATACGGTATATCCAGAGATCAACAAGATGACTTTGCTGCTAGGTCACAGCAAAAGGCACAACAAGCCATCGAAAGTGGACGCTTTAATGAAGAAATTATCCCAATTGAGATACCACAACGTAAAAAAGAAGCAATCGTATTTAAGCAAGATGAATTCCCAAGGTTTGGTACAACTAAAGAAGCATTAAATAAACTTAGACCAGCATTTAATAAAGAAGGCTCTGTTACAGCTGGAAATGCTTCAGGCATTAATGACGGTGCTGCGGCTGTTCTTTTAATGACTGAATCTAAAGCCAAATCACTAAACTTAGAACCCATGGCTTATATTAAATCTTATGCTGATGCTGGCGTTTGCCCAACATTGATGGGAACAGGCCCAATTCCTGCCAGCACAAAATGCCTAGAAAAAGCCAACTGGCAGGCAAGTGACTTAGATTTAATTGAAGCAAATGAAGCATTTGCTGCTCAAGCAATCTCTGTTAATCAGGAAATGAAATGGGATGCTGATAAAGTTAATGTTAATGGCGGTGCTATTGCACTAGGTCATCCAATTGGTGCCTCTGGTGCTCGAATTCTAGTAACACTTCTCCATGAAATGCAAAAACGTGATGCTAAAAAAGGCTTAGCAACACTTTGTATTGGTGGCGGAATGGGAACTGCCATGGCAGTTGAGAGACACTAATTTTTTAAGTCAATTTAACAAATAATCACTTGAGAGCTTAAGGACTAGACAATGGAAACAATGAAAGGCAAAGTTGCAGTTATAACTGGCGGTACACGAGGAATTGGAAAAGCAATTTGTGATGAGCTATTAAAACGCGGCGCTACTGTTATCGCTGGCTATACTAACCAAACAAATGCAGATAGATGGTTAAACGAAAAAAAATCCCAAGGTCATAGTACAGTTGATACGATGAAAGGCAACGTTGCAGATTATAATGAAATGACTGCAGCATTAAATAGTATTATTGCCAAATATGGTCATATTGATATTTTGGTTAATAATGCTGGTATTACTCGAGATACAACCTTTAAAAAAATGACAGCACAAGACTGGTCAGAAGTACTACAAACGAATTTAGGTAGCATGTTTAATGTGACACGTCATGTGATCAATCATATGATTGAAAATAATTACGGTCGGATTGTAAATCTATCTTCTGTTAATGCACAGAAAGGGCAGTTTGGTCAAACAAACTATGCTGCGACAAAAGCAGGCATTCATGGCTTTACTAAAGCACTCGCTCAAGAAGTTGCAGCAAAAGGTGTCACTGTTAATACCGTATCACCCGGTTATATTGCAACTGAAATGCTACAAGCAATACCTGAAAAAGTACTCAATCAAATTATTTCACAAGTACCTGTCGGACGCCTAGGAAAACCAGAAGAAATTGCAGATCTAGTTGCTTTTCTTGCCGAAGATAAGGCTGCATTTATTACAGGCGCTGATATTTCCATTAATGGTGGCCTACATATGCATTAATAAATACAACTAAATAGATCATTTTTATGTTATTGATCAACCCTCGTTATGCAACAATCAATGCAATTAAAGCAGCAATTGCAAGCTTCATTGGCTATATTGTTGGACATTACTTAGGTAACTATTTAGATGTCACTCAGATGTATAGCTGGATTGTTGTGACAATACTTGTCATCATGTCGGGCCAACCAAATTTAGGTGGTGCCATTGATAAAGCATTGATGCGTTTTTTAGCAACTGCATTTACAGCAACAGTTGCGATGGTAATTATTTACTTTTTTAGTGATCACTCATTTATCATACTAGCCTTTAGCCTATGTTTAATCTTTATTGGCGTATTTATTGCTAATTCAATCCCCAAATATACCTATGCAGGTATTTTAGGCTCTGTTACCGTTGCAATTACAATGTTTGGACAAAATATTAGTGTTTCTTTTGCATTTTATCGTGCGCTAGAAGTATTAATTGGTATTTTCATCGCTTTATTGGTTAATCGCTTTCTATTTCCAATTCGAGCTGAAAAACAAATTGAAAAATCATTTGCAGCCTCTATTAAAGAAATTAAAAAATTACATGGCTATTTAATTGAAGGTAAATCATACGAATCTCTTCTAGCTAAAATGTTTGCACATTTTACAAAGCAGATCGCACTATTAAAAGAAATAAAGTATGAAAAAGCTAAAATTCATATTGAACAATATCGTAATATTAACCGCACAATTCGCCGCCTTTATCGTTATATTTGCGTCTTACATGAATATATTAGCACCTACCCTGAAAAGCGAGAGAAATTTTCGCACCATGAAAACTTTTTAGCATTATTTAATGTGATTAATCAATTACTTCAAACATTAGAAATTAGCTTTACTAAAAGAAAAACTATGCCATTAAAAAAGCTTAATGATGCACAAGATAAATTAAAAGAATTTATGGCAACATTAAATATTGCATCTGAACACCGCCATAGCTCAACATTGGTTTTTTCTTTACAATCAATCATTCATAACATTGAGCAGATCATTGATGCACAAAGGCTTATTTATCAATCATAAAATACTAGATGGTGTTATCCAGATGTAACTCTAGCAAGCTAAATTATGTAATTATTATTTTACCTTGGTAGTTAGCACTTGATCATACGCTGTTTTAACTGCTTCAATGGATAGATATTGTTCTGATTTAAAAGCTGATTTTCTTGAAAAGACTGTATAATAATCTTTACTAAACAGTGTATTTTGACACACATGCAAATTATGAATTTCAAGCTGTTCTTTAAAGTATTCAGCAATTGATTTAACCGTTGGTACTAGTTGTATTTGATCAGCTAATAGCTTTCTCACAGCTGAGGATAGTGTCGGTTGATAAATAATATCATTAGCATTTTTTTTCTGATTTAAGCATGCTAATAATTCTTTTGAATAGCTATTGCCTTCAACAAGCCCTACTTTCCAATCGTTAGTTTCTAAATCTGGACAAATCGATTGTTGACAAATTTTATTATTATTCGTATTTGAATTTGTTACCCATACGTAATGAAGTTTATCTGTTGGCAGTGAACTATAATAAACATCTACCTGTCTTTGCTGTTTTTTAGATACCATCAATGCAACATCAATCTTACCATTTTGTACTAATTTCCAGCACTGCTTCCATGGCATAATAATAATCTTTAAAGGTATATTTAAACTTTCAAAGGTTTGTTGATTCATGTGAACATTAATACCTTGAGTTTTACCATGTTCAATATAATCAAATGGTGGCCAAGGTTCAGCACAAGCTTTGATTTGTGAATTCTCATTATCTGCAAAAAGGCTCAATGGCATCATAAATAATATAATTAATAATAAACTTACTTTAACTAAACTATAAAACATATTTTTCATATTAATTTCACAAACATATTGTTGCTGTAATGTACAGTTATTCTAAGAAAATCACATCCTAAAGGAAAGCCTTATTATTTAATTTAGTTGCAACTTTTATTTGGATATAAATGAAAACTAAGTGTTTCTGCTGAATAATTATCATCGACATAACGATGCGCTAAATTTACTTGTGATAATGATTGTGGTTTTAAGAATACTCTTAAACAAGCTTTTTGATTGGGGTTTGCTTGTATTTCTTTTCCTCTTTTTTGGGAGTAGGTAAATTCAGTCTTATAATTGCCTTTCAAATCAACATAATATGAAGGTAAAAAATTGTAACCATTGATTGAATACGGTAGGTCTCCATTATATTTAATGAAAAATCGCTTCGGTATATCAACACTAAATGATGCATTTTTACTGTCAAATTTCCCTAGCGTAACTGTCTTATCAAGATAGTAATGATTCTGATAATAATGATTTAAATGGCCAATAAAAACATTTAAAATACGCTGAAAATGTTTTTGTAACGCTTCTTTATCTCCTTGATACTTCTGATAAAGTATCGGTGTAAAAATCTCAGCATAAACAATAATATCAGATTTAATCATTGATACTAGTTTTTTATTATTATACTGACTATACCCCCAAATCTTTACAGCTAATAAATCCTTATACGTTAATTGAATATATACTGGTTCTTTTGCATAAGCTAATCCAAAGCTTGCTACAAATAATAATAAAAATGAAAATAGATAATAATATAATCTAAATTTCAATTGACCAATCACTAAGCGAACTCCACAGTATATAATTTTCTAATCAACATATAAATTACTACTAATTCTAATACGAGTAGTGCTTTAAAATCAATCAGCAAATAAAATGCCTACATTAAGAAGTTTAGTAACCAACATTTGATTTGATAGAATAAATTGATTAGCATCAGCTATATTTAACTCAGAAGCTAGCTCTTGCATCGCTTTAATAGCAACCTTAGGCTTATCTTTTAACATCAAGATAAATTTTGCACTAACTGCATTTAATTCCATAAACTTCACTTGATCTTGATCGTTACGATAAATACATAAATAAGTTGCAACTTGCTCATCAACTGTTGGTTGGTAGGAGACACTAATTTGGTGAACTTTATAATGATAGGCAACTACTTCTGCTAAAGAAGATACATATAATTTAGCACTTTCAAAATTAATTACATCAACCGTTGGCTTTGGTGGATTACCTTCTGCGATATCTAATACAAGCTCCATCCATTCATAATGTGCTAACTCATTAATGAAGGGTAGTTCATCAATTAATGGTTTATTTTCTAATAAATAAGATAAAAATTCTTCCGGAATTTCATAAAATAGAGGTGTTTGAGCATGAGAGTGTGCATAAAAATTCTCTACTAAAAGCTGCCACCGACTGCCTTTTAAAATTTCGGATAATATTGGAAAACAATTCGTTAATATTTCCTTGATACTACTGATAAAACAGGATCGATAAACTTCAATTCGTTCAGCTGGCACTTCTTTTAAATCACTTTTTTCATCACTACCGTGGCGAATTTGTTTTGTAAATGCAATCTGTAATTGCTGAAAATCAGCTACCATATAATTGATATTCCTTCTGATATGCATATTGGATTTTTTTTAAATCATCAACCTCAGATAATAATTCATGAAGCTTGGGAACATCATTATCTCGCTCTAATAGTGTAGGAACTAACCCAAATTGTTCATAGGCTTTATCTAATAAGCTCCATACAGGCTCTATTACTTTATCTCCATGGGTATCAATAATTAAATCAAAAGACTTCTGCCAATGGCCAGCCACATGAAAATAAGCAATGTTTTCTTTTGGCATTTCTTGTAAAAATATCAATGGGTCATAGTTATGATTAACACTATTGACATAAATATTATTCACATCTAATAGTAAAAGGCAATTTGCCTCCTCTATCACAGCATTAATAAATTCTGCTTCAGTTAACCTCCCTGGCATTTTTGCATAGTAAGAAACATTTTCTAATGCAATTTGTTGCTCTAGGATATCTTGCACTTGAATAATACGCTTGGCAATATAAGAGACAGCCTCTTCAGTAAAAGGCATGGGCATTAAGTCATATAATTGTCCATATTCATCACTACAATAGCTTAAATGTTCGCTATAAAATTGAATTTTATGTGTTTGAAAAAATTGCTTTAGTCTTTGAACAAAAGTAACATCAATTGGCTGTAATCCACCAATGGATAATGACAATCCATGGCAAATTATTGGATATTGCTCACTATAGGCTTTAAACAACTTACCTCTTTTCCCTCCAATATCAAGCCAGTTTTCAGGAGCAACCTCTAAGAAATCAATTGGCTTAGGGTTAAGATAAAGTAAATCCTCTAAAAATTCATTCCTTAACCCTAACCCACAATAGCCTAAGCTAGCTAAGGCATTGGTCATTCGCTAGAACCACCACACTTGCCTGCGCCACATTTACCAGAGCCACACTTACCGGCACCACATTTTCCTGATGCACTCTTATCTTTAGAGCCGCATTTTCCTGAGCCGCACTTGCCAGAACCGCATTTACCTGTTGCTTCTTTCATTTCAGAGCCACATTTACCAGAACCACAACTGCCACTTGCTGATTTTGAGCTACTACTATTGCTATAGCCTGAGTTCATATCCTGTGCTTGCATATTATTACCATGAGAACTCCCTGCTAAAGATATACTACTTGTTAAGCTTAATGCCAAGCCAGTTCCCATTGCGATTAACATTTTCTTCTTCATGATAATTTCTCCTTTTTGATTATCTATGCTTCTCAAATTTTAGTGAGCTATTTTATGCTTTGCAAATAAAACACGCCTTTGAGTGAAAATTAATCTTCAATTAAATTACATATGTGTCAATTTAGTTGGTGTTAATGCTTTTAATCTTAAGATTTGCTCAGCAATTTCTGCAAATACAGGTGCTGCTGCCGTCCCCCCACCATAACTTTCACCTTTAGGATCATCAACCACTACAACAATGACATACTTTGGATTATCTGCTGGAGCAATCCCTGCAAATAATCCCATATAGGCGTCCGTTGCATAACCTCCTGGAATGGGTTTTCTCACCGTTCCTGTCTTGCCTGCAACAAGATAGCCTTCTATTCTAGCCTTTTTACCAGTCCCTCCAGGAGACTCAACAACAGATGTCAGCATATCTAAAGTTTGTATTGCAGCTTTAGGTTTAATCACTTGAAGCGATTCAATTTGACTTTTATCAGCGATACGTAATAATGTTGGGCGAACTAATTTGCCACCATTAGCTAATGCTGCATAGGCCCTAGCTAATTGCAAGGCAGTTGAGTTCATACCATAGCCAAATGATAAAGTTGCTAAAGAGAAATCACTTAGTTTTTTAATATTCATAGGAACATAACCACTGCGCTCACCAATGGCTTCAACACCACTTATTGAGCCAAAGCCAAGCGTTCTTAATAAATTAGGAAGCGTTTCTTTTGGCATGGTTAATAACATACGTGAAATACCCACATTACTTGATTTAACCATTACATGACGTAAATCTAATTCACCGTAATTTCTAAAGTCTCTAACAGGTAATTTATTTAAATAATAATAGCCAGGTGAAACATCAAAGACATCATCCGGTGTATAGCCTCCATATTCAACACCTGCTAACACGCTGATCGTTTTAATTGTTGAGCCCGGTTCAAACACATCAGTAATTGCTCGATTTCGTCTCGCTGCCACTTCTGAGTCTGATAAATTATTGGGATTAAAAGAAGGTTGATTAACCATAGCCAATACTTCACCTGTATGGACATCTAACACAACAACACTACCACCTTCTGCACTACTTTCTATAACTGCGCGTTTTAATGCCCGATAAGCAATATATTGAATCTGTCGATCAATGCTTAAAGCTAAATCACCGCCTGTTTGTTTTTCTTTTAGTGTTTTTGTTTTTTTAATTAGATTGCGTTTTAAATCACGCCACATCTCATACTGGCCGCTATGTCCATCTAACCAGTTATCATAAACAAGCTCAATGCCTTCAACACCTTTGTTATCTATGTTCGTAAACCCAACAACATGCGCAGTTACTTCACCATCTGGATAATACCTTTGGTATTCTCGTATCAAATGAATACCTGGCACTTCCATTTGTTCTATTCTTTCAGCAATATAAGGTGGAACCTTACGTTTTAAATAAACAAAGCCATAGCGCCCTAAACGTTTTTTAATACGTGCTAATATTTGTTTTTTTTCATTAATAGATAAACTTAATAGCTTAAATACTTCATAAGTATTTGCATTATTTAAATCAATAAATTTAGGGTCTGCCCAAATAGAATCCACAGGCGTACTAATCGCTAACGGATAACCATTTCGATCAACAATTTTACCACGAAATGCATGTTCATTCACCGTACGCACCATGCGTGAATCACCTTGCTGATCTAAAAATGACTTATCTTTTGTTTGAAAATAGACGAGTCTATAAACAATACTAAACGCTGCAACACATAAAATTATAATAATAAATACTAGCCTTCCCATTCGCATGAATTTATGGCTCCTTAATCAATCGAATATCCTTAATTGAAGGTAGGTGCATTTTGAGTGTATCTTTTGCAACTCGTTCAACTCGTGCGGGTGATGCTAAAGTACTATGCTCTAATAATAATTGCGTCCACTCTACATGTAATGACTCTTTTTCTTTTTCATATTGTTGATACTTAATTGTTGCTTCCCTAAATTTAAGCTTTTGATCCAATACTGCAAATGAAGATGCTAAAACCAAAACAGATAAAACCACAATAATTAAAAATTGTAGATTAATAAAGCTTGCCTTAATTGCTTCAATTAGACGTTTTCTAACTTCATTCCTTGAAAGTTGCATCAAGCTTAAGCCCCATTTATGTTACTTACTATTGTTCATTATACATCAATTACTCGTTCAGCTACTCTTAAGGTCGCACTTCTTGAGCGAATATTTTCTTTTAATTCATCACCTGAAGGCTTAACTTTCTTATCAACCCATTTAAAATTAGGTTTAAATGACTCTATCGGCAAACCTCTTGGTATTTGCGCTTGATTACCGGTAATTTCTTTTTGAATAAACTGCTTTACAATCCGATCTTCAAGTGAGTGAAAACTAATAATACTTAAGCGTCCCTGGTGAGATAGGATTGATTTAACATCATTTAATAAATTTTCTAAATCACCTAACTCTTCATTAACAAAAATTCTCAATGCTTGAAAAACTCTTGTTGCCGGATGTTTATGTTTTTCATGACGTGCTTTGGGAATTGCATGACTAACTAACTCTGCTAATTCAGAAGTTATCTCTATTTTTTTGCCTTCATTTAAATAAGATTTAATTGCTCTGGCAATTCTACGAGAGAATCTTTCTTCGCCATATTGATAAAAAATATCCGCTAATTGTTGCTCATCGTACTCTATTAACACCTCCCTTGCCGATAGTCCAACTTGAGGGTTCATACGCATATCTAAAGGACCACTTTTAAGAAAGCTAAAACCACGTTCAGCCTGATCAAGCTGTGGAGAAGAAACACCTAAATCTAATAAAATACCATTAATACGCCCAAGTAAATTATGTGCTTGAACAACTGATTTCATCTCTTTAAAAGAGCCATGATGAATCATAACCCGTTCATCATTAACATATTTTTCTTTAGCATAATTAATTGCTTGAGGGTCTTTATCAAATACAAACAGTCGACCCTGAGGATTAAGAAATTTTAAAATTTCATCACTATGGCCACCTCGACCGAATGTACCATCAATATAAATACCAGATGACTGTATATTTAATCCATTAATACTTTCTTTTAATAAAACAGAGATATGTTTACTCATTGATGATGGACCTGGCGGATAAATTCACTGACTTCTTCTCGTGCTTTTGCTGGCTTGTCTAAATTTTTTTCAATCATTGAGGTAAAATAGCTCCCTACAATAGCTGCATTTGCACCAGCTTGGCAGATCATTTTAACATGCTCGGGCTTACTGATTCCAAAGCCAACAATCATTGGTTTGTCTGTTAATTGACGTAGCGCTTCTACTCGTTCAATTGTTTGATTTGCAAGTTTTTCCTTAGCGCCAGTTGGCCCATAACCACTTAATACATAAGTAAAAGCACTGGATTGTTCAAATAGCAATTTTGCGCGCTCAAGCGACGTATTCGGTGCAACTAGTTGTACACAACCAACACCTTTTGCCTCTAACTTTTTCTTATGTTCAAATGCTTCTTCATAAGGCAAATCTGCTGAAACAACACCATCAACACCACAATCTGCTAACTCTTGATAAATTTGCTCACCACGTTTAAATAGCAGATTATAATAAATTAAAAGCCCAATCGGTATGTCCGCATTATAAGCACGTATCTCTTTTAATAAGGATAAACAACGATCGACATTCATATTAGATTTAAGGCCTCGTGCCATAGATCGTTGATTCGTTGGTCCATCTGCAACTGGATCAGAGAAAGGAAAACCTAACTCTAATGCATCTGCCCCTGAATCAATTGCAGCTTTAATCATTAAAAGACTATCTTCATAAGAAGGATCACCTAAGGTAAAAAAAGGTACCAAACGTACTTTATTACCATTTTTAAATAATTTTTCAAAACGATTCATTATCTATTTCCAAAACTAAATTAAACACTATCAGTCATTTGAAATTATTGAATTTGCCAATAACTCTCTAAATCCTTATCACCACGCCCGGATAGATTAACAATTAGATTACTCCCTTTAGGGTAGTTTTTTGCAATCTGTAATGCCAATGCCACAGCATGTGATGACTCAAATGCAGGAATAATACCTTCTTTCTTAGATAAAAGCTCAAATGCATCAATCGCTTGTGTATCAGTAATACCCAGATAGTTAACACGATTTATTTCTTTTAAATAAGCATGCTCTGGCCCAATACCAGGATAATCTAATCCAGCTGAGATTGAATAAGGCTCTTTAATCTGCCCATCTTCATTTTGTAAAAATAACGACTGCATACCATGAAATACACCTTCTTGACCTTGAAGTAACGTTGCAGCATGTTCTCCTGAGTCAATACCGTGCCCAGCTGCTTCTGCACCATAAATAGCAACATCTAAATCATCTAAAAACCCTGAAAATAAACCAATTGCATTACTACCGCCTCCAACACAAGCGATAATTGCATCCGGCAATCGCCCTGTTAAATCAAGTATTTGATCTTTTGCTTCTTTGCCAATCACTGTTTGAAAGTAACGCACAATAGTTGGAAATGGATGTGGGCCTGCCGCTGTTCCAAAACAATAATACGTATTCTCAGCATAAGTAATCCAATCTCTTAGTGCTTCATTAATTGCATCTTTTAGTGTTGCACTACCATTATCAACAGAATGAACTGTTGCACCAAATAAACGCATGCGTTCGACATTCTGTCTTTGGCGTTTAACATCAACAGAACCCATATAAATCTCTACATCAAGCCCAAGTTTTGCACCAACCATTGCCGTTGCAACACCATGCTGGCCTGCACCTGTTTCTGCAATAATACGCTTTTTACCTAAATATTTTGCTAATAATAGCTGACCGATACAATTATTAGTCTTATGTGCGCCACCATGTAATAAGTCTTCTCTTTTTAGATAGATATTACGACCTAATTCATTGGATAAATTTTCTGCTAATGTTAATGGTGTTTTTCTACCTGCATAATTATCTAACAAATAGCTAAAACGTTTAAGAAATGCTTCATCTTCAATTGCACGAATAAATCCTGATTCAATTTCTTCTAATACTGAGACTAAACTTTCAGGGACATAACAACCACCATAACGGCCAAAACGACTATTTAATTGCATTTTTTTACTCATTACATTATTTCAAGCTTATGTGTTAATCAGACTAGCATAATTTATTGCTTAACTAAATCTTTTATGACTTGCTCCATCTCAGTTGCCCTAGAGCCTTTAACTAAAACCCAAGTTTTTTTTGTCTCTTTTTCTAAACTTGCTTTTAAATCTGAAATAAGCGCTGCCTTATCATTATAGTAATGTGCATAAGGGACAATATTAATGGTATTAGATAGTAATTCATAATCGCCATACAAATAAATTTCATCTATGGATTGACTGTATAGCCATTGTCCCATTTCTCTATGATACTTATTCGCATCATCACCTAATTCTCCCATATGCCCCATAACAATAATTCGCTTTCCTTCAAACTGACTTAATGTTTCAATGGCAGCCTTAACTGAAGGAACACTGGCATTATAGGTATCATCAATCAAAAAAATACGCTCTGATAATTGAATTGGCATAAAGCGCCCTTTAACTTGTGCTAATTGCCTAAGACCTGATAAAACGGTTGTTTCTGGGATATTTAATGCATAAGATACTGCCATCGCTGCTAAAGCATTTTTTATTTGATATTGCCCTAAAAGGGCTAACTCAACTTGCCAAATTTCACCTCCAACTGAAACCTCAAAAGTTAAAAATTGATCGTTAATAAAAGGTTTTGAAGCTAAATAAATATCTGCCGTTTTATCAACTTCTGAAAAATAGATTTTCTTAACATTAAGTGACTTTGCGTAGTTTCGTATTCTTTGATCATCATAATTAATAATTGCAATACCATTAGAATGTAAACTATCAAATAAAGCACCTTTCTCAGTCATCACGCCATCCAATGAGCCAAAACCTTCTAAATGCGCTGCATCGACATTGGTAATTAAAGCGATATCAGGTTGAATAATATCTGCTAGGTATTTAATTTCACCTAGATGATTACTGCCAGCTTCTAAAACAACATATTCATAGGATTTATTTAATTTCCCTAATGTAACTGGTAAACCAAAATCACTGTTAAAGTTACCTTCGGTTACTAATGTTTGATTGTTTTGATTTAAAATACAGCCTAACATCTCTTTAACCGTAGTCTTTCCACAGCTTCCAGTAATAGCCACAAATGGCACATTAAATTGTCTTCGCCATAGTTGAGCAAGTTTGCCTAAACCAATACGACTATCTGTAACCACCACCTGTGGCAAATCACAATTAAGCTTATATTCAACCATACAAGCACTAGCACCTTTTTGTTTTGCCTGATCAATTAAAGTATGTCCGTCAATTTTTTCACCTTTAATCGCGATAAATAATTCACCAGGTTTTAAAGTTCTTGTATCAATTGATACACCTTGAAACTCAACATCATCACCAATATAGTCAGCATCGATTTCAGCAGCTAACGCTCTTAATGTCATTATCACTTAATCATTATCCTTTTTGAATTAGAAAATTAAAAACACCATCAATGATTTCAACTTCAAGTAATTGATCTTTTGTTTGCTGAGTAAATGCTTTAAAATCAGCTTCACTAGCAGGATCAGTTGCCTGAACTTTTAAAATTTCACCTGTGGTTAAGCCCTTGAGTACTTTTTTTGCCTTTAAAATCGGCATTGGACACATCAAGCCTTTTACATCTAATAATACATGATATGCTTTATGCATTATACTTTCCTAAATAATCATAAAAATAGTAGCAACTAGTTTAACTTACTGAGATAGTGAATCAATAATCTCTTTCTCATCAAATAATAAAAAATCACCATTAATTTCTTGATACCGTTCATGACCTTTACCAGCTAATAATACCCAGTCATCTTCATTAGCATTTGCTAAGGTATACTCAATAGCACTTCTACGACTTTCAATAAAAAGAGTTGGTTTTAAGCCTTGAAGACCTTCTTTCATATCTTGAAATATTAATTCTTGTGCCTCGGTTCTTGGGTTATCTGAAGTTGCTATAATCATATCTGAAAGCTTCTCAGCAATTGATGCCATAATCGCACGCTTACTGACATCTCGATCACCACCACAGCCAAATACGCACCATAGTTTCTGCTTTGCATTCATTTGTGAGCGAATTGTTACCAATGCCTTTTCTAAGGCATCAGGAGTATGCGCATAGTCTAATACAATAAAAGGTCTATTCTCAGGTTTAATCATCTCCATACGTCCAGTAACCGGCTGTAATTGAGGCAATCTTGATGCGATTAACTTTAATGAAGTACCTTTTGCTAAATACGAACAAACTACAGCCGCAACATTTTCTAAATTAAACTGACCAACTAGATTAATTTCAGTCGGTACTTGCTGGCCGTTAAAATGTAAGCATACCCGATAGCCTATCTTTTTTTGCATCAAAACTTCAACATATAAATCAGCATCTTTAGAACAGATACTGTAACTATAAGTTTTTTTCTCCTTTATAGAAGCTAATATTTGTTTACCCCAGTTGTTATCATAATTAATCACTGCATAGTCATAAGCGTAGTCATGAAATAATTTTAATTTTGCTCGAAAATAGCACTCTAAGGTTCGATGATAATCTAAATGATCATGGCTTAAATTACTCCAAATGACACAATTTAATTTTAATCCAGCTAATCGCTTTTGATCTAATGCGTGCGAAGACACTTCCATGGCAACTTGTCTTGTCTTTTTAGCTAAAACTGATAAATTCTGCCACAGTGCCAAACTATTATCTGTTGTTCTAGCTGCAGGCTTAAGTGATGGCCATAAACCATTACCAATTGTTCCAAGTATACCGCAAGATTCATTTAACAATGTTGCTAGTTGAGCATATAAACAGACAATTGAAGTTTTACCATTGGTTCCAGTTGTTGCGACAATATTTAATTTATTTGAGGTTGGATAAAACCACATTGCCAGTTGAGTAAGCTTCTCTCTAATCGATGGGACTACTAATGTGCTAACCGAATAATTCACTGCATGTTCACAAATAATGGCAATAGCACCTTGTTTGATTGCATTTTCAATAAAAGCATGTCCATCAAAACTTGCACCTTGATAGGCAACATAGACATCGCCTTTTTTCACTTTTCGACTATCTATGACTAAATGACGGATATATTTTTCAGCATTTGCTAACTTTAGCCCATCTAACTTAAAGTAGTGAGCTAATTCTCCTATTGTTCTTCCTTGCATTAATCTAGCTTAAATGATGATGATTATTCTTAATATATTCTATACTGCTCAAATGATTTTTGCTTATTTTTTTCAATTAACCAATTCAATGCTTTACCTTGGTTGCTTTTTTTAGATAATAAATAAAGGGTATTACACAGTGGCACACCTTCTTTCCCATAAGGCAAAACAACAATTTCACCTTTAGATGCAAAGTATTTAATACTAATATCTGGCATAAAGCCAATGCCCAAACCATCAATAATAGCATGTAATTTGTCTTGAATCGTCGGAACACGTAGTGCTGCTTTTTTAGATAAAATAATATCTGGTCTTGGAGTTATACCTGTATTACTGTTTGTTACAAAACGGTAATTAATTAAATCATTTACCGTTAAATCTCGGCCTAAATGCGCTAAAGGGTGATCTGGTGCTGCTACCAAATGAATATTAACATGACCAATTTTAATAATATCTAACCCTTTAACTTCGTGTCCTGGTAAACCTGCTGCACCAATAGCTAAATCTGCTTGATCATTTAAAACCGTATCCCATAAGCCACCTAATGCTTCTTCATGCAGTGTTACCTCAATATCTGGTCGTATTTGATATAATTCTTTAATTTCTGGATAACAATACTCAACACCTAAAATAGTATTAACGGCAACCGTAATTTTAGGCTCCCAACCAGCATCAGTTTCTATCACTGTTTGCTGTAATAAATCAACAGAGTCTAGAATATCTCGGCCTTTTTCTAATAATACTCGTGCTGCAGGTGTCATTTCAACTTGACGTCCTTTCTTTTGAAATAATTGAATATTTAAGTCACCTTCAAGCTTTTGAATGGCATATGTGATCGCAGATGGCGCTTTAAATAGTGCTTCTGCCGCTGCTGAAAAGCTACCTCTTTTATCAATAATATCAAGTAACTCAAGTACTTCTAAATTAATTTTTCTACGCATAATCTCTTATTTCTATTTTTTTGAAATACCCCTTCTGATTATTATGATTTACTTTCCTAAAATAATCAATATTATTGTAAGGGTCAGAGGCAAAGACAACCACGACTTCAAGCTTATTACAACACCATTTAAAGGCTTAGAAGTACTGCTTCTGGGGGGAGGGGTTATATGCGGATGCTTAAGATTGCAACCCTGGGCATCCGTCATTAACCAATTAAATCTATTTTTATTTTCTAAAAATATGAAACATATAAATCAAATTTCTATTTTAGTGATTCCAATGTTATAGTGAAGCCAAATTAGTCGTTATGGAACATTCAATATGTGGAATAAAAACGAGCGTACGACACTACTTATCCTTATACCACTTGTTTTAAGCATTGCAATTTCAATGGATATTTTTGTCCCTTCAATTCCAAGTATTGTTAATTATTTTCATAGCAAAGCAACGACTGTCCAATGGACACTAACCATTTTCATGTTTGGTTCAGGCATTGGTCAACTAATATTTGGGCCACTGGTTGACCGTTTTGGTAGAAGGAAAATTGTCTTAATTGGTACAAGCATCTACTTTATTGGTACTTTACTGTGTTTTTTTGCACCTTCAATCAACCTATTGATATTAGCGCGTTTATTCCAGTCAATTGGTGCTTGCTCATTAATTGTCGTAGCCTATGCCATTGTACGAGATATCTACTCAGTTGAAAAAGGCGCAACGATGTATAGTAAATTAGGTTCTGTTACAATGATTGCCCCAGTTACAGCTCCCTTATTAGGTGGCTATTTAATGTTATTATTTAATTCATGGCGTGCAACTTTTGGATTTTTATTGTTATTTGCGATTGTCACTTTAATTGTATCTTATTGCTTTATCAGTGAAACATTAAAAAAAGAGCAGCAAATCAAAATTAACCTCAGCGTATTAATCCATAATTATTTTACCGTATTTAAAAATGGATCATTTCGCTTATATAGCTTTATTACACTTATGTGTATTACAGCATTATTTTGCTTTTGTGCAATCTCCCCTTACTTACTTATTAGCGAACTTCAAATAAGCGTACAGTTATACGGACTTTGCTTTGGCCTAAATGCAATCGTATTTATTATCGCAAGCTTATTATCAAATCGATTAAGTAATCAATTTAGTATGCAAAAAACAGTACTTTTTGGTGTTTTATTTTCAATAATTGGCAGTGTATGGATGCTGATTATTAACGACTTAAATGGCTTAAGCGTATTAAATTTTATGTTACCTATGATGATGCTTTCATTTGGTTTAGGCTTATCATTTGGCCCTGCAACTGCATTAGCTTTAGCAAACTTTTCTCAACTTGCAGGCACAGCATCTGCGCTTTTAACCTCAATACAATTCTTAGGCGCTGGCATTATTGGTTCTTTACTTACAATCCATGGGGTACATAATGCAACCCCTTTTGCAATATTAATGGTCGTAATGACCATATTAGCATTATTATTTTTACAACTTCGCTTACTAATTAAATCATAAGCTCTTTATTTTTTTGTGTTAAGCAATGATATTTTGGCGTTTTAAATAAGCCTCAAAAGCTTCCTTTTGATACCTCAATGCAGCCTCTTTAGGATTATCTGCTTGATAAATACCACGCCCAACAATAATAATATCACTGCCATGATCTAAAATAGCTGTATTAGGCGTATTATATTGCTGCCCTAATGCATCCGTACCTGACTTTAATTGAACGCCTGGTGTCATCACGACTAATTCATCACAAGTTAGTTTTTCTTGCGCGATAAAACCTATAACAAAATCTTTATGCTTCTGTGCTAAATGAATGGCTGCTTGTGTATAAGAAGATGTAAAATAATTTTCACTACTACTCATTTGTGCTAATAATAATAGTCCAATATCACGACCTTGAGCACCTTTTTTTAAGCCGGTAATAATCCCCTCACCCGGTAGAATATGCGCATTAATAATATCAGCCCACTGCGCAATATGATAAATACCATCACGCAGCTGATGAGAAACTGTATTACCAATATCAGCAAACTTTCTATCTTCAAAAATTAAAAATTCGTTGTTGTCAGCTAATTGTCGCAACTTCTTTGTCACTGATGGTGTAAAGTCTTCTAAAATATCAATATGTGTTTTTAATACACAAATATGTTCTTTTGTTTGCTCTACTAAATGAATTAGAAGATCAGCTTTAGTTACATCTGCTGAAACTGCAAGATTAGTTTTTTTAGTTTGAATAATTTGATTTAATTGATTAAGGATTGGATGCATTTGAGCATCCTTAGATAAGCTATTAGTCATATTCTAAGTTCAAGGCCTTATTAATAATCTTAATAGCTATTGTATTTAATTTTAATTAGGCATGCAAAGCTAAAGTTCTACGCCATTTACGCTTTTCTAATCGCATCATGCGTTTTAAGTGACGAACCTGCTTTTCTAAATCAGCAATATGTGTTTTAGATAATTGATCTTGCTTTGCTTTTAACCAATCACGTTTCGCTTTAGCCCATTGACCGATTGCATCAGCAACCTGATGGTATTGACGTTCTAATGCATGATAACCATCTGTAATACCAGTCGTTGTTTTAGAAATTAATGATGGCGACTCTTTAAGCTCTTGATACTGCATTTTAATTTTTGCATGCTCAATAACTTCTTTCGGCGTTCTTTTTAAGTCTCTTGTCCAACCAACATACTGACAGGCTGAGATTAACCATTTCGTTGGGTCAAAATCATACCAATGAATACCATTACGATAATCACCAGCAAATTTATGGTGGAAGTTGTGATAGCCTTCACCATAAGTAACTAAAGATAAAACAGGATTATCGCGCGCTGTATTTTTATCATTAAATGGACGTTTGCCCCAATAGTGTGCCGCTGAGTTGATAAAGAATGTAAAATGATGGTTTAAAACAATACGTAATATACCCGCTAATAAGAAACAGCCCCAGGCACTACCATAGAAGCTACCAATTATAAATGGTAACAAGAAACCAAAAAATGTAGCAAACCAGCCATAGTAACGGTCTTGAAGTACTAACCACTTATCATTCATTAAATCTTTAACATCAGATAAATCATCTTCACCACTTTTATGCTCTTTTAGCATCCAAAATATATGAGCATGCCAAAAACCACGCGTGATGCCGTACGGATCTTTATCTTCATCATCACAATAACGGTGATGCTTTCTATGATCAGAAGCCCATTGGATTACGCTATTTTCAAGCGCTGCTGTTCCAAAAATTAAGAAAAATAGTTTTAGTGGTAACGATGCTTTATATGCTCGATGCGACCATAGCCTATGATAACCAGCTGTTACTGATAAACCAGTTGCAACCATAAAAAAGCCAAACCAAAACCAGTCCCAGCCACTATAACCAATAGCAAAACCATACCATGGTACAACGGTCAAGGCGATAATAAGTGTTGGAAATAAGACTAAAATTGCCTTCCAGATTAACTTACCTTTATATTCGCTCATTTATTTTAAACCTTATAATATTTTAATTATCTTCATTACAATAAATTTTGTCGCTTTCACTAACTAGTTTACCGTGATGAGAGCTTGATTGTATAGCGTTTTTTACATAATTTCCAGTTATTTTTGTTTATTTTTTGATCAATTTTTGATTTAAATCAATAAAAACAGAGATAATCACTAGCAATTATTTGGCTTTCTAGTATACATTTCTCATCATAATAGACCTATACTTTTATAATAAAAGTCATAATATTACAGTTTTTTATGGAGATTTTTTAATGATTAAAAGCTTCAGTGACCATGCAGCTAATGAACGCACATTTCTTGCATGGATTAGGACAGCAATTACCATTATGGCATTTGGCTTTTTAATTGAACGATTTGATATATTTTTAAGCTATCTGCATCAATCGGTTCATAATCCCAATATTAAATTTCAACATTCATTAAGTGCTGAATTAACTGGACTTCTTCTAATGATTGTCTCAGTTATAATGATTATTACAGCAACGATACGCTATTTAATGCTCAAACGATCGATTGAATCAGAGAAAACACAAAGTTATGGTTCACTGTTAACAAATGTCTTACTGGCAGTTCTACTTGTGCTTGTATTTATGTTCCTAGCCACATACATTGGTAAAAATGTTTAAAATCGCATACAACACATAAAGATATATCAAATTTGTGAAATTTATTTATTTTAAGCTACAATTTCAATAAACCATTATAAAAATAATAAAAACAAGATTAATTATGGGGTTGCATGAATCAAGATAAGGCTTTAAAGCTAAATATTGCCGTATTATTTGGTGGTATTAGCATTGAAAGAGATGTATCAATTGCCAGTGCGCAAACTGTGATAAAAGCATTGCGTAGTAAAGGACATTGTGTAACACCTTTTGATACTGAGCAAGGCATTTTAAAAGAATACCAGGAAAAAGAGATATTTAGCTATCATGTTGCACAGAGCCCACCAGATAAATATCGCTATCAAGCAGACGGTAACTTTAAAACTAATCTATTTAAGTACTTAAATGATCTTAAATCTTATGATCTTATATTTCTTGCATTACATGGTCAATTTGGTGAAGATGGGCATGTTCAAGCAGTGTTAGAGCTTGCAAATATTGCCTATACTGGTAGTAATGTTATCTCTAGCGCACTTGCAATGAATAAACATTTTAGTAAGCGTTTAGTGCAAGCCGCAGGTATAATTACACCTAATTGGCGCTTAATTAGCCAATTAAATCACCATGATGTTCATGTCCATCAATTCCCAATTGTTGTTAAGCCTAATACACAAGGTTCAAGTATTGCAGTTAATATTGCTTATGATCAGGATCAGTTTGATGCAATGCTTGAGCAAGCTTTTTATTATGACAATGAAATATTAATAGAAGATTATATACAGGGAAGAGAATTTACAATCGGTGTTTTAGATGACCAAGCACTAAGCCCAGGTGAGATTATCACCGATGAAGACACCTTTAATTATTATCATAAATATCAACAAGGTACTGTCAAAGAAATTTTTCCAGCTGAAGTTGATCAATCATTATCAATTTGCATTAAAACTGCAGCACTAACAGCACACCATGCATTAGGCTTATACGATTATAGTCGTGTTGACTTTATGTTAGATGAAAAAGAGCAACTTTGGTTTCTTGAGGCTAATTCACTACCAGGGCTTACGCCAACCTCACTCTACCCACAATCGGCTAATACTTCAAATATTTCCATTGCTGATGCGTTAGAAGAAATTTGTTTTAAAGCATTAGGACGTTTTAGGCGAAAAAATGTTAGATAAATTATATTAATTCTACGATTTACCTCGTAATTTAAGCTGCATATTGATTCTTGCTTGATCTAACTTCATATCAAAAATAGATTTATCTTCTTGAGAATTAAAAATAGGATCAATTTTTCTATTTAAAGCCCTATATGCACATAATGTTGCTTCAATAGGCTCTAAGTCATAATGCTCCTTAGAAATCCAAGCTTTTTTACACTTAGTTGAATTATGAATACGCTTCTCATCTTTTTTAGGTTTATCTGTTGGAAATATCGCAACCCAATTAAAGCTCCCAACTACACTAGTATTATTTAATGTCTTTAATCTAGCTTCAATAGATTTCTCAGTCATACCTATTTTAACTCCATGCTGATTAGGATTATTTACTACATAAACTACACCTCCATATCTTTTTATATGCACAGGATCTTTAAAACAATGGGGACAATTATTTAATTTAACATCATTGTGTAATAAAATTTGAAATTTATTTGAACAAACTTGACATATTCCATCTATCTCCAAAATCATTAGAGCCTCCATAATTGCATAAGCTATTACTAATTATTATAAACTAATTTTATCAATTTCAATAATTATCACTTTATCCAAATCTAAGTATAGCGTCATTATCGAACAATTATTTGCATATAAACTTGCTAACATTTTAAGACGCGATAAATCGCGCCTCTACAAAAAATTAGATTCATTGATTTAAAACATCCATCATATAACTATAATCATGTTTATATTACTAATATATAGTTATTAGACTGAAATATAACTCAGTAGAGACGCGATTTATCGCGTCTTTGGTAAAAAGTTTTTTCACTCTGTTGATGTGATAAACTAATATAAATATCTTAGCGATCCTTCACAGCCATCGTCAAACGACTCACAGAAATAAGTTTTCCTGCTTCATTATGGATATCAATTGACCAAACTTGCGTTGTTCTACCAATATGAAATGGTTTAGCTGTTGCAATAACTTTACCCTTATAAGCTGCACGTATATGGTTGGTATTAATATCTAATCCAACACAGTACTGCTTTGTTAAGTCAACGGCATAATTAGCAGCACAACTACCTACAGACTCTGCAATCACACAAGAAGCACCCCCATTCATAATACCAATTGGTTGTTTGACTTTATCCGTTACAGGCATTTCTGCTTTTACATAATCATCTCCAACTTCAGTATAAACAATTCCTAAAAGATCTGATAAAGTTCCTTTACCGCGTTGATTCATTTCATCTGCTGAGGTTGGTGTTTTCCAAATATTCATTATCAAATTCCATCTACTTAATT
Source organism: Thiotrichales bacterium 19X7-9 (assembly GCA_021713415.1). GTDB lineage: Bacteria > Pseudomonadota > Gammaproteobacteria > Francisellales > Francisellaceae > M0027. The sequence goes on from JAKJJQ010000003.1 coordinate 35,116, forward strand.
ACATGGATTTATCATATCATAACCAAGCTAAGCTTTATGGTAAAATTTCTATATCATCTTTAAGGATATTAATTTTGTCACATATAAGTTAAGAAAAGCTTATAATATATATTTTACCCCCTTTAATTGTATTAATTTTTTATATATACTCACATTCCAATCTGATATTTATATCACTTGCACCATAAAAAACATTTGGAACATCAAAAGATTGTACTTGACTATCTATTTTATCTTTTATCATTTTTAAAGCATCGTCAAAAGTTGTTGTTTCTCCATATTGATTGAAAAAAGAACTTATCGTTCCTTGATTTTCACAGATAAAACGTAAGGGATGACCTTGTTGGATCGATGATTTTATAAATTCATAAAAATGCTTTAAGTCTTCACTAGATAAATTATTAGATTTTAAATAATTCTTTAAATCATCTTTAAATTGAGCTTTTTTAGCTGCTAAGTCATCGATATTTACAAATTGTGCATTCTCTAAAAAATCATCAATATGCTTATTATTTTTAATAACATATAAATGATTCATATTAAAATCATCTGGAAAAGGAGAAGTGTAATCTGGATTATTCACTGTATCGGAGTGATAGCCAATATAATAGCTTCCAGGAACCTTGGTATCCTCATTTTTATCCCTATTCGGACATGGTTTAATATTATTTTCCCTAAGACTTTGTTCAATTTCTTCTGTTATTTGCGCCCAGAATTGAAAATCTTCTGCTCGCTTATCTTGATATGCATATACAGTAACCTGCTTGCCGCCTTGTGTTTCAACTTCTTGATTTGTGCTAAAATTTGCTTCAGGGGTAACTACCTTAAACATTGCAATATCATGTTTAATTAAAATATCACCAATAAGACGCCAAGCTTTTTCTATATCAGCATCATCAACTCCAATATGAAATTTCCAAGCGTTTTTATCAGGTAATGTATTAACCGGTTTATTTACTTCACTTTCAAATGTATAAAAAACTCGATCAATATAGCCAATGTAATTGTTTCGCATTTTATCAGCATGTTTAGGTGATTCTTTAAGATTTTTAAGTTGAGTATAATCAGAAACAACATTTGGCATAATTTGCAACCCTTAATTTATATATCTTATAAATATATTTAACAAAACCATACCAAGTATTGATACGTGTAAATTACGGTAATATTGAAAAAGAATATAAAAACTATTTAATTATACTTAATAAAATTACAAAGGCTTAAAGATCGTTTGCGGCTTATCTGATTTAAAACGTCCATATAATTCAATTGCATAACGATCTGTCATCCCAGCAATAAAGTCACAAATAATACGCTTACGTTTTGCTTTTTCTGAAGGGTCATAAGCATAGTAAATTTGTCCAATATCTTCAGGTAAAAATGATAATTCTTTTTGTGTTGTACTTAAAAGGTCAAATAATGTTGCAATAATATCACCACCACGATATCGAACGATATTAAGCTTAGTTGCCTTAATAACAGAATGAAAGATAAACTGTTTTAATACTTCAACCTGCGCTTTAACTTCATCTGATAAATAAACCTTAGATAATAAAGAACACTGATTATTATGTTCAAATACAATGCCATTTAATGCAAAAAACACCAACTGTGAAGTCAATTTTGTTCTAATATAGCCACTATGAGCAAGATTCTTAGCCTTTTGATACACTGATTCAAGCCCTTCATTGATTGAAAAAACACTTGAAAAAATATGCTTTACAATATCACGAATTTCAGAAGTAGATAAATTAATATCTTCTTTTAAAACAGCATTCTGTATCGATTCAAGTGTTTTTTGATCACTACCAATCATTGAGATAGGTGATAAAAAACCACCCTTTAAGGCATCTTCTAAATCATAGGTTGAATAAGCAATATCATCAGCTAAGTCCATAATTTGGCACTCAATCGTTTTAAATGGTGTTTGAACATCTAATTCATAGCCAGATAATACATGTGCCTTAATTTCATCAACTAGGGAGGCCTCACTTACATAATAGCCTTTCGGTGGCTCTATTCCTGTTTGAGCAACATAAGGAGGTATTTTATAATCATATTTTAAAACTGCCGCTAATGTACGGTATGTTAAATTGAGCCCATAGCGCTTATCTTCGCCGTTAACAACAGGTAGGTTTCCATTAATCACCTTTTTCTCAATAACGGATAACACACGCAATGTTTGTGCATTACCTTCAAACCCCCCGTACTCGCGCATTTTCTCATGTAATGCACGTTCACCATTATGCCCAAATGGCGGATGGCCAATATCATGGCAAAGTGCTGCTGTTTCAACCAAGTCCGGATCAATATCTAATTGATGCATTTCATTTAAGCGTGCAGTAATTGCTTTTGCCACTTGTGCAACTTCTAATGAATGCGTTAAACGATTTCTAAAAAAATCACTTTCAAGACCTGGAAAAATTTGCGTCTTACCCTGAAGACGCCTAAATGATGCCGAGTGAATCACCCGTGCATAGTCACGACGAAATGGTGTAAATGACGGTTTCTCACTATCTTCTTCTAAAAATGGGCGAAACAAGTCTTTAGGTTGATATAATGACATTAAATTTAAATACCTTGTTACGTGTTAACTTTTATCAGCAAATAACATAATAAATAAACAAATAATAAAAATAACCCAGGGAATGGCAACAATTAAAGTCACTAGCCAATGGATACGACTATATAGTTCACCACCATAAGCTGAATGAATCAACAACATACTAACAATAGTTAAGATAACACCAAGTATAAATGAAACAAATGCCCATTTATTAACTCGCTTCTGATTCAAACGATTCTCCTAATTATTTAATATGGTTTTTATAAGTCAATATTTTCCTATGCCTAAAACCATTGCGCAACTTGTTTATTTTTTGCTTGTGCGTTAAATACGACTATTTTTTATTTGGCATAAATGCAACTAGGCGCATCGGTGCTTCGGTTAAAAAAGCACCTTTAATTGGTAGAGCAATACTATAAGCACCTATTTCAGGTAATTTATCTGCATTTGCAATGTTCTCAACGATATATTTATTTTTAGCTAATAATAAATTATGTACAGGGTAGCCACTGTCAGGCACATCAGGTGAAAGTGTGTCAATTCCAATACCTGCAATATCTCGTTCAAGTAAATATTCACAAGCTTCTTTGGATACTGAAGGAAAACGATAATTATTGTGATATTTTTTCTTATCTTGCCAAAACTTGCTCCAGCCACTATAAAAAATGACCATTACACCTCGCTTAATTCGTCCATGACGCGCTTCAAATGAAGCCAAATCAGCAACACTCACTTGATATGTTTCATCTGCTTTTTTAGATACATCTACTTTAACACAAGGAGAAATTAATTCACTTAGCTGAAGATCTGCTATAGATGATGCACCCTCTATATAATGATTAGGCGCATCAATGTGTGTGCCAATCCCCGCATTGATATTTAAATGTTGAATTCTAAAATTGTCTACTTCTTCACCGTCAGCATAGTCATGTGCAATCTGATACTTAAAGCCACAATGCCTATCCCAAGTTGGTGTGTCGGCTGTTAGAGTATGGGTTAAATCTATAAATTTTAATCCTAACTTCATGCTAATCTTCCTCTTTAAATTAATTAACTATCCATCATTACAAGTACTTTTTTAAACGTTCCATTGCCCAAGGTACGCCAGCAATAAAATAAGGGTTTATTAAACTATCTTTTCTATTGTAGGATAAGATAGTTTTATTTTCTAAGTCAACGCATTTGCCACCTGCTTGAGACAAAATACATTGCCCTGCTGCTGTATCCCATTCATAAGTAGGATAAAGCCTTAAATAAATATCTGCGCTCCCTTCAGCTACATAGCAAAACTTCAATGCTGAAGCAGCTTTTATTAAACGATAGGGTTTAACGCTTTCTAATTTATGTAGTAAACGCTCAGATAATGGCTTTGAACTACCTAATGTAATGGTTAACACTTCATTACATTCATTTTTATTCATAAGCTTTATATCATTAGCGTTGCCATTAGAGATAATCCGCTTAAAAGCACCATCTTTTACAGATGCGAAATAACAAATATCATCTATTGGCACATAAATAATACCGATTATTGGCTGATGTGCTTCTATTAGCGCAATGCTAATAACAAAGTCATCTTTTCCATGAATAAAACTCTTTGTACCATCTAAAGGATCGATCAACCAATATTTCTGCCAGTTTTTTCGTACTTGATAAGTCGGCAAAGGATTTGATTCTTCAGAGAGAATTGGAATATCCGGTGTTAGATGTTCTAATTTCTCTACAATACATTGATGCGCCTTCATATCCGCTATGGTTAATGGCGATTGGTCATCTTTCTTTTTAATATCGATTACTTTTTTATGATAGAACCTTAAAATTTCAGCAGCTTCCGATGCAATATCTATCACATGATTCATTAATTTTTTCATAGCATCTTAAATCGCCTGGATGCAACAAACACCACTTTATGGTACAGTGACATCAAGTTTAAATTAGTTTAATCATAACTTAAATAATATAACGATATGACAATTGATTTTGTTCACCTAAAAGTACATAGTGAATATTCATTAGTAGATAGTACTATCCGCCATAAGCGTTTGCTATCAGAAGCAGTTAGCTGTAATATGCCTGCTGTTGCTATGACTGACCAATGCAATTTATTTGCTATAATTAAATTTTATAAACAAGCACTATCTTATGGTATTAAGCCAATTATTGGTGTTGATTTATTAATTCAAACCGATGAAAAAGAACATACGACACTCACTTTATTAGCTGAAAACCAAATAGGCTATCAGCATATAGTCGAGATTATATCCGATGCTTACTTAAATGCGACTGAACGAGTCAATGGCATTCCAGTTATTGATAAAAATAAATTATTTAGTGCATCATTAAAAGGAGTGATTGCACTATCAGGTGGTTGTGATGGAGAGATAGGCTTACTGATTAATAAAGGTCACTTAGAAAAAGCCCAACAAGCTTTATTGGCTTATAAAAAGCTTTTTGATGATGATTCTTTCTTTATTGAAATACAACGTTTAGGCAAAGAAGAAGAAACTTATTACACAACTGAGGTTTTAAAATTTGCTCAACAATATGATATTCCTATTGTTGCAACCAATAACGTACGTTTTTTGAATAAAGAAGATTTTGACATCCATGAAGTTCGTGTAGGTATCTCTGAAGGTTATACTCTATTAGATGAGAAAAGAACCAGCAGATATACCAATGAGCAATATTTTAAAAGTGCAGAAGAAATGAAAGCACTTTTTAATGACCTGCCAAGCGCGCTAGAAAATACAGTAATTATTGCTAAACGCTGTAATGTTACTTTTAGATTAGGCAATGCTGTTTTACCTAGCTTTCCAATTCCAGAGTATCTAAGCATTGATGAATACTTTGCAAAGGTGTCTTTTGAAGGCCTTGAAAAGCGATTTTCTAGCATTTTGAATAATTATGAAACATCCGAATATGAAACGGTAAAATCTCGTTATAAGAATCGACTACAAATAGAAATTGATGTTATTTGCCAAATGGGCTTTCCTGGCTATTTTTTAATTGTTGCTGACTTTATCCAATGGGCAAAAGATCATGATATCCCTGTTGGACCTGGACGAGGTTCTGGTGCTGGATCATTAGTTGCCTATGCATTAAAAATTACAGATCTTGACCCATTGCCTTACAATTTACTATTTGAGCGATTTCTAAACCCTGAGCGTGTTTCAATGCCTGACTTTGATATTGATTTTTGTATGGATGGGCGTGATCGTGTTATTGACTATGTTGCTCAACGCTATGGCAGAGAGAGTGTTTCACAGATTATTACCTTTGGTTCAATGGCAGCGAAAGCAGTTGTTCGTGATGTGGGGCGTGTCCTAGCACAGCCTTATGGCTTCGTTGATAAAATTGCTAAATTAATTCCCAATGAACTGGGCATCACGTTGACGGATGCTTATAAAGAAGGCTCTGAATTATATCAATTCTGCCAAGATAATGAAGAAGCAGAACAAATTTTAAATTATGCATTTAAATTAGAAGGTACAATAAGAAATGTAGGCAAACACGCAGGCGGTGTTGTTATCTCACCTTCTGCATTAACTGATTTCTCCCCCTCCTATTGTGAAGCAGGTTCCAAACAACTTGTCAGTCAATTTGATAAGAAAGATGTTGAAGAGGTTGGCCTTGTTAAATTTGACTTTTTAGGCTTACGTAACTTAACAGTCATTAAAATGGCTGTTGACTTAATTAATAAACGCTTAAAGAAAGAATCTAAGCCTATAATTAATATTGAAACATTAAAGCTAGATGATATAAAAACCTTTGACTTACTCAAACGTAGTGAGACAACCGCAATCTTTCAACTTGAATCACGTGGCATGAAAGAATTAATCGCACGCTTAAGGCCAGATTGCTTTGAAGATATCATTGCACTGGTAGCACTCTTTCGCCCTGGCCCATTAGGTTCTGGTATGGTCGATGACTTCATCAATCGAAAACATGGCCGCCAAAAAGTCTCCTATCCACACCCAAAACTTGAACCTGTACTTAAAGAAACTTATGGTACGATTTTATACCAAGAACAAGTCATGCAAATTGCACAAGTTTTAGCAAACTATACACTAGGTGGTGCGGACTTACTACGTCGCGCAATGGGTAAAAAAGATCCTAAAGAAATGGCAAAACAACGAGATATTTTTATCTCAGGCTCAAAAGAAAATGACATTGATGAAAAGCTTGCTTCTTCAATTTTTGATTTAATGGAAGAATTTGCTAAATATGGCTTTAACAAGTCTCACTCAGCAGCTTATGCCTTAGTGTCTTATCAAACCGCTTATTTAAAAGCACACTATCCAGCAGAATTTATGGCCGCTGTTTTATCTTCTGATATGGATAATACTGATAAAATTGTTACGTTGATTAATGAGTGTATGATAATGGGACTTAACGTTATCCCTCCTCATGTTAATCAAAGCCAAAAACAATTTTCAGTCAGCCAAAGTAATGATGTAGTTTATGGTTTATGCGCAATAAAAGGTGTTGGCATCTCTGCAATTGAAATGATTATTGATGAGCGAGAAAAACATGGTGTTTATTTAAATGTCCTTGATTTTTTACAACGAATCGACTTACAAAAAGCAAATAAGCGCGTACTGGAAGCTTTAATTTGTGCAGGCGCGTTAGATGACTTAGGAACCCATCGTGCTTCAATTTTATTATCATTAGATAATTTACTTAAGCGAGTTGAGCAAAATGAACTAGCACAGTCTTCTGGACAAAGTGATTTATTTGGATTTTCTGAGCCAGATGATAATGCTCAAACTGATACAATCCTTTACACAGACTGCGCCCCATTTAGTCTTAAAGAAAGGTTAAAACGTGAAAAATCTTCTCTTGGGCTGTATTTATCAGGCCACTTAATTGATGAGAATAAAGCACTATTAAACACTTTAGGTATTAAAACACTTAATAGTATTAGTCATACCACTAAAAAATCTTCTCAACGCTTTGCTGGTGTCATCATTAGCTTTACGCAACGAAAAACAAAGACAGGCAGGGCATTTGGTATTCTTTCGATTGATGATGCAACTCTGCGCATTGATATCACCTTATTTGCTGATTTATTTGAAAAAACTAAAGATATTCTCCATGTAGATGATACCATTATTGTAGAAGGTGATGTTGAAGAAGACAATTATACCGGTGGCCTACGCATCAATGCGAAAGCAATTCTAACAATCGACCATGCAATTAATAAATATGCTAAAGGCCTTGCCATTTATTTAAATGATCAACGAAACTGTAATGATTTAATTAAAATCAAATCACTTGTTACCGATAATAATAATGACAGTAGTATTAACCGCCTATCATTTCATTGGCAAGAAGCGCAAGTATGTGTTAATTGGCCATTAAATTATGTATTAACTTTAAATCAAAATATTATCGATACGATTAAAGACATAAATTCAGTTGAAAAAATTGAATTACTATTTAATTAAATTATTAAGCTAATTATTTAACTTTTTGCTATATTTATAGTACTACGCACTTTAAAAAGAGAAACTATGAAACGTAAATTAATTTCATTATTTATATTTATTATTGTTATAGCCGTACTATTTATTATATTACTAAGTATCAGAAATTATTATTTGGCTTATGGAGAGCCACAGTCGCGCTATGGTAGTGGCAAGCTAAGTACTAAATCATACTTAGTTGAAAACACAGGCTGTCTTCAGTTACAGGGCACATTCAGGCTTAATATTGTACAATCTCATCAATCGATGGTAACCATTAAAGTAGATGAAAATTTGATTCCACTTATTGAAGTTAAAAACTACTCCGGTTGTTTACTTGTACAAGCACGACCCGGCTATTTGATTAAACCAAGCCAACCTATGGAAGTTATTATAAAAACAAAAAAGTTTAATAAATTAGATGCAAAAGGTAATATTGTTTTCGATGCTAGAAGTCTTAAGAGTAAAAATTTAATACTTAATTTATCTGGTAATACCTATGGACATATTGATGGTTCATCAAAAAATATGACAGTCAATGCATCCGGTGCCTCTTCATTACATGCTATTAACTTTCAAACACAAAATACAACAATCAATGCTTCAGGCTCTGCTAATCTATATATTGATAGTCAAGATAATCTACTTATTAAAGCCAATGGTAATGTTAAAATCGTTTATAAAGGTAGTCCTTCATTAGCGAAACAGGTATCGCGCTCAGTAAAAGTTGTTGCATGGCAAAATCGTCAGCAAGATGATACTATACAGTCTACGTTAATTGAGACAATTGTAGGTAAATAATCATTGCAGAATCGTTATCTTATTGGTATTGATTTAGGAACGACTAATATTGCTTTAAGCTATTATGACCTTAAAAAGCCAAGTCAACCGATTCAACTGTTTAAGATCCCCCAAATAGTTGCCCCTGGACAAGTAGCAGAGTTAACATTACTACCTGCCTACTATCTTTATGCCAAAGATGAGCTTTTTAAACTTAGTGATGTTGTAATGCCTTGGCAAAAATCCAAAGCAATCATTGGCCACCTGGCTAAAGAACTTGCTAGTAATTACCCAAGTTTAAGTATTTCAAGTGCCAAAAGTTACCTATCACACCCAGTGATGAATATCGAGTCACCATTTCTACCACTTGGCAGCCATGAAGTTGATGCAAAAATTTCTCCTTATAAGGTAATCATTCATTATTTAGACTATCTAAAAGGTGCTTGGAATCATCAATACCCAAATGATTTATTGGAAGATCAAACTGTTGTTATTACCATACCAGCATCATTTAATGATCAAGCACGTCAGTCAACGTTAAAGGCAGCCACATCTGCCGGTTTTAATCACGTTAAGCTACTAGAAGAACCTATTGCAGCTTTTTATCACTGGTTAAATACACACAATTTAGCTGATGAACAAGTAGATCAAACCGTTAGTGAGCTTGCTTTAGTACTAGACATTGGTGGCGGCACATCGGATTTTAGCTTAATTCAATTACAACTATCACCAAATGGACCAAGCCTAAATCGAATTGCAACAGGCAAACATTTATTAGTTGGTGGTGATAATATGGACTGCTTTTTATTACAGCAACTGATAAAGCAAACACAGCAACCATTAAAACGCCATTACCAAAATCAATGGCTTAATCAAATTCAACAAGCTAAAGAAACATTATTTAGTCAAATACACACAGATCATAACACGCAATCAATTAATATCAGTTTTAACTTCAAAAAATCAAAACTTATTGCAAAAACTGAATCCGTCTTATTAGATCAAAGCCACTTAGAACAGTTACTTGATGGTTTCTTCCCTAAAGTTGCCTTAGAAAGCTTAAAGCCTCAAAAAACAACAACAGGCTTAAGGCAGTTTGGTTTAGCATTTGAATCAAACCCTAAAATTACAGCTCATATTGCTGATTTTTTATATCAAAACCAAAAAGAAGCAAGAGATGCTTTAAATATTAAAGATAACCATAGTATTCCTATCCCACAAGTTATACTTTTTAATGGCGGGATATTCCATTGTCAATTATTTACTCAGCGTATAACAGAAATTATCGATAGTTGGCGAGAAGTTAAATCAGAACCAACTGAGGTTTTATACAATGCTGAACCATCACTTGCTGTCGCCTATGGTGCTTGTAGCTATTTAAGAGCTAAACATAAAAAATCACTGACAATTCAGGCAGGCTCCAGATCAAACTACTTTATTCAAGTTGGTGATAAAATGGGGTTATGTATTCTACCTAAAGGTATGCCAGAAGGCTGTATTAATCAATTAACAAAACACCCTTTAAAATTACAGTCTAATCAATTATTACGCTTTCCACTATTCTTAAATGATCAAAATAAATATGACATTGAAACACTAACTGAAATAGATGACCAATTTAACTATGTAGGCTCTGTTATTACAGAATTGAAAAGCCAATCAAGTAATCATTGTGCTACTTTATCCTCAGAGCTAAATGGAGCTGGTATTTTAAGTTTAATGATCTATGATCAAAATAATAAAGCCCACCCTTTAGAATTTAATTTAACCAATCAAGCTGATCAGAATCAAATTTTACCTAAAGCAAAAAATGATGACGAAACTAAATTTAATGAAACTAAAATAGCCGCAATTAAACAACAACTAGAAGTGTTCTTTTCTGATAAAACAATTGGCATTGCTACAATTAAACAGCGATTAAATCATATTAGTGGCGATATTAATCAATGGCCGATACACTTTGCTCGTGAAATCTGGGATATTTTATTTGAGATACGATATTTACGCTTTAAACGCCCTGAGGCAGAACAATACTTTTATTATTTAACCGGATTGTTATTAAATCCTGGCTTTGGTGAATATAAAGACAATCAACGTATTGAGAAAGCCTGTGAGCTTTACGATAAAGGTATTGAATATGTTAAACATAATGCTTGTATTAGTAGTTTTTGGGTGATGTGGCGACGCCTTGCTCCAGGCCTAAGTGCTAAGATGCAAATGTCACTTTATCAAAAAATTAAACACGCACTTTTAACAAAACATGATTATCTATCACAAAAAAACTTAATTGCTCTTGATGAAAAAATACGTCTTGTAAGCGTACTAGAAAAATTACCCATGCATCTACGTATCGAACTTGGTAATCAACTAATTAAACTAATTATCCATAAACCATTAAATTCACTTTATTGGTGGGCTTTAGGTCGCATTGGCAACCGCCAGCCGATTTCAATTAATCCCCAAGAGTTAATACCTACAGATAGTATTGAATCATGGTTAGAACAATTAATTCCAATTGCAGTTAGTCTCAAAAAACACAAAAAGCACACTAAATTGATCATACATGCATTAATCTTAATGGCGAGAAAATTAGATGATGACTATTACCAGCTTGACCCAACCTATGAACAGAAACTAATACATTTATTTAACAAACTTAAAGCAGATCACAGTCAAGTAGAATTAATTAAATCTGTCAAACAACTAGATATTGATACTTCACGATACCTTTATGGTAATGACTTGCCACTTGGATTAACACTGTAATGAAAAAAATTGGGTTTTAATCACATAACCTATCCTTTATACTCAAAAGCCAAGTTTAATACTTTTAGGAGCAGGTAATGATGACTAAAAACCTTGGCATTATCATTTATGATTTTGTTCAGCCAATGGATGTTTTTGGCCCTTGGGAAGTTTTTTCAGTATGGAAAAATATACTTAACGTTCCTATCAATCTATATTTAGTTTCTGAAGATGAGCAACAAATACACTGTGATGATAAAATTACTTTAAATGCCCATTGTACTTTTGATAATGCACCTGATTTTGACTATTTTATTGTACCAGGTGGCAAAGGACGCCTTGAACAATCAAAAAATGATAAATTACTCAATTTTATTAAAAAACAAGCAAATCACTGTGAATTTTTATTATCTGTTTGTACTGGTATGTTTTTACTTTATCATGCTGGATTATTAAAAGATAAACCAGTGACAACCTATTGGCGGGCTGTCCCTGAAATTCAAGCTTTAAAAGATATAAAGTTTTGTGGTGAACGTATTGTTAAATCAGGAAAAATTTGGACAGCAGGCGGAATTTCCAGTGGTATTGACTTAGCCCTTGAGTTAATTGCATCAATTGCTGGCAAAGAAACAGCAGGTAAAGTTCAGCTACTATTTGAATATTTCCCAGAGCGTTTGAGCTATTGTAATTTAGAGACAAAAAATCAGTTGCCAGACTATGCTCCTAACGTGAGTAGTAAAGCGACAGATTTGCCTCAATATATTAAGGATTATATTAATTCTTAATCAAATGATTATACCTGAAGATGTATCTACCTATTCATATCGCCCTCAAGATCAGGTAAACTACCCTGAGATTAATAACAAGTTTTAGTATTTATTAACATTAATTAACAAAATTGAAAGAAAAGAAGATGGATGACAACTTAATGACTGAAGAAATGTCTACACCAATTAAAGATCAACAGAGAATTAATACACTGCTAAATATATATCGCTATATGTTATTATCTCGTGAAGGCGATCATATGGAAGCCGAGTTAGTTAATAGTGGTGAAGCTAACTTTTTAGCCTCCAGTAAAGGCCATGAAGGCGCTGCCATATTAGCACCTATGTTTCAACCACAAGATTACCTACATTGCCATTATCGTGATAAAGCATTAATGTTAGCAAGAGGCCTTTCATCTGAGATGTTCTTTTTAAGTGCATTATGCAAAGCAAATGCGCACTCGCATGGACGTCAAATGGTTTCGCATATGTCTGCACCAGAGTTAAATATTATGAGCATTGTCGGCCCTGTTGGAAATAGCGCATTACAAGCTGCAGGTGTGGCACATGTTTTAAAAGAAAAAGATAAAAAAGCTGTTGTATTATGCGCTATTGGTGATGGCACTACACAACAAGGTGAAGTAACAGAAGCCATAGCAGAGGCTAAGCGCAGTCAATTACCTGTGCTTTTCTTTATCCATGATAATGGTTTAGCCATATCCACGCGCACAGAGGGTAAGACATTTTTCTCCTTACCCGATCATGCGCAAGCTAGCCAATACTATGATATTCCAATTACATACCTTGATGGCTCCAAAGCACTTGAACACTATGATGAATTAAAAAATATTGTTGATGATATACGAGCCAATCAACAACCTGGCATTGTTGTATTTAAAGTTAATCGACTAGATAATCATTCCAATGCAGATAATCAAAAACTATATCGAAGCAATGATGAAATATCAGGAAGTTTTGGTGATGACCCACTTATTCATGCTAAAAGCTATTTAATTTCATTGGGTGTTGAACCTGAAATTTTAGATCAGATGGCAGTTGAAGTTAAAAATGAAGTACAGAACGCCGTTAATAAAGCACGCCAAGATGATGAACCTGAAGCAACCTTTACTGCTGAACGCCCACTTAGCGAAGAATTAAAACCATCAGCTGCAGAATACCGAGGTGATTTTACATCAATTGACCGCTTAAGTATGTTAGAGGCAATGCGTGAAACATTTAAGCATCATTTATTAACTAACGAAAATGTATGCCTATTGGGTGAAGATATTGAAGATGGTAAAGGAGATGTCTTTGGCATTACTCGAGGCCTCTCGACTCAGTTCCCAGGAAGAGTAATTAATACAGCATTATCAGAATCAACCATTACCGGATTAGCATCTGGCATGGCGCTTGCAGGCAAACAACCTGTTGCTTTCATTCAGTTTGCTGATTTTATGCCTTTGGCATACAACCAAATCTTTACTGAACTAGGCACCATGTATTGGCGCAGTCATGGACAATGGGAAAACCCTGTGATTGTTTTTGCAGCCTGCGGTGGTTATCGTCCAGGCCTAGGCCCATTCCACTCTCAAACAAACGAAGCAACTTATGCACATATTCCAGGTATTGATGTTTATATGCCATCGAATGCATCTGATGCTGTTGGTATGCTAAATGCCGCATTTAAATCTAAGCGTCCGTGTGTATTTCTATATCCTAAAAAGCTACTAAATAATGCATCCATTGAAGATACAACTTCCCACGATGTTGACAAACAGCTAGTACCTATCGGTAAAGCACGTATTGTTCAACCAGGCAATGACATTACCTTAGTTGGTTGGGGAAATACCGTATCTTTATGCCAAGAAGTCGCAGCAGCCTTATCAGAAGTTAACATAACGGCTGAAGTCATTGACTTACGAACAGTTAAGCCCATTGATAAAGAAACACTACTTGCTTCGGCTGAAAAGACTAAACGCTTAATTGTCACACATGAGGACAACCATAGTTGTGGTGTTGGTGCTGAGGTTATTGCTTCTGTGATAGAAAACTCAAACGAGGTAATTCGTGCTCGACGTATTACAAGAGCAGATACCTACACACCGTGTAATTATGCCAATCAACTTGAAGTGTTACCATCCTTTGAAACCATTTTAACGACTGCTTGTGATTTATTAGATCTAAATATTCAGTGGCAAATTGATCAACAAGATGAAGCTGGTTACTTTACCGTTGAAGTGATTGGTGCAAGCCCTTCAGATGAAAGTGTCTTAATCTCAGAAATTCATATTAAAGAAGGCGATGAAATTAAAGCCTCTGATAAAATTGTTGATATTGAAGCATCCAAATCAGCCGGTGAAATTTTGTCACCACACCAAGGTGTTGTAGAACAAATTTATGTCAATGAATCTGAAACAGCATTAGTTGGCTCACCATTAATTCGCATTAAACTTGCAGAAGGCTCAAAAGGCCAAAGCCAAATTGTCAAAAAACACGCAATCATAACTAAAAAAGCAACTGAAGTAGCATCAAAAACTGAACTTTTAGCACATTCGCAGCAGTCACTTAATTTACTTGTTGGCATTTCCAAGCCTGTTTATCGTACAGGCCGCCGTCAAGTACTTAATGGTGAGCTTTTAAAACATTTCCCTAATCATAGCCATCAAGATATTGTAGATCGAACTGGAATTGAGAATCGCTACTGGTTAAAAGATGGTGAGAGTGTCGTTGATTTAGCTTATGAAGCAACCATTGAAATATTTAATCAACATCAACTAAAACTTAGTGATATTGATCTTATTTTATGTGCTACTTGTACGCCAGAAGTATACCAATCACCTGCAGTTGCAACGCAAGTTTTAGAAAAACTATACACGAATTTTGGTGAGCATCATATTACTGCGTATGATCTTAATGCTGCTTGTAGTGGTTATATCTATGCATTAAACCATGCAAAAGATTTCTTAAAATCAAGACCAAAAGCACGAGTCTTATTACTAACTGCTGAAGCACTATCTAAGTATGTTGATCCAACTGACTTTGATACTGCATTTTTATTTGGTGATGCAGCAACAGCTACAATTATTACAGGTGAAGAACACATTGGTGATGCAACAGCAATCGTTGAGCAAACATTACTAACTGCTACTGCTAAACCAGCAGAGGTAATTAATGTTCCAACGAATAAAGCTTCTGGTATTGCATTAAAAGGTGGGATGTTATTCACATCTGCTGTGAAGACCATGTCACAAGTGATGCATGACTGCTGTGAAAGCGCCAAACTTGATTTACATGATTTTGATTTAATCGTTCCACACCAAGCAAATTTACGTATTTCAGCAGCCATTGAAAAACGTTTAAAACTTGCTCCAGGCACCTTATACAGTAATATTGAGCGCTTTGGCAATACCTCATCTTGCACAATCCCAATTGCATTATCAGAGACCTTAAACGACTTAAAAGCAAATGAGAAAGTTGCGCTTTGCGCCTTTGGCGCAGGCTTCACAGCAGGTGCTGCCATTCTTACAAAGAAATAGATTAATGAAAAAATAAAAATTTAGTTTATGAGTTAACATATTTTAATACCATAAACGTTAAAAGTGTGTTATTGTATTGTCGCAATAGTTATTCATTAAAATATAGGAAAATAAAAATATGGCAACTGGTACAGTAAAATTTTTTAATCACGAGAAAGGCTTTGGATTTATTAAACCAGAAGATGGTTCTAAAGATTTGTTCGTACACAAAAGTAACGTTGAAGGCATGATTAATGATAATGATCAAGTCGAATATGAAGTTACAACAACTCAAAAAGGCCCTGCTGCCGTTAATGTAAGAAAAATCTAAACCTAATTACATTTATTTTTACAGCTCTTATTATTTCTTATAAATTTTTAAAATGCATAGATTTTATTTATTTTTCTCAGTTAATTTTGGCTGATAAATACCATTATAATAAACATACTGTTTACGGAAAATATTTTAAAATGGAACTTTCATGTCAAAAAAAATTTATAAACAACAAAGTACAAGTAATTTATTATTTAGCTTAATGAAGCAATCTATGAATGCTTCTCAACAAAGAGAAATAAGCGTAGGTATCCGTTCTAATATAGAAATTCACACTCTTGATGCAACGCAAACTTTAAATCATGATCCAAGAATCGATATTGTAATTAATGTTAAGGGATCAATATCTCCATTATCTCCTTTCTTTAAACACCAGTTACAATCAGAAATATCAAAACGCGGAGGCTTAGACTATGAAAATGAGGTTGGGCAAGACCTAGCCCAAGAGATTTCTTCATTTGCATTATAAAATTAGCTAGTTCACCAAGATGCTATAATATTACACACCTTGAATGCTTAGCTAAATCAGTCATATGTTCTTGATATCCTTCATAAAAAGCTTGTATAGGATTAAGGCTTTCAATATAGGCTTCTTTTATACTCTGATAATTTTGAGAGTCTTTTCGGTATTCAGGTTTTTTAAACTGTTCAATATTCTTCATTACTTCTATATGCCCTGGTTTTATACAATGTGGCGTTAAACTTGCTCTAAAGTCAGCTTCGTCTTGTGCTAGGTCTGGTAGATTATCAGAATGAACTCTTAATAGAATTCTCTCAGACAAATCTCCATTAAGGTATTTAGTATAATCATCAAAACATTGAGTAGCGTACTTTTCATCAAAAAAATAGACATGTGATGATGTAATAGCCTCTTCAATATTATACTTAGCATTTGTTTGTGCTAATGCAAGCTGATGAATTGGATGTTTTGGGTCACTTTTAATTTGATCTATAACTCCAGCAAATTTCTCTGCAAAGCCTTTTGTATTTTTAACATCATAAGCTTTTTTCCACTCCGTCGTTGTCATAGCTTTACCACGTATTTCACCAGTACTTTGGATATAATCTTGCAAGGTTTTTTGATACTTACTATCAAAAGTAGCATGATCTTCAGGACTAGCCGTCACTTCTATCTCCAGATCTGGTTTTACTAAAATTCCATTTAATACTAACGCTTCAAACTCATTTGGATCTTTTGCCCTAGATGCCTTAACTAAAATTGAAAGAATATTTCCAGTAAATTCTTTATCAAAATTTTTTTCTTTATCTTTTAAAAAAGCGCCATTTGGACTAGCCTCTCGTTTTCCAGTTCGAGCATAAGTATGTGTTAAACCATTTTCTGATAAAGTTTTAAGAAGTTTTTTTGATGTTAAATGATAGTAGTATGGCATAATGCAACCCTCTTTAATGTTAAGTTTTTAAAAGAAGTTGCATTATGAGTGTGATTATTTAAAGCTTGAACTTAAAAAAATGGATTTAATTTATATTGACATACTAAAATAATATTTAAGCTTCTTATTCTTAAAAAGAAATATTTAAATAAATAATAAACATATTAATATAATTATTGATATAGCAAATAGTTATAATAACTTTTCTAAAAATACTTTTAACACCATCTGTGGTGTTAATTGGTTTAAGCAATTCATATGAACTAATGGGCAAGTACGTTTAAAGCAAGGACGACACTCAAGATCAAGATAAATACTCTCAGCCTTGTTGTTTAACGGCGGGGTAAAGCCTGCTGAGGATGAACCATAAATAACCAAGGTTGGTCGCTCAAATGCGCTAGCAATGTGCATTAACCCTGTATCATTGGTTAATACAGCCTTAACTTGGGATAATAAGCCAACAACTTCAGTAATCTTTGTTTTAGCTACCAAATCAATCAAATGATTTTTAAATTCATCGGTTACTATATTTTCATACTCTGTTAGGATTTTATCTGAGATTTCTTTATCACCTGGTCCACCTAATAGCAATATTTTATAGCCTTCTTTTGCTAATTGAGCTGCCGTTTGCGCAAAATAGTTCTCTGGCCATCGCTTTGCTGGGCCATATTCAGCACCAGGACAAAATGCAATAAGTTTTTGATAGCTACGATCATCAAAGCCAAATTTTTGTGATATTTGATTTACTTTTACTTGATCAAATTTAAGCTTAGGCCAAGGTAATTTGCTAGGTAATAGATCCTTTTTACCAACACCTAATGCGCAAAAGCGCTCGATCATTAAAGGTAATTTCTCTTTATCTAAGTGACGCAAATCATTAAGCAATAAATAGCGACTCTCACCTTTAAAACCAATACGATGCTTTATTTTACCAAATAGAGCAACTAAAGCAGATTTCCATGAATTAGGTAATACAATTGCATGTGTATAGCCTTTATTTTTTAGTGACTTACCTAGTAGCCTACGATCACTAAATCCAAGCTTTTTACGTTTAAATGGTGCTAAGATTACTTCATTTACTTCTGGCATAAATTGAACTAAATCATAGGTTGATTTAGGTGCTAAAACATCAATTAAACAGTCAGGGTCATTTAATTTTAAAAGACGATAAAGCGATTGGGACATAATCATATCACCAATCCAACTAGGCCCAATAATTAAATAATAATTTCTTTTATTCATATAAACTAAATATCAATTATTCTATCTGTTGGATCATCAACGAGCTCTTTTTTTTCTTCTTCTGAAACATCTAATTTGAACTTAGTACTACAATAAGGGCAACTATTTTCAGGTGCACCAACACTTAATTCTATAAATACGCGAGGGTGTTCATTCCAAAGCTTTGTTTCATCGGTTGGACAGTGAACTGGCAAATCGCTCAAAGTTACATGAACAATATGATTATTTTCAGACATAGCCACTCCTATTTAAATCTCATTAATCACTTTATCTTTAGTAAGAATAGCTTAATTTAAAATACTCGACTAATTAAGCCATTTTTCATAAATTCTCTTTACCTTGCTATCATAAGGCTTTAATTTATCAATCTCAACTAACAATGGTTGATTCTTGAATAAACAGTCATAACTTAAATCACGATAATAACAATAAGCTTCAATCAACATTTGCGCTTGTTGAAATTCAAGTAGCTGCGCACTTTCCATAGATTGAAAAATACGAATATTATCGCTAAATAGGCTAATTTCTTTATATTTACTGGTATATGCTAATGCCATATATTGAGCTAAAAACTCAATATCGATCATACCACCTGGAGAAAATTTTAAATCAAAATAGCCATTTTTAGGTTTATATAGATTTTGATTCATTTTTTTACGCATCGTTATGATCTGATCTTTAAGTTCATCCAAATTTTTATTCCTAGCCAACACATGATAACGTATTAACTCAAACTTATTTTTAAGTACTTCACTACCACAGATCCAACGAGCACGCGTAATGGCTTGATGCTCCCAAACCCAGGCTTGATTCATTTGATAATTTTCAAATGCATTAATATCAGAAACCAATAATCCAGTCTCACCCGATGGCCTTAATCTTAAATCAATGCTATATAACTTCCCTGAGTAACTTTCTGTTTGCATTAAGCTCACAAAAAGCTGTACGACTTTAACATACACTTTCGCTTGATTTTTTAACTCATCAGACGAATCATAAAGAAAAATTAAATCAAGATCTGAGCCAAAGCCAAGTTCAAAGCCACCTAGTTTTCCATATGCGATAACAGCAAATGATTCTCTTAGGCGAGTATACTCACTATCCTTAATAGATAATCTACGTTTTATTTGCCTCCAAGCAGCATCTAACATCACTTCAATAATAGATTCAGCTAAAGCACTTAAGACATCTGATGTTTCCATTAAAGTTAAGCTACGCTTAAATTCAGCAATAGCCACTTTAAAAACTTCTTCAACCTTAAAACGACGTACAGTTTCTATTAACTCTTCTTTACTATTACTGTCAACTTGGCTAATCCGTTTTAATAAAAAAGTATTATAATCTGATTTATTTAAATACAGTTGCTTATGGTCATCAGATAAAAACAATGCAGTTTCTAATAAATGAGGATACTGAATTAAACGCTGTGAAAACCAATTTCCTGTTGATATGATTTTAACTAGATCAGATAGCTGCGCTTTAGATTCAGCCAATAAATGCAAATAGGTGCTACGTCTAGCAATCGTTCTTAATAATTTTATTATATGTTCTAAAAGTGCATATTGTTCTTCTTTAGAATAAAGATAAACTTCAATTAAAAATGAAAATAGTAACTCATTAATCAAATGATAAGTTTGCTCGGATAATTGGCTATTTCGTTTTAATTTTGCTTTAAATGTATTAATTAATGCCTCTATATCAGCTTCTTGTTCAATTTTTGCCAATACAGATTCAGTCGCGTGACTTTGATTTACTTTATGTGTTTGATCTATCTCTTTAAAGTGAGTTAACTGATCAAATGCCACCTGTACGGCTTTCGCTATTTGTTTGTAATCAGCAAACAAATCCTGCCAACTATCATAAGATAGCATTTTACTTGCTCTTATTTGATTTAATTCTTTTTTAGGCAAATGATGCCTTTGTTGGTCATTGATCATTTGCAATACATTTTCTAAGTTTCTAAGAAATACATAATGTTGATACAGTTGATCTGCAATTGATTGATCAATATGTTGGTATTTTGCTAGATTCATCAGTGCATCATGTAAATGACAGGTTCTTAAGTGACGATTTTGACCACCATAAATTAATTGATAACATTGAACAATAAACTCTATCTCACGAATACCACCTCGGCCAAGCTTAATATTAAAACGTAAACGCTCAATCTGCATCTCTTTAAGAATTTTACTTTTCATACGCCGAATAGCATCTAAAACTGTATAATCCATATAATTTCGATAAACAAAATCACTAATAACCTGATTAACTTGTTCATTCATAGTTGCTACTTGACGCGCTTTTATTAATGCATATCGCTCCCATTCTCTGGCATGTTTAATACAATAAGATTGAAAACTTGAAATTGAACATACTAACGGCGCACCTTCTCCAAATGGCCTTAAGCGCATATCAACTCGATAGACAAAGCCATCTTTAGTTAACTGACTTAAATATTGAATAAACCGTTGTGCAACATTCGTATAAACTTTTAATGGGTCAAATGATAATTTATTTTTTTCATCATACAAAAAAATTAAATCAATATCAGATGAAAAATTTAGCTCATTGCCACCTAATTTACCTAAAGCCAATGTAATCAGTGGTGGTAAATGATCCAAATTAAATTGTGCTTTTATATCTGCGTATGTTTTCTCTAAAGTGATTTTAATTAAATGATCGGCTAATGATGATAGATGCTTGGCAATTAGTTCAAACGGTTGCTTTTGATTAATCATGTGATGAATAATTATTACCGAATGAAGTCTTCTAAATAGGCGAATGGCTTGATTAAAATCTTTTATAGCGTGCTTTAGAATAAACTCATCATATGCTTGAGTATAGTTTTTTGGCAAGGCAGATATCACTGCCTCTACAAATAGATCAAGATGTTGTTTGGCAAATAAAACAATAAAAGGTGAATTATCAAATAAAAATTCAATCTGTGAACGACTTAATTTATTTAGAATTTGGTCATTGTTGATCTCATTTAATTGTTTGAACACTAATTCAATTAATTCATTATATTGATTATCTTTGCTTAACTCGGCCATTGCTTCCAATATTAATCTGTATTTAGTTGATGATAACGAAAACAATCCGTTGTATGGTCATTGACCATACCAGTTGCTTGCATAAATGCATAACAAATTGTAGGGCCTACAAATTTAAAACCTTTCTTTTTTAAATCTTTTGACATTGCGATTGAAATATCACTTTCTGATGGCACTTCTGATCTATCCTTCCAATGGTTAATAATTACCTTACCATCTACAAATGACCATAAGTAATCACATAATGAACGCTGTTGATTTAACTCTATACAAGCACGCGCATTGTTAATAATTGCATTAATTTTTAATTTATTTCGGATAATACTAGCATCTTGAAGTAATGACTGAATTTTTTTGTCATCATACTGGGCAATTAATTGAATATTAAACTGATCAAATAATACCCTATAAGCGTTGCGTTTTTTTAAAATTGTAATCCAGCTTAATCCAGCTTGCATGCCTTCTAAAGACAAAAATTCAAATAATTGTCGCTCATCATAAACTGGTACACCCCATTCATGATCATGGTAGCCTAGATAAAGTGGATCATCATTAACCCAGAAACAGCGTCTTTTATCCTGCATGTTCAAATGCGCCTGAAATGCTTAGAAAACATTTTTGATAAAGCTTTAAAAAATCATCTGCTGATGTAATTGTTTCATATTCACTTGCAAGTTTTGTTAGCTCTATTGCAGAAGAAACAAGACTGCCTAATGCTTGCGCAATTTCTTGATTTTCCATTGCATCAGTATGCGATAAAAGTTGATCTAAATCTAATGGAAAATCTGTCATTTCATCATTTAAGTTTTGCTTATTTTTAGAAGCCATGATTTTCATTTTCTCCTTGGTTAACGAAACTTAAATTTATCATAAAATAATTTACATCTAAAAACAATTTAAGCTTAAAATCATTAATTCAAATTAATATACTTACAAAATATAAAAAACTAATCATTATATTCTTATATTTGGAATCACTACTTAAAAAATTTAATTTATTGCAAATAATATAGATTTATTAAAAAAATTATTTCAAGAAAATTCACATTCATTCACTCCAAGTATTTCATTATTATAAAAGAAGTTTTTAAAAATTTATCATGTTATTTTTATACCAATTAACTTCTTATTTTTTATCTTTCTATTTCAATAAGCCAGCACAAAATCTTTGTTCGGACTTATACAAAATGTTAGATTATGATTTTAAGTCAGAATGATTATATAAAATAATTAACTTAATTAATAAGGGGTGCTTTATGCCAGGAAATAAACGTTTACATGCAGTTATTATAGATGGATCATTTGGAGTTAATGATAATCTTGGGAGAGGTCCTATTTCAGATACTTATCAGCAAGTAATATATGAAATACAAGGATTGGCTATTTCAAACTTATGGAAAACAATAGATGATAAACCTCTAAGCTCTGCTTACGCTGCTAAGTTCATTCAATCAATGATAGAAGCAAATGGAGGTAACCCTGATATTCTTGGTGTAGCTCCCAAAGTAGCTAATCATAAAGCAGTCCAAAGAACACTATTTGCACAATTTATGCAAACATCAGATTACTCCCCTGATTTTATTTCGGTTAATAACCCAAGGGATGGTCGAAAGCTCACAGACCCAGAAAAAGGAAAAATCAAAGCTTTCTTAGAAATGCATGATTATAGAATTGCTATTAAATCAGATGGTATCTTAAGCACGGGCAACTTTTTTATTAACGGCACCAAAGACCGAGAAATGGCACTTCAAGCCGTATATGAAGAAATAAATAATAGAATCTGTAAAACAGGCCGACCTTTTGTTATAGAACAATTACAGATGCTTACAGATACTAGTGATGCCTTTATAAAGCAACATAAAAACCCTGACCAACAAGAAGAAGAGCAAGAATCTAAAAAAGCTCAAAGCCCTGGAGTATTTGAAAGACGATTACTAATTTATCAAACAGATGAAGAAGGTAATATCTCAGATATAGAGATGTTTACTAAAATCTATGACCAAGTAGTCGACAGGGCTAAAACAACTGACAATCATAAAAGTGATCAAGAAAAAGACATATATAGCTATTCAACTGGCGCTTTAGAAAATTGTTTAACCCTTGAAGAATTGAGAAAAGCACAAGGTAAATTAAGTGAAGCAGATAGAAGATTTGCACATGATATTGTCTATACGGTTGAAGGAAAAATACAGCCACAAAAAGGTCGAATTCGTAAACATTGCTTAAGTGATGAGGACTTCGAACAAGCTGTTAAATCGCTTGAGTCTGTAGAACAAAAGATTGCTGAAAATGATATTGAACAAATGTTAGTTAACCCTGAAATATCTAGAATGGATAAGAATCTAATAGATAATATTAAAGATATTTCTAGGCACTATGGTTTAAGCTCTGAACACCGATCTCAAGCAGTTGAGACAGCGACTTATGTTGATAATTACTTAAAATTAAAACGGCTAGG
Source organism: Thiotrichales bacterium 19X7-9 (assembly GCA_021713415.1). Lineage (GTDB taxonomy): Bacteria > Pseudomonadota > Gammaproteobacteria > Francisellales > Francisellaceae > M0027. Next base: position 59,432 of record JAKJJQ010000003.1, read on the forward strand.
ATTAGACACTGCGACTAATTTAGAATTATTAGTTATGAAGCCATATCAATGTACTGAATTACTAAATAAGAATATAGATTCTAGTAAAGTTGAGAAAAAACTTCGTGATTTTATGTCTTTAATAATCATTGAACGCACTAGAGAAATAGCCAAAAAAATTGGAGAAGACGGATTAAATCTTAGTGATGAAGAAAAGAAAAACACCTATCTAGCTATTTTTGAACAACTACTTGATCAATCAGTTATACAGCAGAATGAATACATAGCACTTAAAGATCACTTTACTCAACAGTTTGAAGATATCCTTAAAAAACGTAGCGCAGATGTTACATCTGGCGATATTGCGGAACTATTTAAAATAAATTTTGCAGGCTATATTGATAATCAAGTCTTTAGAGTATACCCCTTATTAAACATTAGAGACTTTACTCAAGCCTGTGAAAATAAACTTACCGAACTAAATCATTACCAACCCCCTCAAATAATGGAAGCGCCACAAGCATCAAAAAGACAGCAACTAGTGGAAACTTTTAGGGGCTTTAGAGCACATTTAGCTACTTTATCCGAACATGCTAGAGCCAATCGACAAGCTGCTATGAGTCATATTGACGATTTCATAGCAGATACAAGACATTTAGACAGTCAAGCTAAATTAGAGGTATTTAGTCGCGCAACTGCCACTTTATCCCCACAAGAAGAAGGCGATGGTTATTTAATAGAAAGCTTATTAGGTGACACTAGCTTCAATGAGCTTGTTAAAAGCCAACATACATTTCCTGAAGCAGGTTTTTCAGGCTCAGAAGAAGAAAAATCAGCATTAATTGAAGATGAGTTTAAATCATTTATGCAAACTAGAATTATGAGTGATCCTAATTTTGATTATATCTCTTTTAAAGAAGCATTTGCTCCACTTGATGTTGAACTAATCGCACTAATGGACTCTGTTGAAAGTTTAACATCTAACATGAATCAAGCAGAAGTACATAATACATATAAAGTTGAAGTTTATTCGCATCTTTTAGCCATATTGCATTTAGATAACGAATTTAATACTTTTAAACCTGTAGCACTTCAACATAATGACCCGATCGATTCAGAGTATATTGACTTGAAATTTAAAAGGCTAATAGAGCAAACTCTAAAAATTGACCCTACTCTGAAAGCAGAGTTATATAGGTTAAAAAAAGCAGTGGATGTTAAAGTTAATGAATATTCTAAGCCTAAGTTTGAAGAAGAAGATCAAGAGTCTATTATAGTGCGTAAAAAAGGAAAGGAAAAAGAAAAAACTAATCAAAAATCTGAAGGAAAAGAACAATTAAGAAGTCTCCACAGATTTAACATGGAAAAAGTTCCAAGAGACTTACACCCACACATGCCCATGATGAGTCAAGCTCAAACAAGCACAGCACCTACCCCCACTGCATCTTCGAACTCAAGTTCATCTTCAAGTTCATCTTCAAGTTCATCTTCAAGTTCATCTTCAAGTTCATCTTCAAGTTCAAATGAACCTATACCTTCTAGTTCTGAGAACCCTCAAGCAATAGTTTATCGAAGTCTAGCTCATAAACACACAACACAGACAAAAGAAAATGGTTTTTGATTGATTACTATCGAAGAAGTCAAATATTATAGCTGTAAAAATGCATTAACTACTTCAGTAACGCTTATATCTTGAGCATTTTTAGATGGGCTTTGTAATAAGTGATGTTTAACTTTCCAAGGCTTCCAGTTATCGGCATTGGTACTACCAAAAATTGCAACCATTTGATTAACTAGTGCTGCTGCAATATGCATTGTACCACCGTCACAACAAATAAAAGAATCACATAAAGAAACACCGGCAATTAGCTCTGATAAATGTTTAGTTTCAACAAAATATAAATTAATCCCTTTGATATGGCTTAACTGTTCTTTCAGATACTCTGCCTTTTCATCATCGCCTGGATGCAATGGATTATTTTCTGACCCCGGTGACCAAAAAACTAAAATTGGTTGTGTAATATTATTTGCATGTATTTGTTTAATCAATTCAACATATGACTCAATCGGCCAACGATTTTGAGGTTTTCTTGAACTTAAATGAACACCAATAGGTTTATCTTCATCGTTAATATTAAATCTTTCTTTTAATGCATCAACTAACTTATTATCTGGATAAAGCAACATCTCTCCCGGATCTTTTGTTAAACCTAATACTTTTTTACCAAGGTTATAGACAAGCTCTACCTCATGTATTTTATCTCTATCTTGACTCTCAATTGCAGCAAATAGTTTACTTTTTTGATTAGGCCTATCTACATAACCAATTAATTTTTTAATTCCAGCAAGTGAAACATAACCTACTTCTTTTTCTTTAAACCCACCTGCTGCTAGTAAGGCATAATCATAACGTTCTTTCTTTAAACGTCTAAAAAACAAAAATTTATTAATGTATGTTTTAATTAAACTTCCCTTTCTATGTTTCGCTTTTTCATAACTAATTATTTTTCTAATATAGGGGTTATTTGCTAGCACCGTTTCATTATAAGTGTTTAACATAACATCCATTGTAACGCTTGGATATTGTTCTTTAATTGCTTTAATCAATGGTGTTGTACAAACCAAATCTCCAATATTATCTGCCCTTACAACTAATAATTTTTTATTTTCCAAATTAACTGGTTGCATAGTAATGTTCACATCCATCTTTAAGTTAAAATTTATGCAAAATTATATCATCTTTCATTAAAACAAAAAGAATTAACCCAATAAATTCTAGGCAATTAATTAAAATAAACTATAATACATCCTAAAATGAAATACTGATGCCACATAGGTAAGACTTAACAATGTTAACTAACATCCAAAAAATAAGAACCTTTTTTTTATATTTATCTGCAATTGCTTTTTTAATTCCATTTGCATGCTTTGGATTAGGTAGAGCCTTAACTACAATTCCTCTTGGTATTGCAATTGTTTGTGCATTAATTGGTGGTGATATCAAAGGAGCCATTTATTATTTAAAAACCAATAAATTCCTTATACCAATGCTACTTTTACCTTTAATGATGTATATCGGTATTTTTTATACACCACAGCCACTACAGGAAAATGCCTGGAGTATTGCAAATAAATATAACTGGCTAATTTTTCCACTACTATTAACGCCTATGCTAATTTGTATATTTAACCAAAGAAACTGGCAATTAACTGCTTATAATTTTTTTATTATCAGCGCAATTATCATAGCGTTAATTGGTATACTTTCTACCTATAGTAATAGTTTCTTTCAGTGGATATTAAATTTTACTGATTATCAAAGACAAGGTGTACACTCAAGCCCATTACAATCGCACACTGAAACTGGCTTTATAACCGCTTTAGGTGCTTTTTTCTGTGTTACCTTGCTAAAATATCATCAACATTATCTGTTAAAGCTACTTTATGGCGCATTATGGCTATTAAATAGCTTTTATATATTATTTATTAATACCAGTAAAACTGGCTTATTACTATATGTCATATTACTGGTCATTTTTAGCTTGCAATATCTTATTAAAAGCTGGAAACAGGCAGTCATAGGTTTTATCTGCTTAGTTATTATTGCATCTGGCGCTATGCTTTTAAACCCTTACAATCATTCACGAATAGAAAGGCTCTATTCATCAATTGTGCAGGTAGATAAAAACGCTGATGAAACTTCATTTGGCCAACGCTTCATTATGTTAGACTTAGCAATCAAGCAATTTAAAAAATCACCTATTATTGGCTCAGGTACTGGTACCCCTATTCAAGGAAACTGGCTTGACCTTAATAATCCTAACTTAACAACCAGTGACCCACATAGCGAATTTTTATTTGTTATGACTAAAATTGGCATTGTTGGATTAGTACTCTTAATACTTTATTTTGCTATGATGATTTATGATAGCCTATTTATTATCAGAAAAGGAATTGAAGCAAATATGGCACTTGGAGTATCTATAAGTTTTATTTTTTATGCTTTTGTTGAATCTATTTTATATCATAACCCTGCATCATATGAAGTGGCATTTTTTGTAAGTTTATTGTTCTTATCAAATCTTAAAAAGCGAAGCTAATATATTTAAATATCAGTTGCTATTGCTTGAGCTATAATCTTAACCATTTGTTGCATTGATTGGTCATAGCTACTAACATCTGGTTTCTCAGAAACTGCACGATTGGCTAGCACTGCTGCTATGGATGCAGCTTTTAAGCCAAAAGTTGAACAAATCGTTAAAAGTGATGCAGACTCCATCTCATAGTTTAAAACATTTAGTTTCTGCCACTCTTGCATAGATCCTTGAAAATGACGCCTGATATAACCTGAATAATTATCATAGCGCTCCTGTCCTGGATAAAATGTATCAGATGAAGCCGTAATACCTAAATGAATAACGATGCCTTGCTCTCTTGCACTTTTTGCCAATTTCATCGTTAAGTCAAAATCTGCAACAGCTGGATATTCAATTGGTGCATAATGAACCGATGTGCCATCTAAACGCACAGAAGCTGTTGTTAAGATAATATCTCCTAACTTAACCTGTGGTTGGATTGCACCTGTTGTTCCTATGCGGATAAATTGATTAATTCCCAACATCGCTAATTCTTCAATACAAATACCTGTTGAAGGGCCGCCCATACTTGTTGAACAGATTAAGATATTTTTGCCATTAATTTTTACCAGTGCAGAAGTATATTCTCTGTGACTACCAAGATATTGCGCATTATCATCGAGTAACTTTGCCAAATAATCTACACGTTGAGGGTCTCCAGGTAATAGTGCAATTGTTGCTCCCTGAAGGTCACATTTAGCTAAATTAACATGATATAGCTTATTTTTTTCATTTATTTGCATTATTTATTTCCCTCAATGTTTGGTTATTTAAATATTTAAAAATAGTTTGAAATTCAGAATATAACAATAAATCAAATATTACAATAATAATTTTTTATTAATTTTATTACAAAAATAATCTAAATTTCAATATTTTAACTGTTGATTATTATAAAAAAACATGCGAATATGTTGCGGATTTTATCTCGGGTTGCTCGGGTTGTAATAAAAAATGTGTAGAGGAACAACAAATGAAAGCTAAGATATTACCTATATCAATTGCACTGGCTTGTGGTATTGCAACTGCATATGCCGCAAATACGAATCAAGTCGCTAGCGTTAATTCAAATACAACACCTAATGACAAGCAAGTAACAACAAGTCAAACTGCTTCTAAAGCTGATAATACTACAAATACACAAAGTAATTTAGATGCTAATGATCAAAGTAGTCAAAGCTCAGGCTTAAGCGGTGTTAACTGGGATCTAAATGGTGTTAAATTTAATTTACATGGCTTTATGTCAACGGGTATGACACTATCTGATAGCTCATCTCAATATAATATTCCAGGCCATGGTAATGTTAACCAAGACGCAAACTTTTCAACTCCATCATTATTTGGTTTACAATTAAATACTCAAATTACTGATAAACTATCATTTATGACTCAGATTGTTGCAGATGGTGATAATACAAATGGTAATACAGCCTATACACCAACGGTCAATTGGATGTATGCACAATATCAAGTCAATCCAAATATTGCTGTGCGTGCTGGTCGTTTCCAACTACCTTTATTTTTATATTCACAAGAAATTGAAGTTGGTTATAACTACCCTTATACTTTCCTGCCTAACGAAGTATATCGCTTAATTCCATTTTATTCTTTAAATGGGGTTAATTTACTATTACAAACTAACCTAGGCGATAGCGGATGGAATGTATCATTCCAACCATTTTTTGGCGAAAGTTCATGGGATTATGATGCTGTCTTAAATATTGGCTCAGGTATGTCAAGTGTTCAAGAATTAGGCTTCCAAGGGAATAAGCTATTTGGTGGCGATTTAACATTCTCAAATACGATTTTCAAAGTTCATGCATCTTATGCTCAAACCGAAGTAGAAACAACAAGTGTTCCTAGTGGATCACCAACACCAAAAGACCAAACTGGTCGTTTCTACAGTGTAGGTGGTGAAATGAATTATGATAATATTTGGGCTTCAAGTGAATTTGCTTCGCGTAAGCTTGATGCACCATATGCAGCATTAAATGCTTATTATTTCTCACTTGGCTATCATATCGAAAAATTCTTGCCATATATTAACTATGCTAAGTTATATACAACTAACTGGAATGAATTAACTGACTACGGTCCAGGCGCAGAAGTAGCTCAGGGTCAATCATCTGTAACACTTGGCTTAAATTATTACTATAATGCCAATCTCGTGTTAAAAGGTTCTTGGAGCTATATTATGCCTGATCAAGGTGGTTATGGATTATTCCAAACCAAACCAGATGGCAATGTAAATTTATTTACGGTATCTGCTTCTTTAATCTTCTAAACCCATCATAAGATTGACTAAGGGAAGCTTTATGAAAAAATTAATGCTTATAATTATTAGTTTGTTTGCTATAGGCTTTGCAACTGAGGCATTTTCTCAAATGCTTATTGTTACTGGCAAACAAACTCAAGTTAATACTATTTCTCAAACTGCTTTGCGTCAGTTATATAGCGGTAGAGCATCTTCCAGTCATTTAATCCCTATTGACTCACCATCAGATAGTCCTGCTTTTAAAGATTTTTATAATGATATTTTCAGTTGGTCAGTTTCTGAAATAACTCAATATCGCTCCAGTATGCTTTTTAGTGGTAAAGGCACACCACCAAGACAAGCAAATTCAACTATGGCTGCTTTAGATGAAGTCAGTCATAATGTAAATTTAGTTACTTATGCAACTGAAAAACAAGTTGATCAATTTGGTCGAGGCTTTTTAAAAGTCATCTATCCTGCAAACTATGTTATAAACCAACAACAGAATACGACAGATCATGTCTCTATTGTTGAGCCAGTTAATCATATTCAAATAACAAATAATCATACTGATGCACAGCCTATAGCTACAAATACGCAAAATCATACAGCGAAAGTATCAAAGGTAAATAACACACATAAAAAAGCATCTAATACTAATCAACAGTATAATGAAAAAGAATTAGGTTTAGCCGCCATTTGTGCTAAAGGTTGTACGCCTGAACAAATCAAAAAATTTCTAAATCATAAAAACCAAGTAAACCTAATTACAAGTTAATTATCATGATCTTCTTTCATATTAGTAATAATATAAGCACCACGGCGTGGGACTTCACCTACTAATTGATAGCTACTATTCCCAATTAATTTTCTAAATTGGGAATCACTTGGATTTTCTGATGAAATAACAATAATTGGCTGATGTATTTTTAATGCTTGTTGCCAACGCTTTGAAAACATCTGATAGGTAACTAAATCTTTCGGTAAATGATGTAAATAATTAACACCTTCATAAATTTCACGCTTCCAGTTATCACCTAGTTGTTGCCCTTTATCCCAATCAGCAACAATACCCACATCACGATCTAAATAAAGTGGTATTGCATAATAATAACGACCAATCATAAAAACTTGAGCATTTGGGTATTGTTTTAACACGGGCTGTACTTTTTCTGCAATTGGATAGTTCCACTGTAATCTAAAGTATTTAATCGCTGCAATTAAGGTTAAATTCATCAATATATTAACGATAATTATTGTAATTACAAACCACTTTAGTGGCTTTCTTTTTCTTAAACCTACAAATAAAGTAATCGCACCAACCAATAAAACAAGGCTAAGAAAATAGCCATAAGGCATTGTTTTATAAACAGCTTTATCATGCCAAAATAATGGTAACAACAATAAAGTAATTGCAGCAAGTGCGAAAATCACAGCTAAAATAACCGTTGCAATGATATTTACTTTTGATAACTTAGCTGTCCATAGGCGATCAAAATAAATAGCCATTAACATTGCTGATGCTGGAAATACAGGGCCAATATAACCTGGTAATTTAGAAGCTGGAATTGAAAAAAAGACCGTAATTAAAATAACCCATAATAATAAAAACAACTCAATTTTATATTGTTGGCGCTTATTCCATATTAATTTTATCTGGCTGATATAGGTTTGGAAAAAATAAAATGTCCATGGAAATACCCCGCCTATTATTAACAAAATATAATAATAAAATGGATTATGCATATTAAAATTATCACCGACAAAACGAACGACTTGATTCCAAATAAAAAAGTAAGCCATAAAGCCAGGGTATTTATTCTCGACAATAATAAACCAAGGCAGAATCACAATCAGAAATAGGATAAGACCAGAGATTAAGCGTATCTTTAATAAAAGTTTCCAATTATTTAAAATTAAAAACCAAAAAAATAATACCATTGCTGGAAATACGATACCCATTAAGCCTTTTGTCAAAAACGCAGCTGCTGCAAATAGGTAAGCTAAATATAACCATAAACTACGCCCTTTTGTCTCTACTGGCAAATACAATGCAATAATTAAAGAAAATAAAGATAAATTAAGCCAAGAAGCAACCTCACCATCCATATTCGCATAATGACCTAAAGCAAAAAATAGTGGTGTAATTGCAATTAATAAAGCACTTAATATTGCAACTCTACGATTAAATACAATAGATGCTGTAAGATAACCGAATAAAGCCGTTAAAGTTGTTAGAATTGCTGGAAAAAAACGTGCGGCAAACTCGCTAACACCAAAAGTCTTAAATGCAAAAATATTTAACCAATAAAATAAAATAGGCTTACCTAAAAATGGGGAACCTGCAATTGTTGGTACGGTATAATTATCATGTTTAAACATCTCCCAGGCCACACCAACATATCGTGTCTCATCCGGTGAAATTAATTGATGCCCGCCTAAAAAAAGCAAATTAAAAATTAATAAGCCTATACTTAATACTAATAAATCACTCAATCGAATATCTGCTTTATCCATAGTGAAAAGTTAAACTCCTTAATGTTATAAATTAAAAAATAGTATAACGTAATTCTTTTTAAAGTAATGCCAAAAAACACCCAAAATCATCAACCCATCTTGAAAGAACCAAAAAAGCATGCCTTATATTTAAAAATTATAATCTCGAATATATAATTTATATGAAAGTTTTATGCTTCAATCACTAAGGAAAATCTTTAATGTTACTAGAAATCGCATTAATATTTGTTATTACAGGTATTGTAGTAGGCATACTTTCAGGATTATTTGGCCTAGGTGGTGGCTTAACTATCGTTCCAGTAATGAGCGTGTATTTAGAACTAACACATGTCGTAGGCACTGAATATACCATGCACATTGCAATTGCAACTTCATTATTCGTCATGATATTTACATCACTAGCAAGTACCTTTTCTCACCATAAAAAAGGAAATATACATTGGCAAGTTGCATGGCCTTTAGGCATTGGTGTTTTAATTGGGGCCGTTATTGGTGCAATTATTGCCCACCTACTTAATAGTGAATTCCTTAAAATTATATTTATTATCTTTTTAGTTTATACTATAGCTAAATGGATATTAAAAACCGTTAAAAAGCCAATAAAAAATAGCGAAAATCTTACACTTGTGATTCCAAAAACCATAATTTTAAATGCCTATGGCTGCGCATCCGGGTTTGTTGCGGTAATCTTAGGTATTGGATGCAGCGTAATGGCTGTACCTTTTTTACGCCATTATAAATTTAGCATGCCACAATCTGCTGCTATAGCAGCAGCAATTACACCAGCATTAGCGGCAGTAGGTGCAACTGTTTATATTATCTTAGGCTATACATCGGCTAGCTTACCACACAGCATGCTTGGCTTTGTGTATTTGCCAGCAACGATAGGCCTTATTATTGGCTCTTTTTGTGGTGTTCCTATTGGTACATGGGTATCTAACAAAATGCCTGAAAAAATTCAAAGTATCATTTATCTATTATTTTTACTACTTATTCTAATTGTAATGCTTAGCTAGCTATTCTTACGAATCAAACTAAGTTTTTTGTGTAATAAACTTTCCAACTTAAAATTATTCCAAAAGAGTTTTAAACTTTTTTATCAATTTGTACTCTAGCAAAATCTACTTTAAACTACTGAAACAGTTGAATACTTGATCTATAACTAACCAACTAGATAAATTAACGAATGAAACAGAATTTAGAAAAAAAGTGGTTTTTTTTATATGCTATAGCCGTATTACTTGGCATCATCGTTAATTATTTTTCTAATAATCATAGCCAAATATTCCAACCTTATATTTTATCAAGTATTTCTTTATTACTTTATGCTGTTTTTTTACAAATTCCATTTACTCAAACACTGTACCCACTTAAAAATAAACGTTTTCTATTTGCATTAATTATTGGTAATTTTATTATTATCCCATTGATTCTATACTTAAGCATTCCCATGATAGATCTAAATACGTCATTTAAGTTCGTCTTATTGCTTGTATTATTAACACCTTCAATTAATTATGTTGTGCTTTTTAGTAAACTAGGTGGAGGTAGTGATCAATTAATTCGTATTAATACGCCAATTTTATTAATTTTACAAATGATATTAATTCCCATTTTTTTATACTTTATATTTGAAAATACAATTCAGACTATGATCTCAATTGATTTATTTACAAAGACATTACTATGGATAATTATTACACCTTTATTATTAGCATTTATAAGTGAATGTTTACTTAAAAAAGTAAACAATAAATTCTATGTACAACAAACGGTTCACTTATTGCCAAAATTTATGCTTTTTTTAGTCTTATTTCTTCTATTTGCAACCTACTCTCAATCGATGTGGCTAACTTCCTACCCTGATTTATTTACAGTTTGTTTTATTTATCTTAGCTTTTTAATTATTATGCCAGTTATTGCAATTCCATTAGGTAGCTTATTTTCGCTAACATCTGCGCAAACACGCACACTTGCCTTTAGCTTTTTAAGCCGAAATTCATTAATTGCTTTACCCATTGCATTTGTATTTAGCCATCAAGCATCGGTTATCTTAAGTATTATTCTACTTCAGCTATGTATTGAGCTAATTGGTGAAGTTATTTATGTTCGCTTAATGCCAAATTTGATTGTTTAAATAATTCCCCTTGAAATTAATTCTAAACACTATAATACATTTCAAATTCAACTGGCTGAACTGTCATATTCAAACGCTGGCTTTCTTCTGATTTTAAATCAATATAAGCATCAATTAAGTCATCACTAAATACACCACCAGCAGTTAAAAAGTCACGATCTTCATCTAAATGTGCTAAAGCATGATCTAATGAAGAAGCAACTGTTGGTATATTTTCTAATTCTTCTGGTGGCAGATCATATAAGTTTTTATCCATTGCATCGCCAGGATGGATTTGATTTTGAATACCATCTAAGCCTGCCATTAACATGCTTGCAAACATCAAATATGGGTTTGCAGCTGGATCACCAAAACGAACTTCAATACGGCGTGCTTTTTCATTCATCACATAAGGAATACGAATCGAAGCTGAGCGGTTTCGTGCTGAGTAGGCCAATAATACAGGTGCTTCAAACCCTGGCACTAAACGCTTATAACTATTAGTTGATGGGTTAGCAAAAGCATTAATCGCTCGCGCATGCTTGATAATACCACCGATATAATATAATGCTTCATCAGAAAGACCAGCATAATTACTACCCGCAAAAATATTTTTACCATCTTTAGAAAGTGATTGATGGACATGCATACCTGAGCCATTATCCCCAGCTAAAGGTTTTGGCATAAATGTTGCTGTTTTAGCAAACATTTCCGCAACATTATGAACCACATATTTAAATGACTGTACCTGATCGGCTTTTTTAACTAAGGTATCAAATTTTGTGCCAATTTCACACTGTCCTGCTGTACCTACCTCATGGTGATGTACTTCAACTTCTTGGCCAATCTCTTCTAAAATTTGGCACATAGTTGAGCGAATATCTTGTAATGAATCAACCGGTGGCACAGGAAAATAACCACCTTTTACACCAGGTCTATGACCTAAATTACCATTTTCAAATTCAAGCGGGCTACTCCAAGCTGCTTCTTCTGAATTAATACTAAAAAAAGCTTTATGCATTTGGTTTTCAAAACGGACATCATCAAAAATAAAGAATTCAGGCTCCGGTCCAAAATAACAAGTATCAGCAATACCTAATGAGCGCATATAGTTTTCAGCACGCTTTGCAACAGCTCGTGGGTCTCTTTCATATGATTGCATCGTTGCAGGTTCTAATATATCACAACGTACTTGCAAAGTAGGTGCTTCAAAGAAAGGGTCTAAAATAATAGAATTTGCATCTGGCATTAAAATCATATCTGATTCATTAATTCCCTTCCAACCAGCAATAGATGAGCCATCAAACATTTTTCCTTCACTAAAAAAGTTCTCCTCAATACTATTAGCAGGTATGGTAACATGCTGTTCTTTACCTTTAGTATCAGTGAAACGCAAATCTACAAATTCAATTTCATCTTGTTTGATCTGCTTTAAAACTTCTTTTGCCTGACTCATCGGCTTCTCCCTTACAATAATTAATTTAAAGTGGATTAAATTTAAAAATCGCCACCATTATAGCTAATGATCATTCAAGTTGCACTGAAAGAAACATTAAATTTTTCCTGATTAAATTTAAGGAAAAATAGCTAGATTTCAGGTATCCTTTAGGGTAGTAATATAGTTTTAGTTTAATATTAGGCTTAACGGTGATTGATCATGAGGGTTTTAGAGCAAACGTTGCAATTGTGCTCATAAATAAAGAAGGTAAAGTTTTTTGGGGAAAGCGTGTGCGCCAAAATGCCTGGCAATTTCCACAAGGTGGCTTAAATTCAGGAGAGACACCATTAGAAGCACTCTATAGGGAACTTTATGAAGAAGTGGGATTGAAACCACACGATGTTGAGGTAATAGCTGCAACCAAAACTTGGCTACGCTATCGCCTGCCTCGCTTTTTAATTCGTCGTGGCTTTCCACTATGTATTGGTCAAAAACAAAAATGGTTTTTATTACGTTTAAAGTCAAGCGATTCAGCAATTGACTTAAAGGCAAATAATAAACCTGAATTTGACGCTTGGCGCTGGGTAGATTATTGGTACCCTACTACACGTGTTGTATCATTTAAACGCCATGTTTATCGTAAAGCATTGGAGTATTTTTTCCCAATTTATAAGGAATGGAAATAAAGGTTAAGCATTTATGCAGTTATGGCAACAATTTGTTAACGCACTAGAGAATAATGCAGCTTTAGAAGATGCATTAAGAGCGCTTGCAAGCCAAATTCAAACTAAATTAGACATAGATGCCTGTAGTATATTTCTTACTGAAGATGATAAAAATTTATATACATTAACAGCAACTACCCTAACGCCACTTTTAATTGGGCTTGTTCATATTCACGCTGATCAAGATGTTGTCGGTAATCCCGCTTTAAGAGAAGAGCCCGTATTGATTAAAGATATTTTTCAAAATCATCATCCAACAATACTCACATCATTTACGCGAGCAAAATTACATACACTCTTATCAATGCCAATCATTTATAAAAGTGATGTGATTGGTATTATTGCCGTTCAAAACAAAAATATTAATGACATGCCTGAGCATGTACAAACCAAACTTGTTACCCTTTGCGCCAATATTGCTGAAGCATTAGATGAGGCACTTGACCGTGATGATGTAACAGAAAAAATTGAAGAAGCAACCAAAGATAATCCAACGGTTTTCTTTGATGGCCAACAAATTACTAAAGGTGCTGCTATTGGAACAGCGGTTGTACGTTATAATATCTTTGATCTTGATAGCATCCCTGATAAACAAACTCAATCAGATAATGAAGTTGATCAATTCAAATTAGCAGTCAATGCATTAAAACAAGAAATTGACTCAATGATTACAACACTTGATCAACAGGTCAGTGAAACTGAAACAGCTCTTTTTAAAGCTTATCTTCAAATTCTTGATTCTACGAGCTTTTATGATGCAGTTATTAACTTAATTGAAGATGGAATCTGGGTGCAAAGCGCATTAAAACAAGTTGTTAGACGCCTATCAAATTCTTTTAGTCAAATGTCTAACGAATATTTACAATCAAGAGCAAGTGATATTCAAGATATTGGCAGACGTATCTTAACCCATTTACAAAAAACCAACCCCTTACAGGAAGGCTACCCTTCAGATACAATCTTAGTTGCTTATGAAATCACCCCCTCAATGTTAGCTGAAGTACCCAAAGGTTTTTTAAAAGCAGTTATCTCACAAGAAGGTACTGAAAATTCACATACAGCAATCTTAGCACGTGCAATGGGTGTGCCATTTATTATTGGCTTTCCATCTTTACCTATTTCATTTTTAGAACACAAACACCTAGTTGTTGATGCGCATATTGGCCGTGTCTATGCTAACCCATCAAAAGGATTAGTCAAAGCTTATCAACGCTTAATAGAGCAAGAAGAGCAGCTTCAAGAACGTTTACAATCAATAAGACTACTTCCATCAGAAACAGCAGATCATCATAAAGTACAACTACAAGCTAATGTTGGCTTAGTTGCTGATTTAGATGTTGCAATCTTTAATGGCTCAGAAGGCATTGGTCTTTATCGCTCTGAAGTACCCTTTATGATTCGCGATAACTTTCCATCAGAAGATGAACAGCGAATTATTTACTCACAATTTTTAGATGCTTTTCCATCCCATGTCGTTACCATGCGTACATTGGATGTTGGCGCTGATAAAGCATTACCTTATTTTAGCGAGCCAGAGGCAAACCCTGCATTAGGATGGCGCGGGTTGCGTATGCTTTTAGATCAGACTGATTTATTTTTAATGCAAGTAAGGGCAATGCTTAAGGCAAGTAAAAATCATGGTAATTTAAAAATTCTATTACCCATGGTTAGTGAATTAGAAGAAGTTGAAGAAGCAACAAGTTTAATCAAACGCGCCTGGCATGAATTAATTGAAGAAGGCTTTAGCATTAAATTCCCACAAATCGGCATTATGATTGAAGTACCATCTGTCATTTATCAACTACCTGCTATGTTTAAATACATTGACTTTATCTCGGTTGGTAGTAATGATTTGACTCAGTATCTACTGGCAGCAGATAGGAATAATAGCAAAGTTTCTTATCTTTATAGTCAACTACACCCAGCTGTCATTCGTGCTATTTATGATATCTCTTCAATTACTGTATCTTCTGCTAAAATTGCCTGTCTCTGTGGTGAACTTGCTGGTAATCCATTAGCGATTCCACTATTAGTCGGCATGGGTTTTCACCGTCTTAGTATGAATGCCGTTGATATCTTAAGGGCAAAATGGATTTTACGTCATATTACTTATGAACAATGTGTTGATGTAACTAAAAAAGTCTTACGCCTTAACACCAAAGAAGAAGTTAGACGCTTTTTAGAAGACTTCCTTATTAAAGAGAATCTAGCCAATTTAATTAAAACTGGGCATGGAAAAATAAATTAGCTATTATCATACTTCAGCCAAAAAATAATTTGATCATATAAATTTTTTTATAATATATCTATTAGACAAACCATGATAGATAGCTTATAACAGATGCTTATTATAAAGTCTAAATTGGTGTCACTTAAATGGATCAGACAACTACCTATAAACATCCAAAAGCGTTTTATGCAATTTTTATGTTAGAGATTTGGGAGCGATTTGGCTATATGGCGGTTATGGCCATTCTTGCTTTATTTTTTACAAAATCACTTGGCATATCACAATCTAACTCATTTATACTCTTTGGCGCATATACTGCACTAATCTATACTTTTATTGCCATTGGTGGTTATGTAGGCGATAGTGTCATTGGTGCAAAGCGCACCATTGTCTTAGGTTTATTATTTTTATTGTGTGGCTATATTTTATTAGGCACAGGCGAAAAAGCGTTAATTTATTATGGCTTAAGCTTTGTTTGTGTGGGTACCGGTTTTTTTAAATCTAATCCATCAAGTTTATTATCCAAATGCTATGATAGATCTAACCCAGAGTTATTACATAATGCGTTTACCTTATTCTATATGGCAATTAATATCGGTGCATTTCTTGGGATATTTTTCTCACCAATTATAGCCGCACACTATGGATTTAGAGCATCATTTATCGCAAGTGCACTTGGTATGATTCTAGCACTCTCAACTTTTATCTATTCAAGAAAATTTCTATCACATATAGGCACTGAAGCTGGCAAAAAATCACTATCCTATTCTAAATTAGTAATTACAATTATTGGTGGTATCATTGCTGTTTTTATTGTGACCTTTTTACTTGAAAATGTCATACTTGCCGAAGCTGTACTTATCATTATGTTTTTATGTGTTATAGCTTGGTATTTATCTATTAGCTTTTTCAAAGCTTCTGGTAAAGAAAAAAGTAGGATGATGCTTGCTTTAATTCTTATGAGTGAGGCAATTATCTTTCAGATTCTTTATGAACAAATGCAAACATCGATTAACTTTTTTGCAATTAATAATGTCGAACACTCATTACTAGGCTTTAGTGTAGAAGCACAAAGCTTTCAAGCATTAAATCCGTTTTGGATTATTCTTTTAAGCCCAATTTTATCCTACTTCTATATCTGGTTAAAAAAGAAAAATATTAGTTATAACATATACAATAAATTTGCCTCTGGCATGTTATTATGCGGCTTAGCATTTATTGTATTATATATTTCAAAATTTGTTTCATCAGATCAAGGCATTGTATCTTCTTGGTGGTTAGTATTAAGCTATTTCTTACAATCAACAGGTGAATTAATGATTTCAGCTTTAGGCGTTGCAATGGTTGCTGAGCTTGTGCCAGCAATTATCAGTGGCTTTACTATGGGTATGTGGTTTGTGTTTCTATCGGTTGGTAACTTATTAGGTGGTTATGTCGCATCAACAATGGGGCTACCAAAAGGAGATGTTAGTAGTAACTATTCTTTAGGTGTTTATACATCTGCCTTTTTCTATATTGGCATTATTGCTGTTATTGTCTCTGGTATTATGTTTTATACCAGCAAATATAAAAAACGCATGATTTAGGGTTGTTTATATAAATAGTTAATCAAAGAAAATCTAGCAAAGTGAATTAAAATTAGGCTTGGGGAATATAACTCATTTCTAATAACTGTTTGGCAAAAATAAGTTATAATTTATATTTATAGTTGCCCATCTTTGCCAATCTCTTTTTCTGATACCACAAACCTGTTAGGTTGTGAAGAAAATGGTTTTGGTGGCGCCTGAAAGCTTTGTTGTTGTATTTTATCGAACTTTAATACTTTAAGATGCGATTGATATTCCTCTTGCAATAATGGATGTTCTAACTGGTGCATATAAGCTGGCAAAGTATTTTCTAAGCTTAGTCTAACAAGTAGACCTATCATTGCCTTTTTTAACCCTTTCCACTCTTCACTACGGGAGCCAGGGAAACTTATACCTTCAGGTTTATACAAATAAGAAAATTCATCGGATTGCTTGATATCATCATATAGATTTAATATCACTTGAGGGTCTGTCTGTTTGCCAACAAAAGCCTTAAGTGCATCTATATTCGCTACCCTCGCCCCCGAACCAACATGCATAAACGTATTATATCCAGTTTGCGTACTTCCAATAATATTTCTTATCCATTGATCTCCTCTTTGAACTGGTACTTCTGATACACTACTACTTGCTACAGGATTAGCTTGAGTACTTTGAGCTCTTACAGGAGAACTGTCAGCACTTAAAGAAGAAGTGCTACTAGCTGAAGAGCTTGAAAATATACTAACTGGTTGCGATTGCTGCATAGCTACTTGACTTTGTGCTGGTTGACTTCTTGTGCTTAAAGTTCGATGGCTAACTTGTGATAAATTGGCCGAACTACTTTGAGCATGGGCAGGAAAGCTAGCTTGGGAACTAGAAGCTTTTACTAAATTTGCTTTAATACTCTCTTTATAAAGGTTTAAAAATGGATTTTCTTTACAGATATGATCTACTGTATCATTTGACGCTTTTTGTTGCAGCAAGATATTAGCTATTTTCAAAGCCATTTTTTCTTCAAGATTTGCCCAGCTTTTACTACAGAAGGTAAATGCTATATCATCTTTTTTATAAGTTGTATTGGGACTGACACCAGTTAAACTTTTTGGTTTATATAAATAAGCATACTTGTCAGAGTGCATAATATCATCATGCAATTGTAGCAATTTTGAAATATCATTCTGTTGTTCAACATATTTTTCCAGCGCATTTAATTGAGCATCTCTTGCTGATTCTGATTTACTAAGACGACTTCCTGATTCAGTTGTTGCACGATCAAAGATATTATCAATCAGTTGATCTGTATCTCTTTTAGGAGAGGCACTAGATGAAGATGGACTTAAATCTACTGAAGGCATAGAAGATGTTGACTCCATTGATACTCTAGCGCTTTTATGTGACTCTTTTTTTTCTCTATGTTCTACTTTAGGAAGAAGGACTTTTTTATGATCAGAGTCATCTAAAAAAGGATTTGCTTGGATAATCTTTTCTACTTCTTTTTTATCTTTTATACCGTCTTGTTCCAAAAGAACAGCTAGACGATCAACTAATGGCTTTTCAAAAGAATTAAACCAAGTATTACTGCAAGGTGTTGACAAAGTATCTGTTCTTTTTTTAGTAAAGTCAGTCCCCATACCTTCAGGCTCATAGAGATAATGTAAAGCTTGAGTTTTCATAATTTTATTATGTAATTCAAGTAACACTCTATAGTCATTTATATGATCAAATTGCCTAGCTAAACTATTAATAGTAGACACTCTTGATTCTTTATCTGCCTTAGCTGGTACTGTCTCTTTTAGAACTTTATTAACTTGAAGATCTATTAGTCTTGTCAATAACTGTTCTTGATGTTTCTCCAACCAAGGATTATCTATAATCAACTGCTGCTGAGCATTACATCTATCCTGTTTAACAAGATGATAAGCAATAGCATCAACCATACGTTGCTCTATCTTTGGCAAGTTTGCTCTAACATAATCACTATGTTGTCTAACTTGAGATAGTGTTTCAGCACCTAAGCGTTCATCCTGACTATGGCCTTCAGACTGCTCTAGTCCTTTCATAATTGTTTTATGAAGCGCTAAAATACGCCCATAGTTAGAGATTTCTTCTATACGTGAGAGTAAGTCACTAACAAACTCTACTTTATCCATTTTTGGCAACTCACGCATAGAAAGGTTAGGAGAGTCTACACTTGTTTCTTTTTTAGAGCTTTCATGCGATTGTTTAGCCTTTTCTTTTAACTCTGCTAAACTTTTCTTAGCAGCAATTAAATCACTATTCATACTCTGATATAGGTTACTAATTTCCCCTTCTGATTTCTTCGCCTGACCTTCTGAGTTAGACTCTTCAGTATAAGTAAAGTTTTCTACATTTTTAACTTGATTAGCTAACTCTACAGCAGAACTTTTCTTTTCTTCAACTTGTTTAAGCAATTCCTCTGCTTTTTGAATTAATGCTTCTTTATCTTCGATAGATTCTTTCTCAACAATTTGAGAAAGAATAATATTAATATCAACTTGGTCCGCTTTTACTTCTTTTAAAGAAATATCACGTAATTTTAGTATTTTTTGAGTATTATCACTCTCTTGTGATACATCTGTGTTTGCTTGACCAATAAAATCTAAACTATCTTGACGAAGTAATAACAAATTTAATTCTGTCAATAATAATCTCTCTGCTTTTTCTAATTCTAACTTAGCTTTTTGAGTACCAGCTTGCATAGCTTCTTCTCTCAAATTCACTAATAATTCTTTTGCAGTTTCAATGCGACTGTTTAATTCTTTCATTGAAGACTCACACTGAGCAGCATTATTTACTATTTCATCTTCAACTTGGATAACATACCCTGGATTTTCTTTAACTTTCTCATAAAGTGATTGAATATTTTGATAGTTTTTATACATGTTTTTAGCAGTCGCTGAAGACTCCTCAATAAGCCTATTAATGTCAGCTAATACTTGATTAAATCTGTTTTCAGCTTCTTTTTCAGCTTGAATTTTTTGTTGGCAATTTTTTATAGCTAAAGGACCAACCCTAACTACTGTTTCAGTAACTAACTTATCACTTGTATCTAATAGCTTTTGTTTCGAAGCTTTTTTTGCCCCAAAGTCTTCACTCAAATTATTTATGCTACTGCTATCAACATAACCTGCATTCCGAGGTTCGGCTGGAAGTGTGGTATCATTTCTTAAACTAACATTTCCAGCACTATATTTAACATCATTTTGAGCATTATTTATACGCTCTCTTAATGCTTCAACAACTAAGCCATACTGTTCATTTCCAAAAAAGCGAGTAAAAACAGAACGTTCACGTTGACAGTTTTCAATTATGGATGAAACTCTTTCGTCAAAATCAAACTCGTCTCTAACATCTTGCGATAAAATAAGTCTACCATCATCATAATTTATTTCAAAAATTTCACCAAAAACTTTATTAATCTGAGCTAAGCTATTATGCCTTTTAAAATTTTCACCAGCAATGCCAGAGTTTTCTCCCAAATAATAAGCATTTGCGAAATCTTCTAGTAATTTTATCTGTGCATCTCTTATATCATTTGCATTATTTAATTGATGTTGAGTAATATTTATCTCTTCATTTAAAGCTTTAAAACTTTGTTTGCTTTGTTCAAGCTCACTAAGCTCTGATTCTTTACCAGGAGGTGCTAACTCATTAAGAGTATCAGCCATCACTTGTGTATCAATAAAGTTATATTGAAAGTTTAAACTTTGTAATACAGCTAATTTCATTACGGGATAATCAAAATGAATAAAAGCTTCATTTGCTCTTTCAGGATAAGTTTCTTTAATTACACTTATAAAAAAGTTCTCAGGTAACTTTTGAACTTTTTCAGGCAACATCACACGCAATGTCATTTCAAATTGAATAAATTCTTCTAGGCTAACTAGTTCAGCTTGTGCTTCTATAACAGCTTTTAAATGAGGAGATTTTTCTCTTTCTGGAGTCGATGATGATACTAATTGACCTTCTTTAAAATTAACAATGCCCTTTCTTGATTCTTTTTTCTTAGTTGGTTTTCTCTCAACTAATGAAAGTTCCTCAGGCGAGGATGATAAACTAACTCTTTCTTCTCTTCCTTTCTTTTTCTTTTCTTCTTTTTTACCTTTAGGATCATGCTCCGCTTCAGCAATATTTAAAATTTTCTCTATATCTCTTCGATCTTGAAGTATACCAAACTCACCTTTAGGGCGTTTAACTATATCTAAAACTTTTTTTATCATCTGGCAACCTCCAAAACTTAAATGGATTTCTAGTTATTAGAAAGACTTTAAAACTTTCTAACCCTCCACTTCGATTATTATTTTATTATTAAATAAATTACAACAATTATTTGAATTATCCTGTAACATTTTTTTATTATAATCAACATAAGTATTTTAAACAAAATGAAATAAATTGAAACATTCCTATTGAAAATATAGTTATATTTTATTGTATTTTTATAATTAACAATAAATTTATTATAATTATTTTTTAAATAACACACTACTAACTTGGCGAGACATTTGTAATCCAGATTCTAAAAATGATAGTTTTGGTGATTCTGATGCATTTGACTCTATCGCTGGTACTGGAGTCTCAGTTAAGCTTGGTGTAGTTATGGTTTGCTTAGACTCATCTAATGATAATTGATACGCATCAGATACTTTAATTTGAGCTTGGGCTAAAAGATCATAGCCTTCATTTTCTAATTCTAGAATAGTCATTTGTAACATTTGACGTTCTAAAGGCTTTTTAGACTGTTGAAACGCTAACTGCTTTTGTTGATATTCGTCAACTAAATTTTCTTTAGAAACTTCATAGGTATAGTCAACTTTTTCTCTTGCATCTCCCGTTAAAACTTTTACTCCTAAACTACTTTCATGTTGGTTGACTTCATTTTTTAAAATCTCTGCAATACTACCGCATTGTCGACTACTAAAACGTAAATAATAATCTCTACATGCTATAAAAAGCTTATCTAAAGCGTCTTTAAAATTAAAATTCTCAACTTGATAAAAAGCTTTAAGTCTTGGAAACCCATAACGATAATCCAAATATTGGCCAAAAATACGCTCAAAATCCTTCTGATCATGTTTTTTAATATTTTGATAACTACTAAATTGATTAGACCCGTAACAATAAAGATAAGCGATATCCTCAAGTAATTCCTTTTGAGCATTAAAACGTTGCAGCATATTAGTTTTACTAGTTTGAACCACCATTTCATCTATATCAATTAAGTCAACCTCTTTTTGTAATTCAGCTGCTTGTTCAAGGTTACTTTCTAGCTTTTGAGAAAGCTCACCAACACTTAAAATATCTACTTTTAATTTGAAATCTTTCTTTATCTGATGCAATACATTTAAACGAAGCATTAATTTTTTATTTTCAGGAAAATCAGAAATGAGCTGATCAATAAACGCCCCTATAAAACGATTGAATAATGGATGCTGAAAATTAAAAATACATTTTAATACCATCTCAGCATAAAAAATAGCATCAAAATTTAATTGACCAATACGAGCTCGTATAGACTCATATTTATATAACTCATTAAAATTCTCTTTTAGATAATCAACACTAGAGCTTTGAATATGATCTGCCAAAAACGTACTATCTGTAATTACCGCATCTAGGTTATCTAAAAATGGAATTAACTGCGTATTAATTGCATCCTCTAAATTCTGCCAATTCCAATTGCTATGGGGCTTAGCTAGAATATTAATAATGGATAACGTATTGATAAATAATTTATAAAATTCATGAGGACTCATCACTAACCTCCTTGTTATTGATGCATACCTATATTTTTGATTATTAGAAAAATATTATAAAATGACAAGTAATTAAAGTTTTAATATGAAACAAAAAGACTACTTATCAACCAAAAAATGCTTAATCTTTAAGCATTCTGGTTTGATATTCTTGTAATATAGATACTTACGGTTAAGTGCTAATATGTTTGATCTAATTCACTGGTCGATTGATTTTTTTTACTAGCAGATACCATAAATAGTTTATCTGTTCTTCTTGATGGATGTACACCATCATTAACTGGCTCTCTGATATCTTGTTTATCTCGATCATAGCCTATTTCATCTAATTTAGATGTAATCCGTTTTACAATTTTATGGGCTTGCATATTAATATTCTCTAAATCAAGGCTTTTATGAAGCTCTTTTTTACAACCTTCTAAAAATTTAAAATCTTCTTTCGTAAAAATATCACCATATGATTGATTAAGCTCTTTAAATAATACAATCGCTTTATCAATATTTTCAGAAAGCCTTTTAATTGTCTGTTTTATGCTGTCTCTAACAATACCAATACTTTGCTTATTGCGTGTAATTAATTCTTGGTCACTTGGATTATCTTCTATAAAATCAATAATACTATCAAGTAGGCCACCGCTTTGCTTTAAGCGTTGGATATTACTTTCATAACGTCCAATTTCTGCATAATTTTGGCCTAATCTCTTAAGATTACTTTCAATTACTCTAGCACAAGCATTTAGTTTTGAGAGTTTTACACGTAATTGCGTTCTTTCAGAACTATATGATTTACGATCGCTTCCTGTTAATTCAAATGAAGTGCTGGTTTCTCTTAATTTTGGCGTACTCAACGCCAAAGTTAAGAAGCCTTGGGTCACGCTAAGACCTGTTTTTAAATCTCCTTCTGTTGTAATAACCATGTCACCTTTTCCTGAAATAGGTCTAAAATGATTTCGAGCAGTTGAACTATGCTCTTCAATGGCAGCCTTAAAAGCTTTTTCTGAGCGATTAACAACAGATGATATAAATCTTGAACCTTTTAACTTAGCTAATATCTGATTTAGATCTGACAAGTTTAATAACCGCTTTTCAGACTCTACAATATTAATGTGTATGTGATTCTTTTTATCTATTGAAGCAATCCCTTCAAGCCTTTTATTAACTTTTTCCCTATCAAATTTTACTTCTTTATAATAAAGCCTTACAGCATCATAGATAACACCACTTACAAATGAATTAATTTGTTGTTTTTCAGCATTATTTCTAGCCCAAGAAGCGATTATTCCACTTAACTGATCATAACTTTCGCAACCTTCAAAATCTTGGTTTAACGATACTGGCCAATTAACTGAAAGCGGATTCTTACCAATATCAAATTGTTTGAATAAACGACTTACTTTAGCCTTTGCATCTCGCTCAGAAAGGCTAGTATTTTCTCCAAAATACTTAACTACATCAGAAAATCTTTGCTCTTTAAATTTTTCTATATCAAAGCATTGAATAAATTTAGCAGCAATTTGATTGTGTAGTTCTATATCTTTCATTTGATGAAAAACATATTGGTTATCAAAATTTAATAATAACTCATTAATTACGTTAAACTTATTAATCGGTGGAAACTCCATCGAATCAACTAGTTCTCGAGCATCTATCTTATCGTCTAAATAATTTTTAATACTCTCTTGAGAAAGTATAGCTTGATCAGTTAAAGGTGTCTTAATAAATTTTTGTAAAAAATAAGCCTTTTCAGCTTTTTTCATTTTAGATAGTGACATTTCAATTGAGTCTTTCAAAAACTCTGCCAGTGTGTTTTCTACATGAAATTGTTCTGGAATTAATCGATCTTTATGTTCTGAAGATAAAAGCTCACTACCAACACCTTCTGCATCTAACGTAATTAAAGCATTTGATAAATGCAATAATTCTAATGGTGATAACGCACTCATTGCTTGATCTATTCTTTCTGGAAAATAAGTCAATACATCTTGTAATAACTTAAGTGTAGCCATATAGTTTTTCTTCTGTGCATGCACCTCACTTAAATCAGTTTTAACAAATTCTCTTAGCTCAGATAGATTCAAGTCTTTATACTCTTCAGGATTAGCTTTAAAATAATTAAACCTTTGTAAACTTTTACGATCAAAGGTAGCCTCACCTTTCCTTATCCTTTCAATATTCTCAACTGCTGATAATCTAAAGCCTCGTTCTTGGATAGCAGCTGCATCAACTCCACTAAGTAACATCGTCATCATTTTTGGAATATATTGGTCTTCTGATAAAAAATAAGTATCTCTATCAGAGATCTTTTGGCTTGTTTGAAGCTGTATTGATTTCTGCTTAATTAACTGATAAATTTCTCCACCAACTGATGCTTCTGATACTTTACCTTTATTAATACCTAAGAATTTACCTTCAGTATAACTATTAAATAATCGCCACTTTGGATTTTCTTTATCTGCTAATACATTGGATGTTGATAATTTCCATTGGTTAAATTCGGTTAATATTTCATTGCAGGCGCTTACATCATTTAAGCTTGATTTTACAACCTCAGTTACCCATTTTTTTACACTTGATCTAATTGAGCTTGCACTTTTGCCCGCTTGTTTTAAATCACTCATATAAGTTGTTAACTGACTAATAAATTGTTTAGCTGTTATATTGTTAATCTGTGTAGCTCGATTGTTCAACCATATATTATTATCACCAACCTGATCTAAATGACGACCACTTAGATTATCTATCACTATCTTCTTACCTGATATTGGTGCACGAATATCACCAATATATAAATCATCAAGATGAACTTCATTAAACTGGCTATTCGTAAAATCACAACCACTCCAAATATTAGTACTGCCTTTAAAGTGGCAATGGTTAAAGTTTGCTGATATTGTAAAATTTTGCGCTTGACTATAATTTCCAAAATTTACACTATCAAACTGACAATTATTAAATTGCCCATCTGTAATATTACTTCTAAATGAACAGCGCTCATTAAAAGTACAATTAGAAAAATTTACATCATTTATCTGACAGTTATCAAATCTAACATGATTGAATGTCACATTGTTTAGTATGGTAGTTTTATCAATAATATACTTACTCAAATCCAAATTACTAATTGTTGCCCCTGTTAAATCTACACCTCTTAAATCTCTAGGTAACATGCCTTCTTTACGCCCATCAAAAGTATAACCTGCTAATGAAATAGAATGACCTTTTGTTGGCTTGAGAATAGCTCCACCTAAGTTATTAACTGAGTGATTTAATCTTGTTGTTTCATCAATCATTGATTGATGAAAATTTGTATTAGATAAATTACAATCTGATAAATCTATACCAGAAAGTTTATTTGGCATTTTAGCTTCACTAAATATAACACCACTATGACCAACTTTTCCTGAAAAACTAGCTTGTCTAAAATTCACTTTTTCCATATGGTTTGCAAAATTTGTTGAAAATCCTTGATTTTTCTTAACTTTTTGATATAGCAGCTCTAAATAAGCATTGATCTCACCTATCTCTGATTCATCTAACACGGCTAAAAATGGAAAATTTTGATTCCACTGAGCTATTACAAGCTTTAAAGCATCAGCCTCTGATTCAAGAGTTTGTTTTGATTGTATTGCTTTTAAATCAATTGGTGTATTAAATACCTTTCTAAATTCTACTAGTCTAGTTTCTAATTCAACACTCGATATACTACCTAATACTGTATTATTAAAGCTAACTTGACTAAAATCGTAATCACCACCTTTAGCATTTTTAATTTTACTTAAATCCACATGACGTAAATCCATGCCTGAAAAATCCAATATTATATCATCAGGTAAATGAATAGCTTGACTACTATGTGTAGTCAACCAACAAACTAATTTTGATACTTCGCGTTGGCAGTTAACCATTTGCCCTGATACTTGATTTATACTTTGGTTTAAATCTTGATAGGTAGCATAAAAATTTTTCTCATCTTTAGCTAATACGTCTTTACAACGCTCATATTTTTCCGCAATTTCATATTTAAAATTATCAAATTGTTCAAATCGTTTCAGTAATGCAAGTTTCAACTGGCCAAATAATACTTTATCTTTACTTTCTACGCCTTCATCAGATAAATGCGTTAAGGCGCTAATATGCATATTAATTCGCTCTAGCTCTAAAAAAAAGATAGATAAATCAGTACTACTTTCTGTATGTAATAATGGTTTAATACGTTGATTAAAATCTTCTATTGCTAATTGATTTAATGCCTTATTTGCATGATCTAGTTCTAATAATGTACCCTGTAAGCTTTTTTCTGCATAGTCATCTAAACTACCATTATGTACTAAAACTTCAAAGCCTTTATTCAACTTGTCAAAATCATTTGTAACTGCTTGAAGAGACTCTCTAGCTTTATTATATGCTAATAACTTTTCTCTTACATTAACTTCATTATCAACAATATGACGAATTTTATTTAATTGAATAATATTTTTTCCTTCCAAATCAAGTAAACTTCTTTCCTTGTCCAATAATAATTTTTCAGCCTCCATATATGCTTTGTAAGGCAGTTCAATACGACGATCAAAATATACATTAGCTAATTGAGATGCCTGTTTAAACATCTTATGTTCAGGCATATTTAACTTACTTATAGCATCTACTAGGCCTTCAAAAGATACTAAGTGTTCCTTTCTAATTCCAATGCTTGCTAATTGTTCAAGTAGATATTTTTCACTTTTAGAATTAACGCCTTTCCTATCTGTGATTATATTATAAACATCAAACAGCGCTTTAGCTAATGACTTTATTGTTAAATTTTCAATACCTGACTCATAAACACTAACTGAATAATCAAGCCAAACACCAAATTTTTGCTCTGCCTTCTTATCAGATTCTTTTTTATATTTTTGATATGCATTATTAACTAATCCATTAATTATATGAAAATTAACACCTAAGCCCAATTTTTCATCTTTAAATCTTTGAAAGTCTGAATAAATATTTTTTCGCTCTTCACGCTGCTGAACTAATTCATTATACTTTTGATAATGAACTTGTAATTCTTTTGCTTGTTGAAAAAGTGCTTGTAAACCTTCAGCTTCATCACTACGCAATGTATCAGTTATATCCTCTATATAGGGTTTAAAAGTTGCTTCTAATTGTATAAAACCATTTAGCATTGGTAAGATTTTTTCTCGCTTAACCTGACTTAAATCTTCTTTTAATGCTTCTTGGAATAACTCAGATAGCTCATACCTTAAGTTCATCAATGTAATATCAATTTCACTTTTTTTTGTAACTAATGCCTGTCTATCCGTACGATAATGAATAAATTCAGGTGAGCTAATTAAAGCTTTTCTTATTTGCTGTTCAAGCTCATTTACTTGCCTTGTTATTAGATCAACATTTTTAATTTGATTAACTAATTGATCAAAATGAGCACCTGTAACAATTGCTTGTATTTTTTTAAGATCGCCTTCTGTTAATTTATCTGGCGTACTTACAGCTTCTATTAACCTATCTAACTCAGCTACTTCACCACAATCTTTAAGCTGTGATACTATTTTGGGAAAAACTTCAGCTAGTTGAGAAAACCTCTTTAATAATAGGCTTTTTTCTACATTTAAATCAATTTGATCACTATTGAGCATTACATGACCAAATGACTCCACCATATCATTTAACAAACCAATATGATTGCTTTTACTTTTTAAATAATGCTGTCGTAATAGGCAATTATCAGCATAAGCATCACTTTTCTCAGGCCAAAGAGATCGATCAGACGCTTTAGATTTTTTAGCATCGTAAATAAGTTGAGAATATTGTAACGCTTTTGCTTGAAGAGATTGAATTTCTTTTTCGAGTTTAGCTACTTTTTGCTGCCTCATTAAAGACTTTCGATCAACTGTATCCTCAACTTCATACGCATCAACTATTATCATTTCATCAAATAATATTTCAAGGTCAAAGTCAAATTTAGTATCTGTATCTTCAACTTTGATAATAAACTCTTCATCGACTCCCTGACGACGAAGTTTACTTTGTGCCTCCCCTATTGATAAGCTACCACTAAGGTATTGACGATAAATTAAACTATCTCTAAATCTTGCATCACGATCATGTTCTGATACAGCAACATCTGATGCTGTTGTCACAAATACACTATAAAATTGATCATTTAATAGAGCAATTTGATCACTTAAACTATCACTGACAATAACTTGTCTTTGCTCAGTTGTAATTAAAGGGTCTTCTTCTAATGCATTAACGTAATGCTGTATATAACTAGCTCGCTGTAAGTTTAATGTTGCATTATCTAATTGCTTTATTTGCTGCGAAATAATATCGAGTGCTGATTGATCTAAGCTACTTGGATCATCCTCTGATAGTATCCTATCAACCAGCGAAACTGTATAATCACCACAACGATAGCCATCTTTTTGTACTTGTTTCGTTGATAAAATATTAGTAAACCCTAATTGTGCTAACTCCTTTCTTCTATCTCCAGGAATACCACCGCCCATTGGATCAATAAAAATAGCTTTATTGGTTCCAGGAAACAAGATGATTGCCTCATTATGGGCCGCACCTGTATTAACTGGTATCACAAAGTGTTCATACGCATTCCAATTTTTACCATATGGTTGACCTACTTTACGATAACCACTTCTACTGGTTGGTTCAGGGATAAAACGTTCCTCACCCAATAAATCATTATATCGGTTTAATGCAAACTCAATAGATGAAGCATCATCAAGGCCTGGTACAGAGACTGCTGTATTTAATTGTAACGACAATTTTTGACTAATTACTCGCTCAACAAATTTTGATTCTAACCAACTTGTTAAACCAATATACTCTTTCATAGCAAACCTCCTAGCTAAAACACAACCAACCAATTATGAAAATTTTAAAAGACTTATTTTTGGAACTTTTCATCACCTTTAAATCATATGACTTAATATTTAATCTCTCATATGTTTGATTATTAAATCAACTAATTATTTTAAGTTTTGCCATTTTAATTCCATTTTATTATTAATTAATTAATTGAAACATAATGATTTTATAAGAATAATAGTTATAATTTATATAAATAATGTTACATATTTTATAGAAGATTTATTTACAAAAGTTTAATCTTATTATATAATCAGTCTCTTTTTTGCCGATCTTGAATTTACTTTCAAAGCAATCAACTATTTGTTTTATAATAAATAATTAAATAAATTTTTATTTTATCTTATAATTGATTAATCAAACACAAAGATAATTAAATCGAATATTATTTTTACAGCATTTAAATATACTTCTATTCATCTATAATGGACTTTGCTTAAATAAACTTAAAAATTAGGAGACAAATTATGTCAAGCAGAAATAGAAATCAACAACCACCTAGAGCACCAAGATTAGCTCCACAAGCAGTACCTCATATCATTCCACCTTTAAATCTAAATGCTGCTCCCCAAGTACCTAACGCTCCAAGAAATGCGCCAAGATTAGGAGCTCAACAACCGCCTTCACCATTCAATCTAGGGCCAGCTTATCCAGACCCAAGTTTTGGCTTTAATTACTAATAGATTAATTTCTATTAATAAAATTTATATGTCATAACAAACTTATAATTTCCTTAGCGAATAGCAATTAATTTCGCTATAATTCCTACAGAATATTAAGATTTATTTAAATTAAAACCGTAGGAGTCAAGAATGATTAAATCTAAGGCAAATTTTATTACTGCCCTTTTTAGTGGAATCTTACTAATCACTTTTTTAGCTGGATGCTCGCCAAAAGTTGAATATACTAATCCCGATGATGTTGATACAACATCAATTGATTTTAGCTCAACTGACCTTCAGGTAACGACACAAAAAATGGTTGATAGTATGCTTCAGTCACAGAATATCAAACGCATTACTGACTTCGGTAAAAAACAGCCAGTTGTATTCTTTAGCGGCATTCGTAATGAAACCAATGAACATATTAATACTAATATGCTAGAGAATACTGTATCCACTCGCATAATTAATAGTGGCTACTTCCAGTTTACTGATATGAAGCAAGTCCAAGCGATGAAAGAGCAGATGGAATATCAAAAACAATCTGGCATGGTTGATCAAAAAACTGCTGTTGCAATGGGCCATCAATTAGGCGCACATTACATGATTACTGGTAGCATTGCTAATATCGATGCTAAAGGTTCTTCACAACAGTCTATATTTTTCTTAATTACCTTAAAAATGCTTGATTTACAAACTGGTACTATTGTTTGGCAAGCAGAAAAGCAAATCAGAAAAGTTCAAAAGAAAACACTTTTTGGCTGGTAATTAAAGTCAATTGAAGTTTTTGTCCATTAACAGATAAATGGAGGAAACAATGAAACGTTTATCTTATTTCTCTTTAATTTTTGCTATATTATTAAGCCTTGTTTCTATTAATGTCTATGCAAATCCAACATTAACCACTGAAACAAGGGATATTCAAGGCCAAGGTGATACGCTTAATTTAGCTATTTCAAATGCCATCATTAATGGTGTCTCTGAAGTTAATGGTACTTATGTTAATTCAATCAATGCCGTGATTAATGAAAAAGCCATTGCAAAAGGTTATGTAACTATTGGTAATCAAAGCTATCCAGTTAGTGCCGATATTTTATCTCAAGATAATATAAGCGCTGTAAAAGCAGCAACAGCCGGCACTGTACTTAACTATCAATTAATCAAAAAAGAACAAAAAGATAATCAGTGGTATGTGACACTAAAAATGACCTTTGCCCAATATAAAGGTATTAGTAAATCAGATGCGCATGCTAAAAAATATTCTTTTGCTGTTCTACCATTTCAATTAGCACCCTCTGCAGCTGAAGGCCCTATTGCACCTAATCGTAGCATTAGTCTTTTAAACCAATCTCTTGTAACTGACATCAGCCAATCAGGTCAGTTTCGTATGATTGATCGCAATAATGCCGATCTTTCACAATATGCAAAAGAGGCAGCGATTCTAGCAAGTGGAAATGTTAATAACTTAGATAAAGCTCGCCTAAGTCAAATGATTGGTGCAGATTATCTATTAGTTGGTACCATTGATCAATTAAATATCAAAAATGAAAAACAAAAATTTTATGGCTCAAGCTTTGATCACTATGTTGCTTCAACAACAATTAATTTTCGATTAGTTGAAATGGCAACAATGGAAATTCTCTATGCCGACACTGTCACTGTTAGCATTCCTGAAGATCAAATTACTAAATTATTACAAGACCCAGATAATGATCTTAAAACTGTTGAACGACTATTAATTAATAAAGCAAGTCGCGCTATTAGTGAAAAAGTTATCAATCAAACCAAATCATAGAGCTTATCGATGCTTAAACAACTTCAATTAATCATTATTATCTTACTTGCCATTACCATAACTGGCTGTGCAACACTACAAAGCGCTTATCCAAAAAAAATGCAATCAACTAAAAAAGATGTTGCTAAAAATAATGCCCAAGCTGCCATCAAAGCTTATAAAGATGAATTTTCAGAAAGCCAAGATCCTAATCTTTACGCACTTGAATTAGGTCGCATCAATCAACTCAATAATGAAAATAAAACATCACTTAATGATTATGCAAATGTCATATCTTCCGTACGTCAAGCACAAATGAAAGCAAAAATTCAAGTCTCAAAAATGCTTTCAGGTGCAGGTGCACTTGCAACCAGTGACCTTGAACTTGCCTATGATGTCCCTGATTATGAACAAACATTTTTATATGCCTATCAAGCAAAAAATTATTTGGCATTAAATGATCTATCCAATGCGTTAGTATCTATTCGTAGACTTTCTCAAGCCCAAGCTTGGATTCAAAGACAAAAAGATATCTCAACCCAAGGCAACAAAAAAATTGAAGATGATTATAGTCAATTTGGTATTAAACAAAGTGACCTTGACATAAGTAAACATAAAGAAATTGCTTCTATGCAAGAGCAAGTAAAAAATATAGCCAATGCCTATGAAAATGGTTTTGCCTATTATCTTGAAGCGATTCTTTATGAGGCCGATGATTATGATTATAATGATGCATTTATCTCTATCAAAAATGCACTTCGCTTAATCCCAGATAACCCTTATGTTAAAGATACTTATCAACAAATGAAAGTCGGTTTTAATGGTGGCAACCCATTTGGTCAGAAAGGACGAGTTGTTGTGCTTTATGAATCTGGCCTTGTTGAAGCTAAAAAAGCATTCTACTTGCCACTGCCATTAGGTAATCTAGGTATTCAAAACTTAGCTATTCCTTATTATAGTCATGCAAATGCTCCCATTCATAGCACAATTGTCAGTGTTAAGTCAAATAACCATCAATTACAATCAGGTAAAACAGCACTGCTAGTTGATACTAACCTTTTAGCAGCTAAATCACTAACTGAGCAATACCCTGCAATTATTACACGCGAAGTATTAAGACTTATTTTTAAATCATTAGCTACCTATCAACTACACAAAGATGCTGGCTTTGCAGGCTGGATTGCAGGGTCTGTCTATAGTATTGTTACTTCAAAAGCTGATTTAAGAAGCTGGCTATTATTACCTCAAAGCGTTCAGCTATATGAATCGCTCCTCGACAAAGGTAATTATACGATCATGGTTGGTTCCCAACAGAAAAAAATCACCATTAACCCACAAAAAACTACGCTTGTTTGGGTTAACCATATTGGAAGCTTCTTTAATATCGATGTTTATGAACTTTAAAATAAAGGAATGAATTTAATGGATAATTTTGATCAAATTATTGATGAATATCCAATTGAATATTGCCAGCAATTAGAACTAGCCTATGGCGATGGCATGATGTCTGAAGGTGGTACAAAAGCCATTGATACTTTGTTTACCGATATTGATTTAAATAATAAAATCATTTATGAGATTGGTTGTGGCCTTGGTGGTATGGCTTATTACTTAGCTAAACACTACCATCCAAAAATAATGATTGCTTCTGATATTAACCCTGATTTAATCAACTATAGCCGAAATAAATGGCCAACATTAACTAATTTAAACTTTCACCATGCAAATCAACCTAATCACATAGATTTTTTAGATAACTATTTTGACATTATTACTAGTAAAGGTGTTCTAGTTCACTTAAAAAATAAAAAACCACTCTATCAAGAGATATACAGAACTTTAAGTTCAGGTGGTGTTTTTGTACTTAATGATTGGTTAAGTAAATGCGCTTATTCATTTGGCAAAGCACTCGATAAAATGGCTGAAACAGAAGGCTTATCACTTTTTCCAGTTACTGAAAATGAATATCTTCATCTTTTAAAATCAATTGGATTTATAAATCTTAAACTTATTGATCAAACCAAAGAATATGCCATTTATAATACTGAAATTGTTGAGCATTTATCATCTAAAGCAATTAAAGATCAATTTATTGGCCAATTTGGTGAGCAAGCTTATAATGAAATTAAATTAGGTTATCAGCTAACAGCAGATGCAATGAATCAAGGCGATGTGATTGTAAAAAATATTTACGCCTATAAACCGTAGAATGGATAGTAACTATGGATAGCCCAAAATATCAAATGCTACTTGTTAGCATACCTAAAAATCAATCGACAAAAATGGCTGAGTTATTGGTTGAATCTAATTTAGCAGCCTGTGTCAATATTATGCCAACAATAGAATCAGTTTACCTTTGGCAAGGAAAAATTCATAAGGATGCTGAGTCATTATTAATCATTAAATCAACAGCAGATAAATATGCTCAGCTTGAAAGTCTTATTTTAAAACATCATCCATATGATGTACCTGAAATTATCGCTTTTGATATCACCAGTGGGCATAAAAATTACTTAAACTGGATTTCTGAAACCTTAACATAGAGTTTATTAAGCAATAAAAATTAACTTATTTATCTTTTGAAATACAATTATCGTTTCGTTATAATGCTCAGAGTAATTAACAATGGATACGTTAAGTAAACTCATGTCAGCTATTGAAAGCCTCAATCTAATCTATCAAACGCGGATACAGCGTATAGAGCACACCATGAAGCGTAAGAAAATACGCTCGATACGTGAATTAGCTCGCCTAACTGGCGTTGATTTATGTGGGCTCAGTAAAGGAATGAATGGTTCAGGACATATCAACGAAAAAAATGCGCGCCGTATTGAGCAAATGCTTAAATTACCTTCACTATATCTTGATGGTGTTAAAACACTTGAATATGATATTCCTGTCTATGCACTAGAAGACTATCCCAAGAAAAAACCTATTTATACCATTTCAAAGGCGATATCAGATAATCATTTTTTTATTGAAATTACTGAAGAAGATCCATCGGTATGCATTAAACCAGGCTATAGGCTTCTATTTATCCCAAATGCTGATATGTTTGAAACGAGCATCAACGATATCTGTTTATTTAAGTTCAAAGGCAAATATAAAATTGGCCTTTATAAAGGGCTTTCCTTTATGTCAGGCAATGTGGGTTACTCAGCTTCGATGGTTGAATTAATTGCTAAGTGCTTAAGAATTTATTTATAATCCACATTGAAATTGACAATTTAAGCATTTAAAAGGAATTTCAAATGGAACCCAAAGCCTTAACATTTAGTCAAAAGCTTTTAATTATTATCTCATCACTATCTATCGCTGCAGTGACGGCAAGTGATCTATTAACTTATAAACTGTTTCAATTTCATAATATTATAGGCTCCGCTTCTTTATTTATATTTCCCTTAGTTTACTTACTAAGTGATATCGTTACTGAGCTATATGGTAGAAAAGCTGCACGCTTCCTACTTTATATAACACTTATTTGTGAATGCTTATTTGATGTTGGTTTAAGCCTAATCATTCAACTACCATCTCCTAGTACTTTTCATACACAAAATGCTTATGACCATGTATTAGGCGCTTTAGCTCGAGTTTACTGGGGTGGATTAATTGCGCTAATTATCAGTGCACTTGTTAATATCAGTATTATGTCGTTTTTAAAGAAAAAACTTGCAGGTAAAGCTTATAGTATTAGAAGTTTTTCATCTACAATGATTGGATTAATCTTATTTACAACCATTGGCTACTTTATCTGGTTTTATGGTATTGAAAGTACAGCTACCATCATAGAACTTATCCTTGTTTCACTACTATCAAAATTAATCGTTGTCATTATTATGCTAATCCCTATTACACTATTAATCAAAATACTTAAAAAAAGAATCATTGATTGATATTGGCATATTGACTTCTTTTAGAATTCTTTTATTTAATTACCACTTTAGGTGATTTATTAACAACCTCATCATTTAACTCTATTCCAAGACCTGCTTTGTCAGAAACTTCAAAATAACCATTTACTGGCTGTAGATCTTCTATACAAAGCTCTCGATTAAAATCTTTTAAAGCATAAGTATGATGCTCATGAATCATAAAATTTGGAATTGCAGTTTCTAAATGTAAAGCCGCAGCAGTTGCAACTGGCCCACCACAGACATGTGCTTGAATTTTAATATCATATAGATCAGCATAATCACAAATTTTTTTCGCCTCTGTTAGCCCGCCACATAGACCTATATCAGGCTGTAAAATATCAACTGTTTGACTTTCAATATACTCTCTAACACCATGCCTTAGATATAGTCGCTCACCTGCTGCAAGTGGTACATTAAGCTTGTCTTTTAATGGTTTATGTAATTTACTGTTAATATAGTTAACAGGCTCTTCAAAATATAAGCAGTTAAACTCTTCAGCAATCTCTCCTAACTGTAGTGCTGAAGTAACACTCGGCAGGCTATGACATTCAAAAATAATATCACCATTATCACCTAAAACATCCCGTATTGCCTGAAGACGTTGACGAATTAAGTTTAAATGCCCACGCCTAAACGGTATTGTACAATCAAAAATGGTCTCTCCATATTTATCAAACATCATAGGATCGACTTTAACAGCATCAAAACCCTCATTAACTGC
This sequence comes from Thiotrichales bacterium 19X7-9, assembly GCA_021713415.1. Taxonomy (GTDB): domain Bacteria; phylum Pseudomonadota; class Gammaproteobacteria; order Francisellales; family Francisellaceae; genus M0027. The sequence goes on from JAKJJQ010000003.1 coordinate 96,128, forward strand.
TTTCTCTGTTGCCAGGGCATAATCTTCGGGGTCTGAAAAAGTATAACGTTTTTCATTATCCCAACCAAATTGAAGTTGGCTTGCATAAGTACGTAACTTATTATTTGTCTTACCTCCTAGCAGCTGATACACAGGAACATTGAGTGCTTTTCCTTGAATATCCCAAAGTGCAGTATCAATTGCACTGATTGCAGCATAAAGAATAGGACCACCACCCAAACCCCAAAAGCTTTCCCTGAGCATTTTATTCCAAATTTTTTCACGCTCAAATGGATTTAAATTAAGTATCAGCTGAGAAAACTCTTTAATCATACTTGCTGCTGCACTATGGCCTAAATCATAAGCAAGCCCAGCTTCACCAACACCTGTAATACCTTGATCTGTTATAATTTTTACAAAAACAGGGCTCCATGCGGGACGCTTAGTACAGTAAATATCAAAAATTTCAACTTGTTTAATTTTCATTCAAACTTCCTTTTTAACTACAATATAGCATCTTTATATAAAAAAATTTGCTTATTATTACTGGATAAGCTTTAGAATTCAACTTTTAGTCTATAAATTTTATACCTAAATATTAATTCACCAATAAGAATATTGACTTCTTTTAAAATTCTTTTATCATCCATAATGCATTTTAAAAGTAGATAAATGGTATTTTAAGGACAATTAATTGAAGGAAGTTCGCTATTTTCGAACATTATTTGGTATTGAGTTTCTGGCTAAAGGAATTAAATATATTGGATTTTCTCTTATTAAATTGAGTCTTATTATTCAAAAATTATCAAAAAATAATGACTCTGAATTTAATTATCAAATACAATTAATTAAAGGTACTTTATATATTCAATACAATGCTTATGGTCAAGAACACCTTGAACTCGTAAAAGAATTTATTAGCTCATCTAAAGCTTATGATTTAGATAAAACCGAATTAATCTTACTAGCCCATGAATTAGTAAAAATTGCATCAAAGCCTACTGTACGCTATCACCTAGAATATGATGACTTTAATAGTCTATTTACTTTATATGATGTTATTGAAGATAAAAAGCTTCCGCCAATACGAGCAGAAGAAATTATCTCTAGCCATAAAATCATAAGCCAATTATCTAAAGATAGTTTTGAGCTTTTACAGTTTAAACTCGTTAACTCAACTACTCATCACCATAGTGGTGATTTTAAAAAAAGCGCTGAATCAACTACTTTAACATTGGTTGAAACTGATTAAACAACTTTAACTTGGTATTTATTATGATCAAAATTAAAACTGACACAAAAAAAGAAGCTGTATTTTTATTTGCTATTATGTTTTATGTAACCTGCAAAATAACAACTGACCCTTTATTCTTTAGAACACATATGTTTCACTTCTTTGATTACTCTATGTTAATTAGTTTTTCAGCATTTATCTTTCCTTTAGTTTATGTTTTATCCGATTTGATTGTATTTTTAAAAGGCCGCCTTATTGCAATATATATTGTTTTAATTGGAACATTTTGTGATGGCTTTTTCTCATATACTGTTTATGCCTCAAGCTTCTTCAGTCAACCTATATTTCCTGCTGAGCAAGCACAACAAGCAAGTAGAAGCTATGCTGTAGATACCTTATCATCAGGCTTTCCACCACTTTGGTATCATGGATTAATTGCCTCTGTAATCACCGCTATAGTTGAAGTAATTATTTTTTCCTTTTTCCTTAAAAAACTTAAACGCTTTTCTAGTGCAACTATTATTTCAATTTCAATCACTCTAATTTCACATAATTTATTTTTAGACTACCCTATGGTAAAAGCAGGCTATATGACCTGGTCTAGGGTAATTAATAATCTAATATTTGAAATTAGCATTATTATTGTATATGCAATTATCATAGACCTCTTTATCCTATTGACTGCCCGCAATAAAAATAAAAGTGGAACTTTATTAGAACCCAAGCCTAAAGGAGTACTAATTTAATGAACAAATGTGAAAACAATATAAGAAAAAAATTAGCAATTAGTCATCATATTATTCAAAATAATAATGTAGATGATTTATTATCAACTCATTTAAGTGCTCGAATTCCAAATACTGATCAAATATTAATTACACCATTAGATGTAGCATTTGAAAAAGTTGAGCCTCATATGTTAATTAAGCTAGATCTCAATGGCAACGTAGTTGGTGATAATGGTTATACTGTCATGCCCCAAGGTAGTAATATTCATTTACCAATTTATCAAAATAACCCACATATCCAATCCGCTATGCATACTCACAGTATCTATGGCACTGCTGTCTCTTCCCTTGAGTGCGGCTTATTATTTATTAATCAACATGCATTGAGATTTTATAATGATGTTGCTTATCATGACTTTGATGCACTTGCGCTTGGTAATGAAGGTGAACAAATTGCTAAAAGCTTAAATGATAAAAAAGTTATGATACTGAGGAATCATGGTCTACTAACTACAGGTAGTTCTATTGAACAAGCTATATACTTACTTTTCTACTTAGAAAGAGCCTGTAAGATTCAAATTAAAACTTTATCAACAAATAAACCAATTATTGAAATTTCTTCAGAAACTTGCTTAAAAACTAAATCTCAATTTATGAAAATTTCTAATCCATATGAAGAATTCTGGGCCTTAGCTAATCGTTGCCCACAAGCATCTAAGTACGCTCAATATGACAATGAAACAACTAGCTTTCCTGACAATCAACCTAATCTAAACTTAGACCAAAACCTATGAACATCATCGACAGCCATATCCATTTATGGGATATAAAAAATAACTACAATCAATGGATTTTTTCATCTGATGACTTTAAAGCCATTCAAAAATCCTTTACTTTAGAAACCATTAAAACATCACTTGATCATCCTCTTAAAGGTATTGTGCATATTGAAGCACATGATTCAAAAGTTGATACGCTTAAAGAAACGCAATGGCTTATTCAAGAAGCGCAAAAGCATCCAGAGATTAAACTTAAAATCATTGCCTTTGTTGATATTTTACAATCACCAAATACATTTAAAACTGCTATTGAGCGTTTGCTAGAATACCCAGAGATTATTGGTATTCGCCATATTTTAGCGCATCAAAACTTAGCTCATTATAACCCAATGCAATCAGATGAAAGCACTAACTCAAACTTGATTGAAAACTTGCAAATATTAGCTGATTATAACTTAATTTTTGAAGCACAATTCTACCCAAAACAATGGCTTAAACTCATGCCTTTTTTAGATCAATTCAAAGGCAAGATTATGCTTGAACACTTATCATTACCCATTATGGATAATGATAATGAATTTCACTTGTGGACTCAAGCCATTGAATCACTTAAGCCATTTAAATCGATTTATATTAAAGTCTCTGGCTTAAATATGTTTAAAAGTAATTTTAAACTAAATGAACTCAATAAGCTTTTAAATTATTTAGTGGATACAATCGGCATTGAGCGCTTAATTTATGGTAGTAATTTTCCAGTTGATTTTAATGATAATTATTCAACATGGTTGAATCAATTAAAACAAACTAATTTAAATGATGCTGACAAGAAAAAGCTTTTCTTTGACAATGCCAATCAATTTTATGCATTTAACTTTTAAGTAAAATAAGGAAAAATTTACCAATGACAAAAACAATTATTATCTCTGGTGCTTCATCAGGGATTGGAGAAGCTTGCCTTGAGTTATTTTTAGCCAAAAATTGGCAAGTCTTTAATTTAGATATTAACGAACCTAAACACAATAAGGATTGCTGGATTAAATGTGATTTAACCAATAGCAATGAAATTATTCAGGCTATCAAACACATTCAAACACAGACAAATACAGTTGATGCACTCATTTCAAATGCTGGCAAACACTTCTCTGCAACAATTGAAAATACAACGGATGAAGATTTCTATGATGTTATCAATACCAATTTAAAATCAACTTTCGTGTTAATTCGTGAAGTAATACCTATAATGAAAGCAAATAACAGCGCTCATATTATTACCATAGGTTCTGATCAATGTAGTATAGCAAAACCAAACTCTGCTATTTATGGTTTAACAAAAGCTGCCATTGGTCAATTAACAAAAAACATTGCACTAGATTATGCTAAGCACAATATCACTGCAAATTGCATTGCAGCAGGTACAATTGATACAGAATTATACCAAGCGGCTGTAAAACGTTATAGTGACCGATCAGGTATTGCATTAGCTGATATTCATCATGAAGAAGCGAATCTTCAACCACTTAAACGTATTGGCAAAGCTAATGAAATTGCTGAATTAGCCTACTTTTTAGCTTCAGGTAAAGCATCCTATATAACAGGCGCTATCTTACCCATTGATGGTGGTTATACTGCGCAGTGAGCATTCGCTTGAATGGTTACAATCTGAATACATAAAGCCAAAACTTCAGATGCTTGGGTAATTTCAGCTACTGTTGGCATCGAAGGTGCAATACGAATATTGGCATCATTTAAATCATTACCATAAGGATAGGTGGCGCCTGCTTGAGTTAGTTTTACGCCTATTTCACTTGCCATTTCAACAACTTGTTTAGCTAAGCCATCTTTAGTATTTAAACTAATAAAATAGCCACCGGTTGGCTCAGTCCATGTAGCAAACGCCCCATCAGTACCTAATTCTTTCTCTAATACTCTTAATACAGCATCAAATTTTGGTTTTAAAATGCGTGCATGTTGGCGCATATGATGCAATAAGCCATCTTTCGTCTCAATAAAGTACAAATGCCTTAATTGATTTAACTTATCATAACCAATGGTTTGATAAGAAAGTTTTTCTTTAAACCACTGAGTATTTTCACTACTAGAAGCAACTAAAGCAACACCACCCCCAGCAAAGGTAATTTTACTGGTTGATGCAAATGAAAATACGCGATTTGGATGATTGGCATCATCACAAGCACTAAATATATCTAATAAGTGATCGGGTTCATCATGTAGATAATGAACGGCATATGCATTATCCCAAAATATTCTAAAATCATTAGCCGCTGTTTTCATTGAAGCTAAACGTTTAACCGTCTCATCCGAATACGTCTCACCAGTTGGGTTGCTATATTTTGGTACACACCAAATCCCTTTAATTGCAGCATCATTTTTAACTAAATGCTCAACTTCATCCATATCAGGGCCAGAGCCTGTTAATTTTACGGGTATCATTTCAATACCTAGTGACTGACAAATACCAAAATGACGGTCATAGCCAGGTGATGGGCAAAGAAACTTTACTTTTTCTTTTGACCAAGTCGTATTCGCCCCTGGCAAAGGGTGTAACATCATAGCTGAGATAACATCATACATAAGCTTCAATGATGAGTTACCACCTAAAACAATATTATCTGCTTTTAAGTCAAAGCACTCTGCAAATAATGCTTTTAATTCCGGTAATCCTGCTAGTAAATTTGGCGTACTATAATTACGACAATCTACTTTTGAAGCGCTCATATAGTCACTTTCATTTAAAATCGATAATAATGGTAAAGACAAATCAAGCTGTGCTTGAGAAGGTTTACCACGGGTCATATCCAGTGCTAAATTTTGTGCTTTAAATTGCTCATAACGCGCTTTTAATGATTCTAAATCAGCCATACTCTTCCTACAACCTTCTTTAAGTCTTTATAAGTCAACAGTAATTGATCAATTCCAAGGTGGATTGACCCATAAATAAACATAAATACCAATATATAATAAACAAAATATATATGGCATTACACTCTCTAGTCGATGTAATGGGTTTAACGCGCCTTTAAGCACAACTGCTTTACGTTCAGCCTGCCATACAGCAGATGGCATACGTTTTTCTAACTCACCAATAATTTTTTCTTTAATGGTTACACTATGTCGATAAAATCGCACCAAACGCCACCAAGCATAACAAATTGCTAATAAGCCCAATAATGGAATTAACATTAAAAACATTGACACGCCACTTGTTGCTCGACTTAAGCCTAAGGCCATAATACTCACAACTGAAATATTAACGATCATAAAAAATAGATTAATTAATGTTCTTCTAAATGATGCGCGATCTGCCATTTCAACATAAATTTTGTACTGCTCCATCAACAAGCGATAAAATTGGTCATTACTTAGATTATCATCGCTTTCTTCGTTCCATAACGCTTCGATACGAATGTGATCATACGCACGACTCATAGATACACTCCTATATTTATTTCCTCTTCATATTAGACAGAATTAATGCAAACGTCTAGTTAGCAATTGATATTAATTCAATTGACTTTCTGAAATATAAAATAATTATCGTCGAATAACTTCATTTGAGATTAAATCAATAATTTGACTTGGTGATTGTGCGCTACCGATCTGAGCATCAAATACACCACTTATTTTACCCTCAAAATACTTTAATACTTCATCAACTATAATTGCTGGTGGCTGTCCTTGTAAATTTGCACTTGTTGAAATGAGTACTGAGTTTAATTTTTTTGATAAATAAGCCAATACCGGATGCTTGGTAATTCGAATAGCAATTGAGTCAAAATTCCCTGTAATATACTTAGGCACTGACACCTTACTAGGCACAATCCAAGTAGTTGGCTTATCATACTTGGCATTTAATTTTTTTTGATGCTCATCGGTTAACTGTGAGTCATCAATCCAATCTTTAAATACTTCCAACTGATGACCAACTAATATCAACCCTTTTGATTGTAGGCGACCTTTCAGCATTAAAATCTGCTTAACACTGTCTTTAGATGGTAATGCAGATAGACCAAAGCATGCTTCAGCAGGTAAAGCAATCACTCGATGATTTTGTAATTGTTCTATTGCTACGTTAAAATCTTTAATAATTTCAGTTTTCATTATTTTTGCTATACTTTTATAAATCAATAATAATTTTTTGGTATTTAATTATGATTAAAACAACCATTTTTTTCTTTATTGCTATTCTATCACTAGGCATACTCGCCTGCACGCAAAAAAGTTTTGATGTTGCACCAGGAAAACCTCAACCTCAATCAAATGCGAATATAAACCAACCTCATGGCGTACCAAGTAACTCACATCCATTATTTGTTGAAGAGTTTTATTTTAATGCACAAAATACAAGCGCAAAAAATACAAAAACATCTTCCGGAAAAACATTAGCACCATCATCTGATACAAATAAAAATAATTAGTTGCATTTAGATAGCTTCAACATACCTTTTTCATTTATACTTTGTAAGTATAAGGATTAATTTAGCGCATACTATTTTTATGTTTTTATTTGAAAACCTAAACCACAAGTTAGCAAACTACTGTAGCAATGAAGATCGCCAAGAAATTGCCAAAGCATTTATCTTTGGTGCAGATGCTCATGAAACTCAAAAGCGTAGTTCAGGAGAACCCTATTTTACCCATCCTGTTGCCGCAGCTGAAGTTTTAACTGATATCAAAGCAGATAAAGAAACACTCATTGCTGCACTATTACACGATACAGTTGAAGATACTGAAGTTACTTCTGAAGATATTAAAGCTAATTTTGGCCAAGAGATTGCTAATCTCGTCGACGGTGTAACAAAGCTACTAAAAATTCAATTTAAATCCAAACAAGAAGCACAAGCTGAAAATTTTAGAAAAATGATGTTAGCGATGGCACATGATTTACGTGTTATTGTCATTAAGCTTGCTGATCGCTTACATAATATGTCAACGCTTGGGCCACTACGCCCTGATAAGCGACGACGCATTGCACATGAGACATTAGAAATTTATGCACCCTTAGCACACCGTCTTGGTATGCATGATTTTAAATCACAACTAGAAGAATTAGCCTTTGAAGCGCTTTACCCTTTTCGATACCGTATTTTAAAAGCCAATGTTAAGCAAGCCATTGGTAATAGAAAACGCTTACATGAAAAATTAAAAGCATTATTAATTGATCATTTAAAAGAGCTTAACATCCCTGAAAATTATCATATCATTGGCCGTCAAAAACATTTATATAGCATTTATCGAAAAATGCAAAAACGAAAACTACCGCTATCTGAGATTATGGATGTTTATGGTTTTCGCATTATCACTGAGAATGTTACTGAGTGCTATCAATTACTTGGTGCAGTTCATAGCTTATTTAAACCCTTGCCAGGGCGATTTAAAGATTATATTGCATTGCCTAAGGCTAATGGTTATCAATCACTACATACTACTTTACTTGGTCCTTATGGTGTACCAATTGAAGTTCAAATACGAACACGCGAAATGGATTATATGGCAGAGCAAGGCATTGCAGCTCACTGGCTTTATAAATCCAAAGGTCTAACTGAACAAAAAGCGAAACAGTGGATTGAACGCTTATCTGAAATTCAAGAGCATACGGATTCATCCATTGAGTTTGTTGAGAACGTTAAAGTTGATTTATTCCCAGATGAAGTGTATGTATTTACGCCAACCGGTGAAATTATTGAATTGCCACGCGATGCAACACCTGTTGATTTTGCTTATGCCATTCATACTGAAATTGGTAATCACTGTATTGCTGCACGTGTTAACCGTCGAATGACACCATTAAGCTATACACTTGCTCATGGAGAAACAGTTGAGATTGTTACTTCTCCTACTGCAAGCCCTAATCCTGCCTGGCTTAATTTTGTCAAAACGGGTAAAGCCAAAAGCGCCATTAGGCAATATATTCGTGAGCAAGCAAATGATGAAGCATTTAACCTTGGTAAACGCTTAGTCAACCGCTTTTTGATATTAAATAAATTAAATATCGATCAAGATTTAACTGATCCTATGATTGAACGCATCAACAAAGAATACGGCGTTAATTCATTAAAAGCTTTATTGATCAAAATTGGCCGTGGTGAGAAAGAACCTACTGAGGTTGCTAAATTTATTTTTAAATGTATTCGTGATAAAGAGCCACGGTATAAATCAGGTGCCTCTATTTTCAGCCCAGCATTACTTGTTCATGGCAATGAATCAACCAATATTAATTTTGCTAAATGCTGCTATCCGATTCCTGGCGATAAGATTTTAGGTATCATGATTCCTAATCAAGGCTTAGAGGTACATCATCGCAAATGTAATGAATTAAAAAAACAAAAAGTTCTTAAACGCAACCCACATCAAATTGTTCGTACTGATTGGGGAGATAATGTTAATCAACGTTTTGCTTGCCAACTACAGATAGAAACTGCTAACTATACCGGCGCTATTGCTGATATCGCAACGGTTATTGGCAATATGGGCATTCATATTCAACAAATTAATGTTGAAGAATCTGATAGTATTTATGGTGTTTTATCTATGATTATTGAAGTAGCCAATCGAACAGAACTTGCAAGCTCCCTACGTGCGCTTAAACGCTTACCACGCGTTTATCGTGTTATACGTCGCTTTAAAGTGAAACAAAAAGCAACGTTGATACAGTAACCACCAAACACAAAAAAGCCCACTTAATTTTTAAATAAGCAGGCTTCTATCTTAGATTTATATTTTAAAAAATATAAGACTTATGCAGTTTCTAAGGCACGAATCTTAGCATTCAAGCGACTCTTATGACGAGCAGCTTTATTTTTGTGGATCAAACCTTTAGTTGCATAGCGATCAAGAATCGGAACTAATGTTTTAAACGCTTCTTTCGCTTGGTCAACGTCTTTTACTTCAACTGCTTTTAATACTTTCTTCATAAAAGTACGCATCATTGAACGACGAGCCATATTATGCTTACGGTTTTTTTCCGCTTGGCGTGCTCTTTTAGCTGCTTGTTTACTGTTTGCCAATGTTATTCTCCAGTTTTATCTATATTTAAAGTTAGTTATATTTCATTTACACTAAAAAATGAACAACAACATACCTTGCCTTTATGCATTTGTCAATTTTTTGTTATCATAATTCTTTAAAAAGGTATCTCATCATCATTAAAGTCTTTGTCTAATTCTGCTAATGATGGCGTCGCCTGTTCAGTTACTGGTGTTTTACGCTCAGCTGAATCAGTCTGCGAAGCATAATCATCACTTTGGTAAGCTTGATTATCAGAACGAGAACCAATTAATTGAAGTTCGCTTGCAACGATCTCTGTTGTATAACGATCCATACCTTGCTGATCTTGCCATTTATTTGTACGGATACGACCTTCGATATAAACCAATGAGCCTTTTTTACAATATTCAGCTGCAACTTCTGCTTGTCTTGCAAATAAGACAACACGATGCCACTCAGTTGTTTCAACAAACTGACCACTGTTTTTATCTTTATAACCATCATTTGTTGCTAGACGTAAATTAACAACAGTCATACCACTTGGTGTTTGACGAACTTCTGGATCTGCACCTAAGCGCCCTAATAAAATTACCTTATTAATTGTACCTTTTGCCATAACCATTTCCTTTTTTGTTGTTGACGGGTTGTCTCTTTATGTGACACTTTATGCTTAACCGATACCAAATTGCAAGGAAAAACACACAAAATTCATTAAAATATATCAAAATCAATTAGCTAATTAAAAAAAAGTAGGTTAAACTTATTTAAGTTATAACTTTAGAGATAAAAAAACAGCATTAGCTAAAAAAGTTTCATGAAAAACTTTGACACAGCTTACACCTTTGATTACAATGCGCAAGTTTAGACTAAGTTATGTATTTATAAATTAACAGGCAAACTACATTATTTAAGTGAGGTGAGATTTAGCATGCCATCAGTTCGCGTCAAAGAAACAGAGCCATTTGACATAGCATTACGTCGTTTTAAGCGTACTTGTGAAAAAGCAGGTATTATGTCTGAGTTACGTCGTCGTGAATTCCACGAAAAGAAAACTTGGGAGAAAAAACGTAAAAAAGCTGCAGCAGTCAAACGCCATCTGAAAAAACTGCACCGTGAAGCACAATTCCGTCAACGTTTGGCGTAACGCTTTCACTACTCTAACTATAATAATAAATGGGAGAGTCTATGTCTGAAATACAGGCACAATTGGTGCAGGACATGAAAACTGCCATGAAAAATAAAGATAAAGACCGCCTTAATACCATTAGAATGGCTTTGGCGGCTTTAAAACAAATCGAGATTGATGAAAAAGCAATCATCACTGATGAGCTTGCAATTTCGACATTAACTAAAATGATCAAGCAACGCAAAGACTCAGCAAAGCAATATCAACAAGCACAGCGTGATGAGCTAGCTGAAAAAGAGTTACTTGAAATATCTATCTTACAACAATATCTACCTCAACCACTGAGTGAGTCAGAAATCTATGAGCTGATTAATCATGCCATTGATACAACTGGCGCTAGCACAATGAAAGATATGGGGAAAATAATGTCCATCATTCGCCCACAATTAATCGGACGAGCTGATATGGGTATTGTTAGTCAGCTGATCAAATCAAAACTTGGTTAACCTAAAATGGGCAAGGGATTAATCCCACAAGATTTCATTAATCAACTTGTTGCATCTAGTGATATTGTTGAAATCATTGGCAAAGCGATACCTTTAAAAAAACGCGGCATTAATTTAACTGCTTGCTGCCCCTTTCATGATGAGAAAACCCCTTCCTTTTATGTTAGCCCACAAAAGCAAATCTATCACTGTTTTGGTTGTGGTGCTGGCGGCAATGTAATTGGCTTTCTAAAAGAATATGAACGCTTAAACTTTGTTGAGACTGTTGAAGAGTTAGCATCCCTCCAAGGCCTATCTATTCCTTATGAGCTTAATAGCCAACAGAGCACATCAAATAATACAAATGGTGATCATAACAAACAGTTAATTGAGCAGCTATATGAAATAACAGATAAAGCAAATAAGCTCTTTCACTGGCAACTAAAACATCACCCAAACGCCCATGAAGTCATTGACTATATTAAATCCAGAGGCATCAGTGCTGAGACTGCAAAGCTATTTGCATTAGGCTTTGCACCTGATCAGTGGCGCATCTTACTTGATACGTTTTCGGATAAATATGACCTTAATTTACTTGAAAAATCAGGACTTATTGTACAAAACCAATCTGGACGTTATTATGATAAATTCAGAAATCGTCTGATATTTCCAATTAGAAATCGACAAGGTAAACTAATTGCATTTGGCGCTCGCGCATTAAATAATGAACAACAACCCAAATATCTAAATTCACCTGAAACAGCTATTTTTCATAAAAGCAATGAAATTTATGGTTTATATGAGCTACGTAAATTACGCATTCAAGTTAACTATTTATTGGTTACTGAAGGGTATTTAGATGTCATAAGCTTACATGAACATGGGTTTAAGCAAGCGGTTGCAACCTTAGGTACTGCATTAACTGAACAGCATATCAAACGCCTATTTAGAGAAACACAAACGCTTATTTTTGCCTTTGATGGTGATACGGCTGGCAAACAAGCAGCGATTCGAGCATTAACAATGATACTGCCAATGCTAAATCACAACCGCCAAGTGAAGTTTTTAACATTACCAGATAATGAAGACCCTGATAGCTACATAAAAAAATACGGCTTAAATCGCTTTCAAGCACTAGTTGATCAAGCAACACCTGCACTTGAGTACGCACTGGCCTCTATCGCAGAAAAAGATGATAACAGTGCTGATGCTAAAGCTAGAATGTTTGAAAAAGCCATTGAACTATTACTTAAAATGGATATTAGCTACCAGACTGTGTTTAAACAAATACTTACCCAACAGTTTAAACTAACTGAAAAGCAATTAGATCATACCATTAGCACTTATCAAAAAAGAAACATTCATAAACAAACAGCATCACAACAAAAAAAACCAATCACAAAGCCACTTAAATTAATTAAAGAGCGTCTATCACTAGAAGAAAAAGCAATTGCGCTTATCTTACAACAACCTCAAGTTGCATCTGATATCCATATACCTAAAGAATTAACTGAAGATACAAATATTACTTTAATGCTATTAATGAATCTAATTACAAAAGCACAACAATTACCATATACGCAATTATTACTTGAGCATATGACTGAAGAACACCCACAACAAAAGCAATACCTCTTTGCAATTTCAGCAATTGATTTTCCATTTCTAAGCCTAAAAGAGGTTCAAACTGAACTAAATGCAACTTTTATCAAATTAAAACAAAAAAATGATGATATACTGCTTAGTAGGCTGATTGAAAAAAGCAAGCACACCCCGCTTAACATACAGGAGAAAAAACTATTGAAACAACTACTTAGCAGACATTGAAATAAATAAGTAAAAAATTAATCAATAATTGAGGCAAAAATTGGACAAATTCAACAATCTGTTTTACAATTTCTGCCTTGATCCAGTGTCTAAAAAATAGCAAAACAAAAGAGAACAGAAATTATGGCTCTTGAAAATAACCAAGAAGAACAAATGTCATATATTAAAACGCTAATAGCCTTAGCTAATGAGCAAGGTTATTTAACTTATGCTGATATTAATGACCATCTATCTGATGAAACAACTGACCCAGAGCATTTAGAAGAAATTATTCAAGCTTTAAACGAAATGGGAATTCGCGTATTTGAAAATACACCGGATGAAGATGAGTTATTATTATCTGATACAACAGATGATACAGCAGAAGCTGCTGCGCAAGCATTAGCTTCAGTTGGCTCTGAGTTAGGACGAACAACTGACCCAGTGCGGATGTACATGCGTGAGATGGGGTCTGTTGACTTACTAACTCGCCATGGTGAGATTAAAATTGCTAAGCGTATTGAAGAAGGTACTCGCCAAGTTATTGAAACATTATCTGAGTGTCCTATTACCGCTCAAAATCTACTAGCTAAATATGAAGAGTTATTACAAGAAGCTGAAGAGAGCTTAGCTGAAGAGTTAGCTGATGATGAAAATATTGAAGATATCGCCGTCTTACTATCTCCTACAAAGCTTGCAGAGTTATTAACAGGCTTTAACTCTCCTGATGATATAGATACTTCTGCAACCGATGTAGGCTCTATGCTTGATGACCCCGAGCATACATTAGAAGATGATGCAGTTGCTGCCCCCGCTACAAATGATATGGATGATGACAATGGTGATGCTTCAACCCCTCAAGAAGATCAAGGGCCTGACCCTGAAGTTGCATCGCTTTATTTTGGCCAACTAAGAGATAAGCTAGAAGCCTTATATGCAATTCGCAAAAAAGACTCATCTGAATACAAACAAGCAATACAAGAGCTAAAGCAAGTATTCTTATTATTTAAATTTGCATCGCCTCAACTCAATCGCATGATTAATGCTTTAAGAGGTTATATGAGCGAGGTGCGTCTTGCTGAACGACGCATTATGCAAATATGCACTGCAAAAGGCCGCATGACTCGCCAAGCATTTATTTCAAGCTTTAATGGCAATGAAACCAACTTAAATTGGATTGATAAAATCGTTACTAAATATAACAGTATTCGTCCATTCCAAGATGAGATTGTAAACCTTCAAGAGGCTATGATCCAAGTTGAAGATAATACAACAATGTCAATTGAAGAGTTAAAAGCTGCCAATAAACAAATGTCTGTTGGTGAAGCAGTTGCAAGACGCGCTAAAAAGGAAATGATTGAAGCAAACCTACGCCTTGTTATCTCAATTGCTAAAAAATATACCAATCGTGGCCTACAGTTCTTAGATCTAATTCAAGAAGGTAACATCGGCTTAATGAAAGCCGTTGACAAGTTTGAATATCGTCGTGGTTATAAATTCTCAACTTATGCTACCTGGTGGATACGTCAAGCAATTACACGCTCTATTGCTGATCAAGCACGCACGATCCGTATTCCTGTACATATGATCGAAACGATTAATAAACTAAATCGCATCTCTCGCCAAATGGTTCAAGAAACAGGCAAAGAGCCAACACCTGAAGAACTAAGCGAAAAGATTGACATGCCTGAAGATAAAATTCGTAAAATCTTAAAAATTGCTAAAGAGCCGATTTCGATGGAAACGCCAATTGGTGATGATGAAGATTCACATTTAGGTGATTTTATTGAAGATCAAGGCACAGACTCTCCAGTTGATAGTGCAACAAATGAAAACTTGCGTGAAGCAACACGTCAAATATTAGATGCGCTAACACCTAGAGAAGCAAAAGTTTTACGTATGCGTTTTGGCATTAATATGAATACCGATCACACACTAGAAGAAGTTGGTAAGCAGTTTGATGTTACACGTGAGCGTATTCGTCAAATTGAAGCCAAAGCACTAAGAAAGTTAAGACACCCTTCACGCTCTGAGGCACTAAAAAGCTTCCTATCTGACGAAACAGAGTCTTAATTATTTTCAATCAAGTTTATAACTAAATTTTTCTTTTCTTTCTTAGTCTATTTTCTTTTATAATACCCAGTATGTTTATTAGTTTAAGTTAATCATAAAATGACTCGACATTACTCTCTTTTTGATAAGCTATTAATAGAAATTGAACATGCTGCAAAGACAATTATTTCTAAAAGCACCACTAGCCAACGTCAAAACCCAAGCGATTCAATTGACAATAAAACACAATTAACTGATAAAGAAAAACAACAAGCTTCATCACTGATGCGTGTTGACCATACAGGAGAAGTTTGTGCACAAGCACTTTATCGAGGTCAGGCATTAGTGACAAAAAACCAAACTACTCGCCAACACCTCTGGCATGCAGCCGATGAAGAAAATGACCACCTTGCCTGGTGCCAACAACGCTTGGATGAATTAGATAGTAGAAGAAGTTATCTAAACCCTTTATGGTATTCCGGCTCTTTTTTAATTGGTGCCACAGCAGGCCTTATCAGCGACAAACTTAGTTATAGCTTTGTTGTTGAAACTGAAAACCAAGTGATGAAGCATTTAGATGAGCATATTAACCGCCTACCTGAAGGTGATAAAAAAAGTAAGGCTATATTAAAACAAATGCGAATTGATGAAGAAATACATGCTGATCATGCCCAAACTAAAGGCGGCAGTCGCTTACCCTTACCAATACGTTTGGTAATGAAGCTACAATCTAAAGTTATGACTTCGAGTGCTTATTATTTTTAATATTATTTATTAGCTCCCTGTCAATTACTTCTGGCTGTAGTGGCTTATAAAAATGATAGCCCTGTCCAATTCGACAGCCATGTTTAATTAAAAAATCTAATTGTTTTTGTGTTTCAATGCCTTCAGCAACCACTTCTAAACGAAACGCATCAGCCATAGAAATAATCGCTTTAATAACACCATTATTAACTTCATCACCTATTTCATTTACAAAGGAGCGATCAATTTTAAGTACTGACACGGGTAAGTTTTTTAAACGACTTAAAGATGAATAGCCTGTACCAAAATCATCAATATGAATCTTAATACCACGCATATTTAAGTATTCTAATGACTCAATTAATAATTTAGTATCACTCATCAGTGTACTTTCAGTAATTTCAAAATGGGTAACATGCGACAATATTTGGTTTTCATTTAATAAGGATTGATAGTTATCGATAAACTGATGATTTGATAACTGCACAGGAGATAAGTTAATTGATATAAAACCATTAAACTGATATTCATCTCGCCAAGATATTAATTGCTGATAAGCTGTCTGTATAATCCATAAACCTAACTCATGTATAAAACCATTAGATTCTGCTAAAGATATAAATTCATCTGGTCTTATAAATTTTTGTAATTTTTGACTATACCATCGTGATAATACTTCAAAACCTATGATTTTTCTTGTCGTTAATTCAATAATTGGCTGATAAACTAAAGAAATCTCATTCTGCTTCAAACTCTCTTTAATTAATGCATCTAATTCTATATGCTCAAGATATTGATCATGCAGCTCCTTTTGATAAAATTGATAATTACCTCTTCCATCGCGCTTAGCGCGATACATTGCAATATCAGCTCGCTTAATGCACTCGACTTCATCAATATGGCTTGATGAAAAACAAAAAATACCAATACTGCTACTCATTTTTATGACTTTACCATCAATGTCAAATGATTTTGATAGTGAATGACAAATCTTCTCAGCAACAATACCAGCATCATAATCTTCAACAATTTCATCAAGTATAACTGCAAACTCATCACCACCAATACGTGCAACTAAATCACTTTTTCGAATACATTGATTGATTCTTTTTGAAACTTCTTGAAGTACCGCATCACCTGTAATGTGTCCATAACCATCATTAACATTTTTAAAGTCATCTAAATCAATAAATAATAGAGCTGACTTTCTATGATAACGCTCAGATGCTGATAACATTTTCGTTAAAGTTTTTTGAAATGCAGCACGGTTTGGTAAATGAGTTAATGAATCCTGTATTGCCATTAACTTTAATTCATGATCTTTTTTCTTTAGCTCATTTTTTAATATATTTTGCTGTATACTATTTAAAATTGCCTTCTCTAATGTAGCAAGATCAAAATGATTTTTATTTAAATAATCACAAGCCCCTGATTTAATTGACTCTGCAGCAATTAATTCATCACCAACACCTGTCATCATCACCATTGCTGGTGTCTTGCCATTAAGTAAGGTATTTACTTCATTAATCAGTTCAACGCCATTAAGCTTTGGCATATTATAATCAATTAAAATACAATCCATACTACTAAGTAAATCTGCATTTAAATGATGATCTACTATCTCTATTTCAGAGATAGTATATTGAAATTTATTAGACTTTGATAGTACTCGCCTAATCTGTTTTCGGTCAATTTCATTATCATCTATAATCAGTATTTTATAAGTGCCTTGCATTTATTTCCAAGTAAATCAAATCATTTATAATTAATAATAACTATAGAATAAAATAATTTTTTTGCATATATTTTCAAATAAATATCCCCGCGGCAAGCAGCGGGGTATTAAAAGAGTCGCAATTGCGCTTCATCCAGTTTTAACCCTTGATTCTTAACATACCGCTCCACCACTTTCCAGTTACCTCCTTCACCAACTGTCCCA